>JAIQFM010000198.1 GCA_020073285.1 Terriglobia bacterium | reverse complement strand
CCAGACCATCAAGTATTTTTCCGCCGAATCCAATCAGCCCCTCACCCTCGGCATGCTCATTGACAGCAGCGTGAGCCAGGAGCGCGTGCTCCCCATCGAGAAGGAAGTGGGCGCGGCGTTCCTGCGCGAAGTCCTGCGCGAAAAGGACTTGGCGTTCGTCATCGGCTTCGACGTGAATGTTGACCTGCTGCAGGATTTCACCAACGACCCACGCGACCTGCGCGCCGGCATGAATCGCGCACGCATCAACGGCGGCGGTGGCGGCGGAGGCCTGCCCGGCCTGGGCGGCGGTCCCATCCCCATCAGCAACCCGAAAGGCACTTTGCTCTACGACGCCGTCTATCTTGCCTCCAATGAAAAGCTGGGGCGCGAGGTTGGCCGCAAGGCGATGATCCTGCTCACCGACGGCGAGGACCAGGGCAGCCGCTTGAAGATCCGCGACGCCATCGAGGCTGCCCAGAGGGCGGATACCATGGTGTACGTGCTGCTCATCGCCGACCGCGGCTTCTACGGCGGGTTTGGCTACTCCGGCGACCGAGACATGAAGAAGCTCTGCCAGGAGACCGGCGGGCGCGTCATCGAGGTTGGGAACAAGCAGGATAAGCTCAAGCAGGCGTTCGACCAGGTGGCGGCCGAACTCCGCAGCCAGTACAGCATCGGCTACACGCCCACCAACAACAAGCGCGACGGCACCTATCGCAAGGTGGAAGTGAAGGCCAAAGGCGGCGACTACCGCGTGCAGGCGCGCGCCGGCTACTACGCGCCTTCGTCTCGGGATCGCGCCGGCGGCGAATAGTGGCGGCGAATAATTAGGTTGGGGCCGCTAGTCCCGTTTCGGTCCTGCTGTTCCAGCCGGGCAAGCAGTCCTGCGCGCCGGCTGCGGGCGATTGTGCGACCATACAGTGATTGATCCGGAGTAGGGCCATGTTCATCCTCGCAAAGGAGACCCGCTATGATCACTCGCGTTGTCGAGATCAAAACGAAGCCCGGCAAGGCCAAAGAACTTTGCCGCAAGCTGCACAGTGACGTGCTTGGCATCCTGCAGTCCCATCCCGGCTTTGTTGACGAAATCGTCCTCATCGCCGACCACGACGCCGACCAGGTGCTCGCCATGAGTTTTTGGAAAACCAAGGCTGACGCCGAGGAGTTTCACCACCTGGAGTACAAGCGCATCAGTGAGATGATCCAGCACCTGGCGCACACCACGGCCAAGGTGCACATCTATGACGTCGAGACCTCGACCGTGCACCACGTCGCCAAGGGAAAGCCCATGCCGGAAGCGGTGAGTCTGTAACCACGGATCGCCGCGACGGATTACAAGGATCAGAACACAACGCGGAGATCGAGTGCGATCTCCGCGTCATTCTTTGCTTGTCATGCGGCTGTCGGCCATCGGGGCCTGAAGTTCGAGAGCCGACAGCCCAATCCGTGGTCAATGACTACCGCAGTACCGCCGCCAGGTCGCCGCGCTTGAGCACTTCGGCGACCCGCGCGAAATCCGGAGCGAGGCTGCGATCGTGCTCCAGGGGCGGGCAGACGGCACGAATCGCCGCCATGGCCTGCTGCGCGCGCTTGCCGGGCTTGAGGGGCGCCAGAAAGTCCAACGCCTGCGCCGCGGCGATGGCTTCGATGGCGAGCACGTGGAGCGCATTGGCAAGAATCTTCTTCAACTTGATAGCCCCGGTCATTCCCATGGATACGTAATCTTCCTTGTTGCCGGAGGTGGTGATGGAATCCACCGAGGCGGGGTGCGCCAGCACCTTGTTCTCGCTGACCAGCGCCGCGGCGGTGACCTGCGCCATCATGAATCCCGAGTTCAGTCCTGCGGCGCTGGCCAGAAACGGCGGCAGCCCCTCGTTGAGCGAGGGGTTCACCAGGCGCTCGATGCGGCGCTCGGAAATTCCGGCCAGCGCGCTGAGCGCGATGGCGAGAAAGTCGAGCGCGAAGGCCACCGGTTCGCCGTGGAAGTTTCCGCCGGAGAGGATGTCGCCGTGCGGCTCGGCCGGTTGCCGCGCACCGACCTGCTTGGGCGCGACGAAGACCAGCGGGTTGTCCACCGCGGAGTTCATCTCGATTTCCAGCACTTGCGCGCAGTAGTTGAGCGCGTCGTAGACGGCGCCGTGCACCTGCGGCATGCAGCGCAGCGAATAGGCGTCCTGCACGCGCCCGCACTGGCGGTGGGATTCGCGGATGGCGCTGCCTTCCAGCATGCGGCGGAGATTGGCGGCGCTGCGCATCTGCCCGGTATGCGGGCGAACGTACTGGATGCGCTCGTCGAAGGCGACATCGGTACCGCGCAGCGCGTCGGCCGACATGGCGCCGATCACGTCGGCGGAATCCACCATGGTCTGTGCGGCCAGCAGCGCCAGGGCGCCCACTGCGACCATCGCCTGCGTGCCGTTGATCAGAGAGATGGCTTCCTTGGCTTCCAGCTTCAGCGGCTTGATGTCGGCGCGCTTGAGAGCCTCGCCGCCGGGATGGCGGCGGGCGTGCGGATCGCCGAGGCGCCGCGGCCGCCGCAATTTCGGGTCGGCGTGCCAGGCTTCACCTTCGCCGATCAGCACCAGCGCGAGATGAGCCAGGGGCGCGAGGTCGCCGCTGGCGCCCACGCTGCCCTGCGACGGAACCACGGGATGCACGCCGCGGTTGAGCATCTCGCAGAGCGTGTCAATCACCTCGGTGCGAACCCCGGAATATCCCTTGGCGAGGGAATTGGCGCGCAGCAGCATCATGGCGCGGACTTCCGCCTCGCTGAGCGGCTCGCCGACACCGACCGCGTGCGAGCGCAGCAGGTTGACCTGCAGTTCGCGGATCTGTTCGGGCGCGATGCGGACGTCGGAGAGTTTGCCGACGCCGGTGGTGACGGCGTAGGCGACTTGGTTGCGTTCGACGATGTCGTCCACCACGCTGCGCGCCGCCAGTACGCGCAGGCGGGCGTCGGGGTCGAGCAGCACGACACGCCGCTCGTATACCGCTTCGCGCAGTTCGTCGAGCGTGAGTTCGGAGCCGTTGATGTGGAGCACTTTCATGTTCAACAATTGGCGATTAGTAATTAGCGATTGGCAATCGCGGCTTTCGGGACTGATCTGGCCAATCGCTAATTGCTAACTGCTAATCGCTCGTCCTCACCGCCCGCTTGAATGCATCCAGATACTTCTCCGGCAGCGGGCGCTTGTTCAGGTTCGCGTCGGTGACGATGTGCGTCGTCTCGCCTTCCGCCAACAGCGTGCCGTCGCTCTCGCGAACCGCTTCGTACGCAAAATGGATCAGCGACTCGCGCGCGTTCTTCAGGTGCGTGCGGATGGTGATCTCATCATCGTACCGCGCCGGCGCCCGGAAGCGGCAGCGCGCGTCCACCACGGCGATGAAGCACTGGTCCTCGCGTTCCATTTCCTTGTAGGTGAAACCGAGTTGGCGCAGCAGTTCCACACGTCCGACTTCGAACCAGATGAAATAGTTCGAGTGATAGACGACGCCCATCTGGTCGGTCTCGGCGTAGCGGACGCGGATTGT
Organism: Terriglobia bacterium; assembly: GCA_020073285.1. Classification (GTDB taxonomy): domain Bacteria; phylum Acidobacteriota; class Terriglobia; order Terriglobales; family Acidobacteriaceae; genus JAIQGF01. The sequence continues at coordinate 3,723 of JAIQFM010000198.1, read as the reverse complement.
GGTGGTATTCGTCATCGCAGCCAGCGCGATTGGTTATGCAAGTCTATAGGCAGAAACACTGCTGCTAGATACGACACGACAAGAAACACAATAAACATCGCCCCGAGGACAATTCGAGTTCGTTTGAATCTTCGTCGAATCGCCAGCACGAGGCCAAAAGAGATCAGTGCTAAAGCGCTCACGACCTGCAGTACTTTGTTCATTGAGCCGGGTGCCGAGACCAACAACAAGACGCCGCCTAGAATCATGCATGCACCGGCAATACCACCAGCCACATCGAAAATGTCGATGATGATCTTACGAGCCGACACTGTACCTCAGCGGCTGAAGCCGGTTTGCCCTACGACTCTCATCGGCACGGCTGAAGCCGTGCCCTTCCAAAGCAGGTTCCTCGCTGCGCTCGGAATGACACGACTCAGAAATCAGGTGCTCCATCTCGGCTTCCGCTTTTCCAGGAAGCTGGTGACTCCTTCGCGAAAATCTTCAGTGGTGCGAATGCGGGCGTTGTCCTCAACCGCCTGCGCGATCTGCTCGTCAAGCGAGCGCGCGAGAAATCCGTTGATCAGTTTCTTGGTCAGGCGCACCGACGACGGCGAATTCTCCAGCAACTGCGCCGCCAGCTCGCGGGCGCGCAGCATGAGTCTGTCGAGCGCGACGACCTCGTTCACCAGTCCGTAGCGATGCGCCTCGGCGGCGTCGAAGAGGCGTCCGGTGAGCAGCAGGTCGCGCGCGATCTTGTGGCCGACTTGCCAGACGAGAATCGAGGAGACGATGGCCGGGACAAACCCGATTTTCACCTCGGTGTAGCCGAACTTCGCTTCCGGCACGGCTAGCGTGAAGTCGCACATGGTGGCAATTCCTGTGCCGCCGGCGATAGCCGCGCCGTTCACGGCGGCGATGGTGGGAAGGGGAAATTCGTAAATGCGGCGGAAGATCTGCGCCATGCGCGCGGAATCTTTGAGATTTTCTTCCTGCGTTTTGCCCAGTAGCGCCTTGAGTTCGTCCAGGTCCAAGCCAGCGCAGAAGGCCTTGCCTGCGCCGGTGATGATGAGCACCTGCGCGCGCGAGCGTTCCACCTCATCGAGCGCGCTCATCAACTCCGCAAGCAATTCAAAGCTGACGGCATTGCGCTTCTCGGGACGATTCAGGGTAATAAGCGCGACGCGATCTTCGTGGGCGAGCGTGAGCGTGTTTAAAGGCATAAGCGAACCACGGATTTTCACGGATTCACACGGATAAAGCAAACCAACTATCGATCCGTGAGAATCCGCGGAGATCCGTGGTTAAGTTTTGTGCTTCGCCGCGATATCGGCGTTGATGCGGATGACGTTGTCGAGTGGCTTGCGGATAGGCGCGTCGGCGCCGCGCTGGGCGAGCGCTTCCAGGACTTTTTCGGTCGAGATATTGCCGACCAGTTCGTCCTGGGCGAAGGGACAGCCGCCGAGGCCGCCGATGGCGGAATCGAAGCGTCGAATGCCGGCGTCGTAGGCGGCAAGAATTTTGTCCACCGCTTCGGCGGGACGGCTGTGCAGGTGGACGCCGATGTCGAGGTAGTCGTACCGGGCAAGCACCGCGGCCACCAGGGCGCGGATCTGATCGGGCGTGGCCAGGCCCACGGTGTCGGCAAGCGAGATGGAACGCGTGCCGGTCTTTTCGATCAGGTCCACGGCTTCGAGAACTTCGTCGGCGCTCCACGGATCGTTGTACGGATTGCCGAACGCCATCGAGATGTACACCACGACATCGAGGCCGGCGCTGTCGGCCTTCTCCTTGATTTGTTCCAGCGTGTCGTAGGCGTCTTCCAGCGTCTGGTTCTGATTCTTCTTCAGGAACGTGGGCGAGACCGAATACGGGAAGCCGAGGGTGTGCACGGCCTGGGTGGCGACGGCGCGCTCGGAGCCTTTTTCGTTGACCACGATGCCGATGATCTCGACGTCATCGGGCGGATCAATCTGCTTGAGCACCTCTTCCGAGTCGGCCATCTGGGGCACGGCCTTGGGCGAGACGAACGACACGGCGTCAATGTGCTTGAACCCCGCCCCGATCAGCGCGCGCAGGTAGGCAGCCTTGACCTCGGTGGGGATCTGGCCCTTGAGGCCTTGCCAGGCGTCGCGGGGGCATTCAATAAGCTTGGTGGTTTCTGCCATGGATCTGGTGATCGGGTGCTCCGGTGATCTGGTGATCGCCTCGGGTTAGATCGCCCGATCTCCAGATCACCGGATCACCCGATCAGGTTTGCAAAACTCCCACTTTAAACTCCGGCACGTCCGGATTCAGCGCCGCGGCTTCCAGCGCGCGGGTGATGGCGTCGCGGGTCTCCAGCGGGTCAATAATTTTATCGATCCACAAGCGGGCGGCGCCGTAGCGCGGGTCGGTCTGCTCGTCGTAGGTCTTCTTCACCGAGTCGAGCAGCTCTTTCTTTTCTTCGTCGCTCAGCTTTTTGCCGCCGCGCTCCAGTTGCTTGATCTTGATTTCGACCAGCGTGCCCGCCGCCGAATCGCCGCTCATGACGGCGTAACGCGCGGTCGGCCACGCGAACAGCAAGCGCGGATCGTAGGCCTTGCCGCACATGGCGTAATGTCCCGCGCCGAACGAGCCGCCGAGGATCACGGTAATCTTCGGCACCACGGAATTGGACACGGCGTTCACCATCTTGGCGCCAGCCTTGATGATGCCGCTCCATTCGGCGTCGCGCCCGACCATGAATCCATTGACGTCGTGCAGGAAGACGAGCGGCACCAGGTTCTGGTTGCAGTCCATGATGAAGCGCGCGGCCTTTTCCGCCGACTCGGTGTAGATGACGCCGCCGAACTCGACGCGCTTGTGGCCCGACTCGTCGATCTGCTGCTGGTGCTGCTTCTGGTTGGCGACGACTCCAACAGCGAAGCCGCCAATGCGCGCGTAACCGCAGAGCACCGTCTTGCCGTACTCGGCCTTGTACTCGTCGAAGCGGCTGCCGTCCACGAGGCGCGCGATGATCTCCTTCATGTCGTAGGGGCGCGCGGGATCGGATTCGTAGATTCCGTAAATTTCCTCGGCGGCGTAGAGCGGCGCCTCCGGTTTCTTGCGGTCGTACGGGGACAGGCGGCGATAGCCCATCTTTTCCACCAGCGAGCGGATGCGCGCCAGGCAGGCTTCGTCGTTGGGCTCGCGGTAATCGATGGTGCCGCTGATGGCCGCGTGCATGGCGGCCCCGCCGAGTTCCTCCGCCGAATACTTTGCTCCGATCGCGGCTTGCACGAGCGCGGGTCCGGCGAGGAAAAGTCCGCTGCCGTCGGTCATCAGAACGTTGTCACACATCACCGGCAGATATCCGCCGCCGGCGACGCACATCCCCATGATGGCGGCGATCTGCGGGATGCCCATGGCGGTCATGACGGCGTTGTTGCGGAAGACGCGGCCGAAATCGTCGGTGTCGGGGAAAACGTCTTCCTGCAAAGGAAGGAAGACGCCGGCGGAGTCCACCAGGTAGATGGTCGGGATGCGGTTATCAATCGCGATGTTTTGCGCCCGGATTACCTTCTTCGAAGTCATGGGGAAGAAGGCGCCCGCTTTCACGGTGGCATCGTTCACGACCAGCATTACGAGCCGGCTGTGAATGCGGCCGAGGCCGGTGACGACGCCCGCCGCCGGCGCGCCGCCCCACTCTTCGTACATGCCGAAGGCGGTGTAAGCGCCGATCTCGAAGAACTCGCTGCCGGAATCGAGCAGCAGGGCAAGCCG
>JAIQFM010000197.1 GCA_020073285.1 Terriglobia bacterium | reverse complement strand
CCCTGGTTGGCCACGAACACGAACTTGCCGCTGGAATCCATGACCATCGCCAGCGGGTTCAAGCCTGTATTGGGTGGCGTGGCGGTGATCGTGGTGGTACTGAGAGCTAAGGCGGTGCGTGCCGCCGAGAGCGTCCCCGAACCTCCGATCGCGTACTCCGAAATTCCGCCCGGCTGAACGCCGCCGGTGGAGTCGAGTACGTAGGCAAAGTGCCGGGTCAGCGCGATTGCGTCTGGCCGCGAACCGGTGCCTGCCAGGTTTGTCGTATCCGCGGTCAGCGCGCCTGCGTCCGAGGCCGCAAGTAGCTGCACGTTTGGCGTGCCCAAGCCGACAACGTATATCTTCTTGCCGTTGCTGCTGCCGCCGCAAGCAGTCAGAGCCGCCGTCAGCAATACGACTGCGGCTCTCGAAAATACCATCCGCCGAATTGTGCGCGGCGATTCAACTGTGAGGGCACGGGCACGCATGGTTCGACTCCCTCGTGCGATGCAGGCTTCTGTGGAAAGCGAGTATTGAAAATGGAGGCTCACCGCGCTTGCGCCGCGCGATTCGGCCACCCGCGGAAGCTAAACCCGGACGAGAAACAGAAGTTGTGTCGCCACTCTGTCCCGCCCCATCTACGTTTTTCGGCCCGCGACTCGCGATTTCCGCGGCGCCGTGGTACCTATTGTGCTTGCAAAACCGACGAAAGCCAGCTTCCACTTCCTCGATACCTCTAAGGAGGCGATCAAAGTGTACTATGAGGTCGCCCAGATCGTCCGTCCCGCCTGAGGGGGCGACCCTGATTGCCTTTGATCGCGATGTCTGCGGGCAGGCGCTTCGCACTCGAAAGATGAATCGCTGGCATCGCAATTTCGATTTCACGATCGGTCTTGAAGCGCTCTGTCGGACGGCGCCGATGCGCTCCAATCGCCAATCGGTTCATTGCCTCTCTTTCGAGTCCCCTTCGCCCCGCCGTGCCAGCCGGGCGAACTTGAAATCACGCGCCGCGCTGAAAAACTCGCGAAATCCGATGCTCCCAAGCCGCTGCCGGCGAAGGAGCCGCCGGCGGGTGGACGCTTCTCCAGCCTGATATATGTCGCTATGCGATATACCAACGCAAGCCCGCCTTCGTTCCGCCCATAAACCTCGTTTATTCCGCCGATAAATTTAAGTTTTCAAAATATTTCCGATTGCGCGAACGGAAAGTATGCGTTGGACCATGCCAACTCGTCCCGGCTACTCTTTGCTCGCTGGTTGTGAAGGTCGCGTTGCGATGGATCATCCTGGCGCGGCCTGTTCGGGGAGAAGGTGCATAAGCTATGAAAAGTTCTCGATTAGCCTGCCTGGCTTTGGCCTTGTGTCTTGTCTGGGTGGCTCCAGCCGAGCTCGAGGCGCAAGCTGATGCCGCCGCCGATGCGGGCAAAATGGCTCCCGCGGAATTGATTCGCCAGATGCGGGAACTGGAAAAGGAAGTCGGATCTCTGCGCGCCCAGGTTGCGGAGTTGAAACAGCAAGCTGGCCCGGCTGCCACACCATCGGCAACGCCAACCACGGCGGCAGTGGCGTCGGCCTCCACTCCCGCAGCGGCTGCGGCGCCTTCCAGCGTGCTGTCCCAAGTCTTAGGCAGCACCACCCTCAGCGGCTTTGTGGACACCTACTACGGCTACAACTTCAATCAGCCGACCTCGCGAACCAACAGCTTCCGCGCCTTCGACGGTCCTTCCAACCAGTTCGCACTCAACCTGATCGAGCTCAATATCGACAAGCCGCCCGACCCCACCAACAGCCGGCTGGGCTTCCACCTCGGCTTGGGCTACGGCCAAGCCATCAACGTCGTCAACTCCACCGACCCCGCCGGGCTGGGCTTCGCGCAGTATTTGAAGGAAGCCTACCTTTCCTATCTCGCACCGGTGGGCAAAGGTTTGCAAGTGGACGTAGGCAAGTTTGTCACCCCGCATGGGTTTGAGGTCATCGAGACCAAGGATAACTGGAACTACTCGCGCGGCTTGCTGTTCGCCTACGCGATCCCGTACTACCACTTCGGCGCGCGCGCCAAGTACACGTTCAGCGACAAGTACTCCCTCACCGGCTTCTTGGTGAACGGCTGGAACGATATCTCCGATAACAACACCGGCAAGACGATGGGTGTCTCCTTCGGCTGGAACCCGACCAAGAAGATCGGCATTGCGCAAAACTACATGGCGGGACCGGAGGCCGTCGGCACCAACGCTCATTGGCGGCAGTTGAGCGATACCGTCGTGACCTACAACGCGACTTCCCGTCTCTCCACCACCGTGAACTTTGACTACGGCCGCGGCGATCGCATCCCGGGCATCGTCGATCCGGTGTACTGGACCGGAGTTGCGGGCTACGTGCGCTACGCCTTCGGTTCAGGCTCCGCGGTGGCGACCCGCTACGAGTACTTCAACGACCATTACGGATTTACCACCGGCACCCCTGAGCACATGCAGGAGTTCACCGGCACGTTCGAGCGGATCGTGGGGCACCACTTGATTACGCGCCTGGAATATCGCCACGACTTCTCGAACCGCCCGGTCTTCACCAAGGGCACGGATCCGGTGCTGGGACAGGACACCTTGACCGCCGGCATGGTCTACACCTTCGACACCAAGGAGACTAAGTGGTGAACGCGCACGACGTTGTGCTGCGCCTGATCCTCTGCGTGCTGGGAGCGGGTATGTTTTTTGCGGGGCTAATCGGGACCGTGAAGCAGGGCTTATGGAAGCAGAAGCGTTAGTTGGGCCAAACGGCTGTCTTGGGGGGCAGCCGACATCCGGGGGGGCGCGGTGCGGGAAATCCAAACCCCATGACCAGCACCCACGCCGCGCACCCGGGCCAGATTTTCAAGGAGAACTCGACATGGCTGCGAATCGCCAACAAGGAAGTTATTTGGGTTTGTTCCTCATCGGATTCACGCTGCTGCCGGCTGGGCTGGTGACACGCTCGAGCCATCCCGCTATTGGCATCGCCCTGGCGGTGATCGCTCTGGGTCTCATCATCCAGGCCCTCGCCGGCACCTACCGCATCAAGCGGCTTGAATTCACCGATCAGGGCTAAAACAACCAAGGAGAGAACCATGAAATTACTCGCGATCGTCGTCGCGCTTCTCGGATGGCTGCTCCCGCTTGCAGGCCTTGCGCTGACAGCGTCCAACACCATCCGCTTGGCGCTTTGTCTGCTCGGCATCGGCATGTGTACCTTCGCCATCCTCGGCATGCTTAACCGGGCGCATATGAAACATGCCATCTGGAAACAGTGAAGCCGAGACGAAAGACATCTTCAGGAGAACGAGAATGAAATTGGCACGCCTCCCACTGATTTTTGCAGCGGCCCTGCTGCTGTGCAGTATCGCCGTCGGGGCAGACACGCCGCCACCTGCGACGGCCACCGCCCCCGCTGCTCCGGCTGCGGTTCTGCACGGATCCACCGTGATCAAAGACGCCGCCGCTCCCACCGCCGACGAACTGGCCAAGGGCGACCCCGCCGGCGACAAGACCGGCACCGTCACCGACGTCGCCGTGGCCGATTCCAAGACCGGCCTCACGCTCCTCGATCTTGCCAACCAGGCCGGCCAGAACAAGGTCGCCATCAACTTCACCTGGACACTCATCGCCGGCTTTCTCGTCATGTTCATGCAGGCCGGCTTCGCCTTGGTGGAGACCGGCCTCTGCCGCGCCAAGAACGCCAACCACACCATGATGATGAATTTCATGGTCTACGGCTTCGGCCTGTTCGCCTACTGGGTGTGCGGGTTTGCCATCCAGATGGGCGGCGTCGGCGGCGTCGCCAACCTCGGCGGTACCGCGCCGCTCAGTCATGAATTCACCATCACTGTTCTGGGAAAAACCTGGGGACTCTTCGGAACCAGCGGCTTCTTCCTCAGCGGTGCCACTTACGATGTCGGCGTGATGGTTCTGTTCCTCTTCCAGATGGTCTTCATGGACACCGCTTTGACTATCGTCACTGGCTCGGCCGCTGAGCGCTGGAAGTTTGCCGCTTTCGCGTTTTGCTCGGTGCTCATGGGTGCCTTCACCTACCCGCTCTTCGCCAACTGGGCATGGGGCGGCGGCTGGCTCTCCCAGTTGGGCGCCAACTTTGGCTTGGGCCACGGCTACGTCGATTTTGCCGGATCCGGTGTGGTGCACGCCGTCGGTGGCATCACCGCCCTGGCGGCGGCCATGCTCATCGGTCCGCGCATCGGCAAGTACAACCGCGACGGCTCGGCCAACGCCATCCCCGGCCACGACATTGTCCTCGTGCTCGCCGGCTGTTTCATCCTCGCCTTCGGCTGGTTCGGCTTCAATCCCGGCAGCACCCTCGGCGCCTCCGGCAACGGCAATCTGCGCATCGCCACCATTGCCGTCAACACCATGCTGGCCGGTTGCACCGGCTCCTTCGGCGCCATCTTTTATATGTGGCGGCGCTATGGCAAGCCCGACGCTTCCATGGTGGGCAACGGCCTGCTCGCCGGCTTGGTGGCCATTACTGCACCCTCCGGATTTGTCAGCACCGTCGGTGCCGCCATCATCGGCCTCATCGCCGGCGTGCTCGTTTGCTTGAGCTGCGAGTTCTTCGAGCGTGTCGCCAAAATCGACGATCCGGTCGGCGCCATCTCCGTCCACGGCGTCAACGGGATCTGGGGTGTCATTTCCGTTGGGCTCTTCGCCGACGGCTCCACCAACTACGGCGGTGGCTGGAACGGCGTCAGCGGTCCGGTCCGCGGCCTGTTCTATGGCGACCCCTCCCAGCTCATTGCGCAGCTCATTGGTGTCGTCACTCTGATCGGCTTCGTCTTCAGTCTCTCGTTTGCCTTCAACGCCCTGGTCGACTGGCTGGTCGGACAGCGCGTTTCGCCGGAAACCGAACTGGAAGGTCTTGACATTCCGGAGATGGGGTCCCTCGGCTATCCCGAGTTCGTGTTGAAGATGCAGCGCACGACGGTTGCGCCCAAGGAAGCGCCTACGACCTATGGAGGAGTGTCGGTCGTTGCTCCCTCCTTCGGCAGCGGCGACTGACTTCTTGGCGGCCGGGGCGCCGAGCGAGCGCTCCGGCTGGTTTTCCATTGCAACAGTTCACATCTGCCCAGGAGGCAATCGAATGGTGAAAGTCGAAGCGATCGTCCAGATGAACAAATTCGAGTTCGTGAAAGACGCCCTGAGTCAACTGGGCGTCGAAGGCATGACCGTCTCCGAGGTCCGCGGCCACGGCCGTCAGAAAGGCCACACCGAGAATTATCGCGGCCGCGAATACAGCGTGGACCTCATCCCCAAGATCAAAATCGAGCTGGTTTTGCCCGATAACCTCGTTGATTCCGCCGTGGAAACCATCATCCAGACCGCCCGCAGCGGCAAGATCGGTGATGGCAAGATTTTTCTCTCCAAGGTGGATGAGGTCATTCGCATCCGCAACGAGGAACGCGGCGTCGCCGCACTTTAGGAAAGGGGGACCCGATGAACACAATGGACACTTCCGTCACCTGCGACGCTTCCATGGAGTTGGCTCCACGCTTCACCAACCCACTTTCTGTTCCGGCGTTGCAGCGTTTTCATGAAGGCTTGGAGCAACTCAGCCTGGGCGAACCCGCCGCTGCCGTGGTGGCGCTGAACTCCGCCCTGGAACACGCCCCGAATTCCCCCGATCTGCACGTCGCTCTCGGGGTTGCCTACGCGATGACCTGCCGGATTTACCCTGCGATTGACCATCTGACGCGCGCCTCCGATCTTGAGCCGGGGAATTTTCACGCGCAATTCAAGCTGGCGCAGCTTTACTTCACTCTGCGCGTCCCGGCCAAGGGATATGAATTGGCGCGCCGCGCGCTGGAATGTGCCGGCACGCTGGACGAGCGCCGTCTGATCGCGCAACTGCTCCGGCACGAACGCCAGCGCGAGCGCGATGGCATCGCCCGGCCCTGGTTTTACAAAACGTTTAGCCGTCCCATCCTGTGGCTCGGCGCAACCGGGATGGCTGCCATGCTGTTTGCGTTGCTGCTGCGCGTGCGCTGAGGGACTGAGGGAATGACCGCCGCCGTGACGCGGGTCCCGTAGGCACGGCACGACCTGAGTTCGGCCCCGAGCGGCAGGTTATGACTTCAGTCGTGACCGAGGCGCGAAGCGCCAAAGCCCCGCAGGGGCGAACGCTGGTAGCCCAGGGCGCAGCCCTGGGGGATAAAGCAAAAAACGCCAGAGTCCCGTAGGGACGGCGCGAAAGGAGAAGATCCAGGGCAACACATGCCGAACTTTCTCACCATCTTGAAAAACGACCGCGTAACGCTGGCCTTTGCCGTGTTAATCGGGGGTGTTCTGATTTTGCGTTTCGGCGCGCCGCCGCTGCCCGTACTCGTCGGTTGCATTGGCGCCGTGTTGGCATCTTCGGGCCTGAAGGCCTTTCGCGCCAAACGCTGAACGGAGGCTCGATGGACACGTCGCTACAATGCTTGTTGTTCATCGCCGTGCTGATCCTGTTCGCCAAGGCAATGGCTCACATGGGTTCGCGCCTTAGCTTGCCGCTGGTCCTCGGCGAGCTCGCCGCGGGTGTCGTTCTTGGCCCCACTATTCTGAACATCTGGCACTTCTCCTGGTTCTCTTCTTCCAACGCAAACGCCGCTTCGCTGCCGGCGGTATTTCAGGTGCTGGCGCAACTGGGTGTGGTTGCGCTCATGTTTCTCGCCGGACTCGAAACCGACGTTCGTCTTCTGCGCGCCAGCGTCGCTTCCGCATTCTGGGCCGCCATGGGGGGCGTCCTTCTGCCCATGGCCGGCGGCGCTCTGGTTGCGCGCATCGTCGGCTTCGGATGGCCTGAAGCCATTTTCATCGGCACCGTCCTGACCGCCACCAGTGTCACCATCACCGCCCAGACGCTGCTCAATCTTGGCAAGATGCGCTCCCGTGCCGGCGCTACCATTCTCGGTGCGGCGGTGATTGATGATGTCCTTGGCCTGATTGTGCTTTCCATCGTAATCGCGATCTCCTCGCACGCCGCTCACCTGTCTTCCGGGCTGGCCGGCGCCGCGTTCCCCGTCGCGCGCATGGCGCTTTTTCTGGTCATCGCCTTTGCCCTCGGTCCGCGACTGGTGCGCTTTGTTCTCCATCGCTCGGAACGATCGAGCGGCAATCACGCCACTTCCTCGGCGGCGCTGGCGCTCGCTTTTCTTTTCGCCTTTGCTGCCGCCTACCTCGGCGGAATGGCCGCCATCACTGGGTCTTACCTGGCGGGCGTGTTCACTGCCGCCACGCCGGCGCGCAAAACCGTTGTCGGACCGCTCCGCTCCCTGTGCAACGCCTTCTTTGGCCCCGTGTTCTTC
>JAIQFM010000196.1 GCA_020073285.1 Terriglobia bacterium | reverse complement strand
GGCACACCTCTGGTCCGGGGTTCACTCCGAGGACGCGCCACCGGCGGGCATCAGCTCCGGCACGGAAGACACCTACAGTCCGACCAACAGTTCCACGCAGGTATTCGATCCGGCGTTCCTCAAGATCGATTCCGACAAGGCATTCGAAGTCGCGCAGCGGCACGGCGGCGAGAAGCTGACCAAGGCGGATCCCAAGCAGCCGATCGTCTATCTGCTCGATTGGAACCCGAGGGAGAATGTGCTGACCTGGCACGTGATCTACGGAAGCAGTCCGTCGGAAGCGAAGCTGAGGGTTGCGGTGAATGCCTCTACTGGGGCTTTTGAGCGGGTGGAGAAGTAGGCGGCGCCGATTTGGCCTGGGCGTCGAGGCGCGCCAGCGCTTTTCTCGCCAGCTCGGCGAACTCGCCCTTCGGCAGGATGTTCAGATACTTCTGGTAGTTGGCTCGCGCATCCACCGTCTTGCCCAATTTTTCCTGCGCTTCCGCCAGCTTATAAGTAGCGGCGGCGTGGTTCGGCATGTATTCCAGCGCCTCCGCATAGCGCGATTCGGCGGCACGATAGTTGTTGCGCTTGAAATAGAAATCCCCAACATCGACGTCCTTGTCCGCCTGGTGGGGATTGTAGGGATGTAGCTCCTGGACATCGCCGGCGCCGCCTGTCTCGCCCGCGGGCGGAGTCAGCGGAAACTGCGTTTCCTTGCTGGAGCTTTCGTTGGGATCGGACGAGCGCGGCAGCGGCTGGTTCTGGGGAACCCGCGGCTGCTGCGGTTCGTTCTGCTCGTCGTCTTCAGCGCTACTTTCTTTGCATTTTCCCAATCCACCGACGTGGATGCAGTTGGGCGCGCCGCGCTTCAGGGTCTTCTTAATCTTGGATTCCGGTTTCTTCTCTGGGTTCTGCGAGGGCGGCGGTTGCGACGGGGTTTGCGGCGGCTGTTCCTGCGGCTGCTGCTGGGGAGCCTCGGGAAGCTGCGAATCGGGTGCCGGAGCCTGCTGAGCAAACCCAGGGCCGCAACAGAAGGCCACGAACAACACGATCTGAGATGTAATGGAGCGCAGCATTACGACAATTTTAGCGCTTCCTTCCGAACAAACATAACCCCGAACAGCGACACAAGTAGCGAACCCAAAAAAGGCCGTCCTCGGTAGGACGGCCCTTCTGCGTGGTTCCCGGGGGAGGGAAAAAGGTTTTCGGTTTTTAGCTACCGCATTTCAGCTCAGAACTCGAAACCTACAACTCGCACTTTGTCACCGCTGCTCGGGGAGCCTGGTGGAAGCGGTGGAAGCTGAGGTCGGCGCCTGCTCGTTGATGTTAGTCATCAAGCGTACGTCCACACGGCGGTTCTGGGCGCGCCCCGTGGTGCTCTTGTTCGAGGCGACCGGCTGATCCTTGCCCAAGCCGATGATGTAAATCTTGTACGCCGGAACCTGATACTTAGTGACCAGGTATTGAATGACGGAGTCGGCGCGCCGCTTGCTCAACACGTAATTGTATTCCGCGGGGCCGACCGAGTCGGTGTTGCCGTCCACTACCACAATGAAGTGTTTGGCGTTGGGCAGCTCGGTGCCGAGCTCATCCAGCGCCTTCTTCGCCTTGGGCATCAGGTTGTACCGGTCGAAGCCGAAATGCACGGCGGTTTCCACCACCGGGCGATAGTTGTCCAGGTTGGCGACGGTTCCGGTGAGGCTGTCGGCGCGATTGGCGGCTTGGTTGGCCAGGTTCTGGGCCTGGTCGGCGGACTGTCCGGCGGCCATCGCCTTTTGATCGGCAGCAGCGGCCTTGGACTGCACCGACTCGATGCCTTGCTTTGCGCGCGAGTCCACGTCGCGGATGTCGCGCGTATTCTTCGCCGTCAGGTCATCCAGTTCGTTGACTTTGTTGACGGTGGGTGCGACCTCGTTGCGGACGTACTTCTTGGTCGCGCAGCCGACGCTGAATGGGAGGCTGGCGGCCAACACCAAGGCGAAAGCGGAAATACGGTTCATGGGGACTCCTTATGTTTGCAGCAGCTCGACTGCACTGACGCAACCCGGCTGCGATCCACAGAGCCGCACGCGAAAGTGACGGCGCTTCTAAAAGAGCAAGCCAACTGCCATTTACTCGGAGGTTATGGCCCGGCGTAAGTGCTTTATTTGCCGACTATTTCCAGCTACTGCCGGGGGAATGCCTCGGGTTGCGGCAGGCAATCCTGGGAGAGCGCGTAGAATTTTTACCGGGCGCGGCTCTGGTAACATTCCTCAAAAGGCTTCTGCCCCCTCGAACACTCCGTGGATCTGCACGAAAAAATCCGCAGCCTTCCCACCCAGGCCGGCGTGTACCTGTACAAGAACGCCGAGGGCAAGGTGATTTACGTCGGGAAGGCGAAGAACCTGCGGAGCCGGGTGCGCAGCTACTTTGTCGAGGGCCGGGCGGAGGACGCCAAGACGGACAGCCTGCTACGCGAGGCGGTGGACCTTGACTACATCGTGGTCGACAACGAAAAGGAGGCGCTGGCGCTTGAGAACAACCTGATCAAGCAAAAACAGCCGCGGTTCAATATCCTGCTGCGCGACGACAAGACCTACCCGTACGTGAAGCTCACGCTGGGTGAACGGTTTCCGCGGGTATATGTGACGCGAAGGTTGAAGAAGGACGGCAGCTTGTACTACGGGCCGTACTTCCCTGCCAACCTGGCGTACCGGATCTTGGATCTGATCCACCGGCACTTTTTGATCCCCAGTTGCAAGGTGGACCTGAACCGGTTTCATCCTCGGCCCTGCCTGCAGTACTACATCGGGCGCTGCCTGGGGCCGTGCGTCGAGGGGCTGACCACGCTCGCGGCGTACGAGGAGGCGGTGCGCGACGTGAAGTTGTTCCTGGAAGGCCGGCAGACGGAGCTTTCGCGCTCGTTGCGGGAACGCATGGAAGCCGCCGCCGAGAACCAGCAGTACGAGCTGGCGGGCAAGTATCGCGACCTGATCTCCACCGTCGAACAGTTGCAGGACAAGCAGCGCATGGCGGCCGTCGAGGGCAGCGACGCCGACGTCTTCGGCTATCACTGGGAAAACCAGATGCTGGCGGTCAACCTGTTCCACATGCGCGGCGGGCGCGTGCTCGACCGCCGGGAATTCTTCTGGGAAGACTTGCCGGCAACGCTGGCGGGCGAGACGGGCGAGTTCATCCCGGGCGAATTTTTCTCGGCGCTGCTGAAGCAGGTGTTCATCGAGCAGCAATACGTCCCACGCGAGATTTTCGTGCCGGTGGATTTCGAAGATCGCGAGAGCCTGGAAGAGCTGCTGTCGGAGAACTGTCGGCACAAGGTGCAGATCATCGTCCCGCAGCGCGGAGAAAAGCGCTCGCTCATCGACCTGGCCGGGCAGAACGCGAAGCAATCGTTCGACCAGCGCTTCCGGGTGATGAGACCGGCCACGAAGGTCATCCAGGCGGCGTTGCAGGATGCGCTTACATTGCCGGAATTGCCGCGGCGGATCGAGTGCTTCGACATCTCGCATATCCAGGGGGCGGAGACGGTGGCGTCCATGGTGGTGTGGGAAGACGGCAAGATGAAGAAGAGCGACTATCGCAAATTCATCATCCGCTCGGTCGAAGGCGTGGACGATTTCGCCTCCATGCGCGAGGTGGTAACGCGCCGCTACAAGCGCGTGCAGGAGGAGACCACCCCATCACGCGCAAAAAACGCGCGCGATGGGGACCCCGGATCGACCACCCCATCGCGTGCAAAGAACGCGCGCGATGGGGACCCCGGATCGAATGGCAAGATGCCGAGCCTGGTGCTGGTTGATGGCGGGCTAGGGCAACTGCACGCGGCGGCGGAGGCGCTGGAGTCGCTGGAGATCACCAATCAGCCGCTGGCCGCCATCGCCAAGCGCGAGGAGATCATCTACGTCCACGGGCAGGAGGACGAGCCGGTGGTACTCGACCATCATTCGCCGGTGCTGCACCTGGTGCAGCTCATTCGCGACGAGGCCCACCGGTTTGCCGTGACCTTCCATCGCAAGCGCCGCGAGATGCGCGACCGCAACACGGAACTGCTGAAGATTCCCGGAGTCGGAGAGGGCACGACACGGCGTCTGCTGCAACATTTCGGCAGCGTACAGGCGGTGAAGGAAGCGGACGCGGCGGCGCTGTCGTCGGTGGTGAGCAAACCGCAAGCGGAAGCGATTTTGCAGCACTTCAGGAGGTAAGTTTCCGTTTCGGTTTCAGTTTCAGAAAAGCAGATTCCTCCCTGTCGCTTCGCTAGCGAGAACAGTTCCACAGTTGACGTACTCTGATGTCATCCTGAGCGAGGGAGGGCTCCCGCGCGCTTTTGCCGGGGTCCCCAGCACGCCTGCCTTTCGTGTGCTGGGGTGGTCGAGCGCGGGAAACCCGAGTCGAAGGATCCTGGGTTATTCCTTTGTGGCTACGTCAACTCAGAAAACGCTATACAGCGTCGGAATGACCAGCTCTCAAATTTCCGCGCTACAGCAATCAGATTGCGCTGAGCGCAACATCCAGGTCCGCGATAATGTCCTCCACGTCCTCGATCCCCACCGAAATGCGCACCATGCCGTCGGTAATGCCGATGGCGCGTCTTCCCTTCTCGCCGAGCGCGGCATGGGTCATGGTCGCCGGGTGCGAGATGAGAGTTTCGACACCGCCGAGCGATTCGCCCAATGAAAGCGTGCCTTTACATTTTTTCAGCAGGCGTTTGGCATTTCCGAGCGAGCCGGTTTCGAAGGTGATCATGGAGCCGAAGCCGGACATCTGTTTTCTTGCCAGTTCGTGTTGCGGATGGTTCGACAGGCCGGGATAGAAGACCGCCTTCACTTTCTTGTGGCCGACAAGGTATTCGGCGATACGGCGCCCGTTTTCATCGTGGCGCTGCATGCGCACGCCCAGCGTCTTGACGCCACGCAGCACCAGCCAGCATTCGAATGGAGACATGATGGCGCCCGCGGATTTCTGGATGAACGCAAGCTGCTCGGCCTGCTCCGCTTTCGTGCAGACGACCACTCCGCCCAGGCCGTCGCTGTGGCCGTTGAGAAACTTGGTGGTGGAGTGCACCACCATGTCGGCGCCGAGTTCGATGGGCCGCTGGAAATACGGCGACATGAAGGTGTTGTCCACGATCACTTCGGCGCGGCGGCGGTGGGCGAGATCGCAGATGGCGGCGATGTCGCTGATCGTCATCAGCGGGTTGGTGGGCGTTTCGACGTAAACGTATCGTGTGTTCTTGCGGATCGCTTTTTCCACTGCACGCAGATTGGAAGTATCAACGTAGGCGAACTCGAGGCCGTAGTTGGTCAGAATCTGATTGAAGAGTCGCGGCACGCCGCCGTAGACGTTATGCGAGCAGACGAGGTGGTCGCCGGCTTTCATCATGGTGCAGATGGCGTTGATGGCCGCCATGCCGCTGGCGAACACGCGCGATGAGGCTCCGCCCTCCAACGCTGCCAGGCTCTCTTGCAGGCGGTCGCGCGTGGGATTCGTGACACGCGCGTATTCGTAGCCGAGACGCGGCTTTCCGAGCTCGTCCTGCACGTAAGTAGAAGTCGCGTAGATGGGCACGGAAACGGCGCCGGTAAGCGGTTCGGGTTCCTGCCCGGCGTGGATGGCGAGAGTGGAGAAGCCGCGGTGCGTCTGCTTAGCCATATTTGCTTTCGGAATGAGATTGGGGCGCTACGCTGGAACTGATTTCGTAATTTAGTAATTTCGTAATTCGGTAATTTGCGCTGGCGCACGTGCCAGTCCCGGCGGTTTTTAAATTACCAAATCACCAAATTACCAACTTACGAAATTCCTACGGTCCCTCGAAAATGTTCTTCGATAAATAGCGCTCGGCGGAATCAGGGATCACGGTGACGACGCGCTTGCCGGGGCCGAGTTTCTTCGCGACCTCGATAGCGGCCCAGATGGCGGCGCCGCCGCTGGAACCGGCAAAAACGCCTTCTTCGCGCGCCAGACGGCGGGTCATCTCAAACGACTCCGGATCATTGGCGGTGATCACCTCGTCGGCCAGCTTCATGTCCGCGGTTTCCGGGATGAAGCTGGAGCCGATGCCCTCGACCTTGTGATCGCCGGGCTGTCCGCCGCCATAAATGGATCCTTGCGACTCGACCAAGTAAGCCAGCGCGCGCGGATTGCGCTCCTTCACGAAGCGGGCTACGCCGGTAAAGGTGCCGCCTGTGCCCGCGCCGAGCACCACGGCGTCAACCTTCTCCTGCATCTGCTCCCAGATTTCGCGGGCGGTGGTTTCGTAGTGGTAGTCGGGATTGGCCGGGTTGGAAAACTGACCGGCCAGGAACGAGCCTGGAACCTTGGCTGCCAGTTCCTGCGCGCGTCGGATGGCGCCCGCCATGCCTTCGTCGTCGGGGGTGCGAATGACCTCGGCGCCGAGCGCCTGCATGAGCACCACCTTTTCTTTCGCGAACTTCTGTGGAATGCAGACGATGACGCGGTATCCGCGATTGACGCCGATCAGCGCCAAGCCGATCCCCGTGTTGCCGGCAGTGGCTTCCAGAATGGTGGAGCCGGGATGGAGGCGGCCTTCCGCCTCGGCGCGCTTGATGATGCCGATGGCGGCGCGGTCTTTGATGCTGCCGCCGGGGTTCAGGTACTCGAGCTTAGCGTAAACGTCGGCCACGCCGGGCGGCGGCAGTTTACGCAGATGCAGCATCGGCGTTTCGCCGACCAGCTCCGTGATGTCCTCGGCGACACGCAGGCGGGAGGCTTGTTGGAGCGTCATGGGGGGCACTCGACAGGGTAAGAGAGGCGGGGAGAGGAGTCAATTACGATTGAGAATTACCGAATTGGGGAATTGGAGAAGTGGAAGAAAATCGGGTGATCAGGCGATCGGAGGAACGGTCACTGAGCCACCGGAAATTGGTCGCCCGCGGCGGTGTCGTAGAAATCGGCGAGATCCGCATGGCCGGCCAAGGTTTCGCGCTCCTTGCCTTCCACCAGGATTTTCACGCGAATCGTGCCCGGAAAATTAGCGGCGAGCGTGCGCGCGATGGAGGCGACCGTAAGCTGTTCCACCAGGATGCCGGAGCGGTGCGTGTCGGCGAACGCCGCGTTGGTGTCCACAATCGCCATGTTGGGTTTGACCAGGAAGACGTACTTCACGTCGGCGCCGCTGCCCAGCGGGTGCGATGATTTTTTCTCCAGGTAGACGGAGAGCAGCGCCCGCAGTAGTTGGCGGGCACGCTCGTTGGGGTCGCCCGGAACGGCGATGATCGTGTCCTGCCGGTGCAGCATGCCGTCGCTGTCGTTGGCGACATAGAGCGTAACGCGCTCGGTGGGGCCGGAAATTGGCGGCGCGATGGGACGCGTATCCATAACCCCCGTC
>JAIQFM010000013.1 GCA_020073285.1 Terriglobia bacterium | reverse complement strand
CTGGTGTACAGGTCGCGCTTCCTGCCCCGCTTCCTGGGCGTCTGGCTGATCGTCAACGGCGTCGCCTATCTGACCATTAGCTCTACGGGCTTACTGTTACCGCAATACGAGGATAGGGTCTCTAACATTGCCTTCCCCGCCCTCCTCGGGGAGATGGCGATCATGCTGTGGCTCCTGAT
Source organism: Terriglobia bacterium (assembly GCA_020073285.1). Lineage (GTDB taxonomy): Bacteria > Acidobacteriota > Terriglobia > Terriglobales > Acidobacteriaceae > JAIQGF01. The sequence goes on along the minus strand of JAIQFM010000013.1, from coordinate 41,215 downwards.
CAAGGGCGCCAAGCCGCAACCGCTGGACGTCGCAGCCTCATCGTCGGCGGCTGGTTAGGCCGCATTACTGGCGTTTGACAGCTCCGGCGTTAGGCGTCACGTGAAGCCGCTCGCTGGGTGCTCCACACCAGCCGCCTTTACTGGTGTGGGAAGACTCTGCCCTGGCATGCAGCCGAAGTGCAGCACGTTCATCTCACTGCGGCTGCTGTGGCTCGGGCTCTTGCACGCCGGGCAGAATCTGTGTTTCGGCCCTGAATTTCTTGTAACTGGAAAAGGTGGTTTCCCATTGGAAGGCGCTACTGAACAGCAAAGCGAATCGCGAGCTGGCATTGACCTGAATTCTCTGCGGCAGCCAGATCTCGTTGTTGACGCGCACCTGCCGGAACGATAACTGCGATCCTTTGTGAATTCGCAGAAGAAAGAGGCCCCAGGAGATCGTTTCCAGGCTCTCGGCCTCCACTCTGGCCCAGTGATAGTCTTCTTTGTCGATCCACATGGTTCCGCGAAGCTTCGACAGGATGTCGGCATGGGGCTGGGTGGGGCGAAAGTCCTTCCGAGGATTCGCCTCGACCACGTAGGTGGCTCTGCCGTCTACCGACTCCTCGCCGAGCAGCCGAAAGTCGTAGGCGTTCAGGATGTCCGCAACAAATGCCCGCGACTCGCGACGGGCCCGCTCCTGTTTTGCGAGGCGCTTCTCGCGGTCTTTCTCGGTCTCGTTCTTGTGGGCGGCGACAAACTTGTCCAGTTTGTCCTGTTCCTTCTTCTCGTCTTTGCCGCTCAGCGGCTTGTCGTTGTGCAGGATGCGCCGGCCGTAGGGTTCCTGGTAAAGGATGGTGATCTCGTACGTGTTCGTCTCGTCCCGCTTGGTGGCGCCGCGTCGATCCAGGACCTTCAGCGCGGTCCGCTGCTCGCAGGTGTAGTTCCGCGCCAGCTCGAAGTTTCGCTCGTCCAGCCGCAGCGCTTGGCTGACGATTTCTTTGGCGTCCGGCGGCGGTTGCGGCTCGGATGCCGCGCTCGGCGTGCCTTGCGCGGTAGCCGCGAGGGATGCAAAGAGCAGAACCGCAACGCAGAATTTCGGGAGATGGCGAAACATATTCCGGCTTTGCTTACTCCTCGATCGCCCTCTTCGGCGGCACTTCTGTGTAGCCCCGCGGCATGGCAAACTCCGCCTCCGGTACCCTGACCTGCTTTACTTCCAGCACGTTCATCTCGCTGCGGTTGCTGTGTTCGCCGGTGGCGTCAGTCGTGCGAGTCACCGTTACGCGCTTCAGCGGGAAGCCTTGTACCTTGCTCATCTCGGCGCGGATCATATTGTCCACCTGCTCGTCGCCGGTGCTCGGAGGGTCCTGCTTGAGCCAGACCTTCAGCGCCGGATCGGCCAGTTGCTCGGTCGTCCAGATGTCTTCCTCCATCACCGTGGACACTTTCTTCGCCCCGGTGATGTGCATGCTGACCGTGTAACTGGTGCGATAGCGATAACGACGTGTCGGCAGCCCCGCAATCACTCCGCCGTCCTGCTCCAGCAACTTTTCGATCTTGGGCGATTCGAAAGTGACTTTCATCATGCCGCGCATGCCCTGCACCATGCCGCCCATGCCCGCCATCATGGCCTGCACGTCGTACTTGGTGTACGTCCTGGTAGCCGGGCTGACCAGGTACAGCGTCTTGCCCTCGTCGGGCGAGAGCATGTAGTCGCCGGTGGCGTAAATCTCCGCCTCGCTTTCCACGAACACCACCTTCGCCCGCGACCCGCTGACAAAGGCGTGCACGGTGACGTCGCCGCCGCCATCGCTGCGCGTCTGCGCCACAAATTCCACGCCGGCGAGGCAATACGTCGCCGCGAACGCCACGAAACAGCAACTGATCAGCGCAGTACGCATTCACACCTTCTCCGTCGTGCCGTCCCTACGGGACTCAAATCATTTTATGGCACCTTTCCCGGCACTCACGTGCCGGGCTATCCTATGCCGCCCCTGCGGGGCTGGCAGTGCCGTGTACTCCGATTGTGGAGCGATCACCGCCATGTCGACAGAGCAAGAGCAGAAGTGAAGTAAACTGGAGCCGAAACGAAACCGAAACTGAGACTCCAGCAAGTACAACCCTAGCGCATGGCCACAGTTGCGACCTCTCCCTCGAGCATGCCGGCGACACCGCGCGCCGCCCGACGCCTGCTGCGCGCCATGCGGTTGAACCCGCTCGCCGCCGTGGGGGTCGTCCTGGTCGCCATCTTCGCCGTGCTCGCCATTTTTGCCCCGTGGATCGCTCCCCAGGATCCCGCGCACATCGATCTTCCAGCGCGGCTGTCCGGCCCATCGGCGGCGCACTGGTTCGGCACCGACGAACTCGGCCGCGACATCCTCTCCCGCATCATCTACGGCGCGCGCATTTCCATGCTGGTCGGCTCCAGCGTCGTTTCAGTCGCGCTCTTTTTCGGCTTGATTGTCGGATGCATTGCCGGTTACTACGGTGGACGCGTGGACCGATTTGTCAACATTGTGGTGATGAACGCGTTCCTTTCATTCCCCGGAATTCTGTTGGCGATTGCCTTCGTCGCCTTTCTCGGCCCTGGGATGTTCAACCTGATTCTGGCGCTGTCCATCGGCGGATGGGTTGGCTACGCGCGCTTGGTCCGCGCCCAGGTACTGGCCACGCGCGAGCGCGAATTCGTGGAGGCCGCGCGCGCTCTCGGCGCCAGCGACTGGCGCGTCGTCACCCGGCACATCCTGCCCAACATGATCCAGCCCGTCATCGTGCAGGCCGCCATCGGCATGGCCGGCGCCATCCTCGCCGAAGCCACCATGAGCTTCCTCGGGCTCGGCGTTCCGCCGCCCGCCGCCAGTTGGGGTTCCATGCTCAACGACGGCCGCTCGCACTTGTTCGACGCGCCACACTTGGTCTTGTTCCCGGCTGTCGCCGTGATGCTCGCCGTGCTCTCCTTCAACTTCATCGGCGACGCTTTGCGCGACTACCTCGACCCCCGCGCCCGCATCGAAGCCGGCCTGTAGCAACGCAAGACGCACTGGCGCCCCACAGGCGCCCGCTCCTGGCCGATGTGCGTCTTCACCTCTCTACACTTTCGGGCATGTACCACGTGGGTGCCGACGCAATCATGCCTCATGATTTCCACAAAACTACGCGTGCGTGTCCGTGTTTCATGTAATAGCACGCCAGAGTAATCAGACTGGCGAGGATCGAATCGGAGGAGCACATGAAGTTTTCGAAAATAGTTCTTTCCGTTATTGCAGCGGGTCTGTTAGTTCCGGCCGTGTTCGCGCAGGACGTGAAGCCCGGCCCCATCCAGCAGCGCAAGCATAATCAGCAGCGGCGCATCGCCCAGGGAGTCAGGAGCGGTTCGCTGACCCCGCGCGAAGGCGCCCGCCTGGAGCGGAACGAAGCCAGGATCAACCGCGAAGAGCGGCGCATGAAGGCGGACGGCAACTTTACTCCGCAGGAGCGGCAGAGGATTTTGCGGCAGCAGAACGCGCTGTCCCGCCAGATCTACCGCCAGAAGCACGACGCGCAGCAGCGTTAACCCACTACACCCAGACAATTGCGCAAGGGGCACAAACGTGCCCCTGCTTTGTTGTCCGTGGAACAGCGAATTAAAGCCGGCCTCCAGGAATCAGCCGCAAGGGACACGGAGGCGAAAAATCATTGAATCGCGAATTCCCGATTGCGCTCTGGACGCGGCCGATCAACCGGCGATTCGGCGACGCGTTCCTTCCTCTGTGTCCTCTGTGGCTAGAGCCTTTTCAGTAAACCTGTAGACCGATTGATTGGGGTAAGGTGCTGAGTGGCGATTGTCCGCGCGACACATGGCGCGAGCTTACTCGAATGATCTGCGGCGGCCCTCAATGCCATCACGGCTGCCAACGCGATCGCCTGGTTCTCCCACTGCGGTTATGGTCTACAAAAAATATGAAAATGCTCTAAGTGCAGTGACCTAGACGAGACACTTCAGGAATGATCCGGGATTCGCGTCAAATCCCGGAAACACCGTGCCCAGATTGCGATTGCCGAGGTGCCGGTACACGACCTCGCTCAGCACGGTGCGGAAATCGGTGGTCAGAGCCAAGTCGCGGCCTTCGTTAAGATGTTCCGGCGCCAATCCAGGCCAGCGCCCGTATACGCGCCTTCCGCGCACCGGCCCGCCCATGATGAACATCACGTTGGCATGGCCGTGATCCGTGCCGCGATTTCCGTTCTCGCGCGCGGTGCGCCCGAATTCCGACATCGTCACCACCACCGTCTCTTCCGCCAGGTTCCCCAAATCCGTCCACAACGCGGCCATCGCCTGCGACAAATCGCCCACCCGGTTCGCGATCTGTCCCTGCACCGAACCTTCATTCACGTGGTGGTCCCAACCGCCGACATCGGAAAACGCGACCTCCACTCCCAGATCCGCCTTCATCAACTGCGCCACCTGACGCAGCGCATTGCCCAGCGGCCCGCGCGGATAATTCGCCCCCGGTGCCGGCGTGTACTTTTGCGGATCGGCCGACTTCAGCATTTTCACCGCGTCGAACGTTTCCTGACCGGTGCCGTGCAACACCGCGTCCACCGACTGGTCGTACATGGCTTCGAACGTGTTGGCCAGAGGCTGTGCCCGCGGGTTGCGCCCACCGACGCCAAAGTTGTTGACGTTGCTGATTGCCACCGCCGGCGCGCTTCCCGCTAACATGCGCGGCAACGCGCTGCCCAGCGCGACGGCGCGAAATGGCGACCCGGTGTGGCATGAATCTCCGAGGCGCGTTCCCGGCCCGGACTCGCTGCCCGCGCACGAACCGTCGCGCAGCACGCGGTTCAGCCATCCATCTTCGGTCGATTTCACTCCCGGCGTGCCCGACTCCATGTAATCCTGCGCGTCGAAGTGCGAGCGTGTCGGGTCGGGCGAACCGGCGGCGTGCACGATTGCCAGGTGCCCCTGGTCCCATAGCGGCTTGAACGACGACATCGACGGATGCAGGCCGAAAAATCCGTCCAGATCGATCACCTGCTGCCTCGGGATGGCGATCGTCGGCCGCATGGCGTAATACGACGCCTCTCCGTGCGGCACCACGATGTTCAGCCCATCCGCCGCGCCGCGCTGGAAGATGACAATAAACTTCTTCTTGCCCGTCGCCATCTCCGACGCGAACGCCACTCGCTGCAGGAACGCCGGCACCACCGTCGTTCCCACTACCGCCATTGCGCCACCCTTGAGGAATACTCTTCGTGTAATGGACATTTTGTTCGGCCTCGATGCGGGTCTATCGGTCTATCAGTCTTTCGGTCACTGGGCGACCGATAGACTGAATGACCGAAAGACCGATAGACCTATCTTTTCTGAAATTCCGGTGATCCGAAAATCAGTCCCGCCAGCACTCCCACATTCACCGGTCTGCTCGGATCGTCCAGGACGCGCCCGGTGACCTCAGGTTCCGCTGCATGTTTCAGGATGGTTGCGTGCGTTTGCTTCGAGACATCGCCTGCCAGCAGCGCGTTCTCCAGCCGCGCCAGCGCTGTGTTGGTATCGCTGGGCGCTTCCTCCGAACCCAGCACTTGCTGTGGCGCAAATGCTATGCCCGGCATCCGTCCCGAGGTGAACCGCAACGCAAAATTCATCCGGTTCAGCAGCGCCGACGAATTCACCCACGTCTCAGCCTTCATCGAGTACCCGGTCGGAGGCTGCGCTCCGTAGAGCGGCATTCCCATCTGGTTCAGAGTCTGCACCAGCGGCATGGCGTTGCTGACGTCCGCGCCGCCAGCCCGCACCGCCGACGCTACGAATTCCAGCGGCGTTTTCACCTTGGCGCGATACGCCTCCGGCGCCCAGAACTCCGGCGCGTCAAACATGGTACGCAGTACCTGCCGGATATCGCCATCCGACTTCAAGAACGTCTCTGCCATGCGCTTTACCAGCGTTTCCGGCGGATTGTCCGTAACGAACCGCATCGCCAGTTTTTTCGAGATGAAGTGCGCCGTCGAGGGATGATGCGCCAGCAGCTTCAGCATCTCCTTGCCTTCATCCTCGCCGTGTTCCTTGATGGTGTGTCCCAGAACGAACTTCGTTCCCGGCTCGTGCATGCGCGCGTTGAACTCGAAATCGCCGCCGCGCCGCGGCTCCCTGATCGTCCATCCGGTGAACACGCGGGCCAGCTCGGTGACGTCCTTCTGCGAATATCCGCCGTCCACGCCGAGGGTATGCAGTTCCATCAGCTCGCGCGCGTAGTTTTCGTTCAGCCCGCGCTGCCGCTTCTTGCCCTTCGCCTGCTGCTGCTGTTGCGGACGCGGTTGCGGCGGGAACGGACGTCCAAACGGTCCGCCGAACGGACGATTCCGGCGGAAGCCGCCGTTGTTTCTCGCTCGCGGCGATTCGCCCATCCCGACCGGCGATCGCGGCCCCACGCTCTGCCAGTTGTCCAGATAAAACAGCATCGCCGGACTCTTCGCGGTCGCCATCAGCAGGTCCTGGAACTTGCCCAGGGCGCGCGGCCGGATGACGTCGCGCTCGTATTCGCCGACCAGGTACCGATCCGCTCCCTTGCCGATAAACACATTGAAGTGGTTGAGCCAGAAATCGGTCATCACCTCGTCGAGTTGCCGCTCACTGAAGGCCGCGCGCAGGACCTTGCCCTGCATCAACTCGGTGGCGACCACCTGCCGCGGATTGTTCATCGCCATCAACTGCTCGCGCTGTTGTGGAGTGAGCGAGTTCATCAACCGCTCGCGTTCTTCCGGCGGAAGCGCCCGCGCCACCATCTGGCGGTGCTGCGGATCCATCGCCAGGATCGCCTGCATGCGCTGGTCCGCCGTCGGCAACGCCATGATCTTTTCCGCCTGCTCCTGCGCGTACATGCGGGCCTCGCTCCGCTCCGCTCTCCGCTCTTCCGTCAGCGTCATTGGCTGATCGTCGACCACCTGATTAACGGGCTCTGTTTTGGCCGCTCTGCTCTCCTGCCTCTGCTCGTATTTTTCGACCTGCGATTGGTAGATCGCGCGCTCGGTTTTGTCCGACGGCATCGCCCGGCGCCCCTCCGCCACTTGCTTGATCAACTGCGGAGGAGGGAAGTTCTCCACCAGTTGCCGCGCATCCATGCGCAGCGTGCGCAACGGCTCCAGCCGCGCTTCCAGCGCCGAGTCATCGATCTTTTCCGGATGCAGTTGCCGCTCGAACCACTTGTCCAGCCCCATCGCCATGACGCGGTCCACGTCGCCCGGCCGCGGCCCGAAGGTCAGGCGGTTGAGCGCGTGCAGCGCCCGCTGCCGGGCATCCATCTGCATTTGCGCCGCCGCCGTTGCCTTCTTTTCTCTTTTCTTATTGCCGGCCCAGACCGACGCCGAAACGCCCAAGGCGAGAACGATCAACAGGATTGTCAGTTGCTTGCGATGCATGGTGGGTCTCCGAACGAGCGCCATCCCATGCCGATTATGAACCCATTGGGACCTGCGAAGTTGCTGGATAGGAGGCTTTGAGGAGGGTCCCTCGGACCAGCCCCTACGGGCTGCCTACTACGCGGAATAAATCCTTCCATGCGTGATCTTGTGATTCAGCGCGGAGGCCAGCACGTCGATGTCGGTCGGCCCGATGTCACATAACGTGCGTTCATCGAGGAAGCGATTCTCTCTGCGCCCCACCGCGTCGCGCCGCACCTGCACCAGCAGCGCCTGCACCGCGTTCACATCGTACTTGTCTGGCGCAATGCGCACGATCTCGCTCAGCGTCTCGCCCACGCCCCTGCCCGGCCGGTACGGACGCTCGCTGGTCATGGCGTCAAAGCTGTCGGCCACGGCGGTGATCCGCGCCGGCACCGTGATGTCCTCTCCCGTCAGCCGGTCTGGGTATCCGCTGCGGTCCATGCGCTCGTGATGGGAGCGCACCACCTCGGGTACCTTGGCCCACGGAAATGCCACGCCCTGCACGATCTGGTACCCCACCAGCGTGTGGTCCGCCATCTCGCGGAATTCTTCTTCATCCAGCGCGCTCGGCTTGGCGAATAGACGCCTGTCCACCGCCACCTTGCCGATGTCGTGCAGGTATCCCGCCGCGCGCAGCCCGGAGACGTCCGACGGTTCCATACCCATGGCTTCGGCGATCCCGGCCGCGTAGTGCCCCACGCGCAGCGAGTGCCCGCGAACGTTGACGTGCTTGATGTCAATTGCGTTGGCGAAAGTTTCCAGCGCGGTGTCGTAAAAACCGTGTACCGACGCCAGCAGCTTCAGGTGCTCGGAAGCTCTCTGCGCCAGCGATTCCGACAGCGTGTGGTTGTGCACCGCCAGCGCCACGTAGCGCGCCAACATATCGATCGCCTGGAGATCGTCTTCCGCGTACGCCGCGTCTTCGTCGCGACGCCCCAGCGCGATCATGCCCACCAGTTTGCCGCCCACCCGCAGCGGCGTGATGCATTGGAACAGCTCCGGCGCGACGTTACCGTTGGCACTCAGGTATTGTTCCCAGGAAGCGCGCGAAATCAGCGACGGCGCGCGCAGGTTGTTCAGCGCATAAACGTGCTTGGGTAAGAGAGGGATGACGGCCGGCTCGGGAAAGGAAACGAACCCGCGCGCGGCCACGGTCGCCAGCACCGCGGGCTTGTCGCGGAAAACGAACAGCGCAGCCTGGCGCGCGTCCGCCGCCTCCATGACGCAGGAAAGGATGCGGCGTGCACGTTCCGCAAAGTCGGTCTCCGCCGTCATCTCCGAGCCGAGTTCGCTCAGAGCCTGGAAGGTGAGGAGAAGGCGCCGAAAATTGTCGTTCTTAACCCCCATCGTGGCGCGCGGGAGCAAGAATCACAGAGCAGAATGAGAGTACCACGCCGTAACCCTTCCCGATTCCGCTCCCGTATTAGCTAGATAGGTTCAAACTCGCGTGCTCGCAATCGGTTACGGAAATACTCCGTGTGGAACGCAATCGTCAATCGACAATCGTCAACGCTTCTGCCGTCGACCGCCGACCCGCGACCCCTAAAAGTGCTCCCTCAACCCCGCAAATTTCTCCACCACGATCAACATCTGCCCCTGCGGCGCCTGCGCCACTTCCTCATGCTCCAGGATCCAGGTCTGATCGTGGGGCACGAACACCGCGTTCAACCCCGCCGCCAGCGCCGGATTGATGTCCGACTTCGGGCTGTTGCCGATCATCCACGTCGCGTCGTGCGCCAGCCCGTACTTGGACACCACTTCGCTGTACGTCCCTGCGTCCTTCTCCGCCACGATCTCCACCGCCGCGAAATATTCCTTCAATCCCGATCGCTCCACCTTCCCTGACTGTTCCGTGATGTCGCCCTTGGTCATCAGGATCAGGTGATGCCGCGCCGTCAGGTACGCCAAGGTCTCCGTCACGCCCGCCAGGATCTCCACCGGATGCTCCGCAATGGCATGCGCGAAGCTGCGAATGCGCTGGTGCTGTTCCGGCGTGACCGAATCTACCGCCAACCGCTCGAACGTCCGCATCAGCGCGTGCGCGAAGCTGTGCAGCCCATATCCGTGCGAGACGATGCATTCGCGCTCCACTTGGTTCAGCACCGCCCGCACCTGCTGCGGCGAATACTCGCGGTGGTTCAGATACGAAATGAAATGGGCGATCGCGCGCTCGAAGTAGATGTTGTTCTCCCACAGCGTGTCATCGGCATCGATGAGCAACGTCTGCGCGCCGTTGTTTTGGGGAGAACCGGACATGCTCTTAATATAGCCGCGAGTTAAAGAAAAACGTGGAGCAACAGCTACGCGACGATGCTCAAGGCCAATGGTGAAGACGTGAAGACGGCGCAAGAGTCACTTCGCCATGCCAGCGGCAGATTACGCTGGACGTGTACATGCAGGTAGTCAGGCCCGCCAAATTGGAGCGCAACGGAGGTCGTGAGAATGATTCGGCCTGCGGTTCCTTTGCGTTCCCAAGTCGCTGACTGATAAAATTGCAAGTGGTTGATTTTGCAGGGCAGGGCGCTTAACTCAGCGGTAGAGTGCCATCTTCACACGGTGGAAGTCACTGGTTCGAATCCAGTAGCGCCCACCATAGATTTCCGGTGACCGCACAGCCACTTACGAGTGGCTGTTTGTTTTGGCAGTCGTGATCCCAGCTCGACGCGGGCGCATCAACTGAACCCTTCGGGATGTGGTAGATTGGATTCAATATGGGCGCGTAGCTCAGTTGGTAGAGCAATGCCCTTTTAAGGCATGGGTCGCAGGTTCGAATCCTGCCGCGCTCACCATCTTCCCACCGCTACTTCCCCACCAGTTAGAGATGGCGAGCCGAGTGCGTTGCACCTAGACGGGTGAGGGCGTTGCGCAGAGCGCCCTAAAGTCGGATCCAGTAAAACCGCAGCCACGGTTGCCGAAGACCGGCGGCTTTCGTGCAGTCACAATTACCAAGGCGATTATGATCGATGGAGCTTAGTCGGCGGCGGCCGCGCCGAAGTAGGCGGGGTAGCGGCGCGCCCAATTTTTCTTCTCGCGGTAGGAGCGCGCCAGCTCCATGTAGATGCCGAGGTCGCGATCGAGATCGGACTGCGTACCATCGAAGTAAAAGTTGCGAATGGGAATCCCGCCGTAGTCCTTGCTGAGCTTCGGGTAGATGGCTTCGCTGACGATGCCGTTCATGCAGGTGAAGGGGCTGATGTCGATGATGCCGTCGGCGCCGTGTTTGGCAAGATACGCGGCCTTGCCGACGCTGAGCACCATTTCGCCCATGACGCCCGACACCGGGAGGTAGGGCTCGGCAAGGCGGAGAACCTCCTCGATGGGCGGCTCTTCGTATCCGATGGCGTCGTCGTGGAAGGGCGCGGCGAGGGCGTGTTCGTCGGCGAGCTGAATCCGGTCGCGCAGTAGCGTCTTGCCCATCTCGAACGACCAGGTGCGCCCGCACAGCTTGAGGCGGCGCGCCTGTTCGGAGTTGGTGTAGGCGATCCACTCCATGATGTCGCTGATCCATGCCTCGGCTTCATAGCCTTCGAGTTTGCGCACGAGGTCGTCGTTGCTGAAGTTGTTGAGGCGGCAGAAAATTTCGCCGACTACGCCGATCAGCGGCAGGTCGCGGTCGTAGCGGGCCGGAACGCGGCGGAAGCGCTCACGGGCACGCTCCATGGCACCCACAATCTGCTTGAGCTGGCACTTGGTGTCGGCACAACTGTTTTCAATCGTGCGGCAGAGGTCGGCGAGGGACTCGTCATAGGCGCGGTCGGCGTCGCCGGCAACGCTTTCGTAAGGACGCGTCTTGAGCAGCGCCTTACGCAGCAGGTCGGCGGTCACCAGCGCGCGCCACGAGGTGCGCAGGAATGGCCCGGCAACTTCGCCGATGTCCTCGTAGCCGTTCTTGCTGGTGGGCGAGAAGACCTGCACGCCGGGATAGCCGGCTTCATCGAGCAGCTTGCGCAGGAAGGGCGCGTACTGACCGAAGCGGCAAGGGCCGTCGGCGGTGGCCATGAAGAACACGGTCTGGCGGGGATCGAAGCCGGGCTGTTCGGTGATACGCAGGAAGTCACCGACGGTGACTTTCGCCGGGTAACACTCGTCGCCGGCGGTGTGCTTGGCGCCCAGTTCGCGCGTGCGATCGTTGGAAGCGGGCGTCGGATAGGCGTCGATGCCGAGCCAGCGGAACACGCTCGCGAACGCCTCCACGCTGCCCTGCGCCATGGCGGGAATGTAAACCGTTTTTCCGGCCAGCACGTGACCGGCGCCGATCTTGCGCGTTACGTGGTGGTGGCGGAGCATCGCAGAAATCCTTTGCTGTCGAGATAGGCTTCGCAACGCGTGATGAAGCCGGCATCGTTGGAATGCCCGTCGAACTGGAGCATCAGGCCCGGTTTTCCGGCGGCCTCGTTCATGAACGACTTGATGTAGGAATCGGGGCCACACTTGAAATTCGAGATGTACACCACATGCAGGTTGCGGCGGCGCCGCGTGATGCGCGCCGCAGCCAGAATCCGGCGCCCGGAGTTCCAATACATGTTGGGATTGACCTCGCGGATGTCTTCCTTCTCCAGCGCGAGAAAATCCATGGGGATGACGTTGGCGCCGTACTGCACGCGCAGCTTGCGCGGAATGTCGCAATTGATGCTGCGGTCGTAGAGGTTGTAGGAGCGGCCAACCAGAACGAGCGCGGGTTCGCCGCTGCGCTCCAGGGCGTCGAGGGCATGCGCGCCGGCTTCCAGAATCTGATCGGTGAAAGCGCCCTGGGCGGCGTAGGCGGCGGTGACGGCGCGGTCGCTCATGCGGCGCGAGATGGCGAGTGTCTTGGCGAATTCCGCCAGTTCCTTCTCGACGTGCTTGCGCCCGTAGCGGAAGTTGACGGTGGGCACGAGGAACTTCTCGCGCGCGGCTTCCATTTGCGGGATGGCGCGCACCACGAAGGGCAGCGTCTGGTTCCACGGGCAAAGATGCGATTCTTCCGCCTGCTGCTCGGAATATTCGTTAAGCGTGTTGGGGAGCAAGACGTAATCCACGCCGCTGCCGAGCAGCTTCTGCACATGCCCGTGCGCGACCTTGACGGGGAAGCAGGGCTGCGCGATCGCCAGTTCGTCGCCGCTGGTGGCGATGACCGGGTCGGTGCGCGGCGAGACCACCACCTCAAAACCGAGTTCCTGCATGTACGCGCACCAGAAGGGGAAGCGATCGTAGAAAAACATGGTGCGCGGGATGCCGACTTTTTTGCGGTTCCCCGCCGGCGGCTTTAGCACCTGCTCGAGGATCTTGTCGCGATATTCAATCAGGTCCTCGACCACCGGCTTGCGGTCGGTGCGGGCGCGCTTGCGGAATTTGTCGGAGCACTTGTCGCCCCAGTAGGTGCGCTGGCCCTCGATGTCGAATTCCTTGATGTCGCAGAAATTGGAACACGCCTTGCAGACGAACTCGCGCGTTTTGTAGTCGACCCGGTCGAGATGGTAGCCGCGGAACTTGCTGGCCGGGCGCCCGCGCTGCTGCATGACCTCCTGCGCGATCAGGGCCATGCCGATGGCGCCGATCACACCATTGTGCGGCGGCACGATGATGCGCTTGCCGAGAATCTGCGAAAACGCGGCCGCAACGGCGTCGTTGTAGGCGGTGCCGCCCTGGAAGAAAATGACGCCGCCGATCTTGCGCCCGCGCACGACGCGGTTCAGATAATTCAGCGCCACCGAGTACGCCAGGCCGGCGGCGAGATCGCCGACCTCGGCGCCCTTCAGCAGCAGGCTGGTGACGTCGCGCTCCATGAAGACGGTGCAGCGCTCGCCCAGGCGCGCCGGCTTGGTGGAAGCCAACGCCAGTTGCGCGAACTCGCCCTTGATGGAGATGCCGAGCTTCTCCGCCTGCTCTTCGAGAAACGATCCCGTGCCGGCGGCGCAGGCTTCGTTCATGGTGAAATCCACGACGACGCCGTCGTCAATGCGGATGAATTTGGAATCCTGGCCGCCAATTTCGAAGATGGTGTCCACGCGCTCCATGCCGAGCCGCTCGGAGACGTGCATGGCGCCGGTTTTGTGGGCGGTGATTTCGTCGTTGACGGTGTCGGCGCCGACCAGTTCGCCGATCAATTCGCGCCCCGAGCCGGTGGTGCCGACGCCGAGGACGTTCAACCGGTCGCCGAGCACTTGCTCGATCTCCTCCAACCCCTTGTCCACGACTTCGATGGGACGGCCCTGCGTGCGCAGATAGATCTCGTGCAGCAGATTGCCGTGCGTATCGATCGCGACCAGGTTGGTGCTGACCGAGCCGATATCAATGCCGAGGTAGGCGTCAATCTTGCCCTGGGCGGGAACGGTAACGTCCGCGACCCGGTCGCGCAGCAGCAGGACGCCTTCCATGGACAGCGGTTCGGAACAGGCGAAGGTCTGTTTTCCGGCGTGCTGCCGGAGCTGGTGAATGCGCTTGAAGGAGCGCTTGCGCGTCTCGCCGGCTTCGAAAATGGCCGCGCCCAGCGCGCCCAGCCAGCAATAGTACTCGGGGACAATGAATTCGTCGTCGCTGAGCTGAAAAGCGTCGCGCAGGGCGTTGCGCACGCCCTGGTTCAGGGCGACGCCGCCCACGAACGCCACCGGCGGCGCCACCTGCTTGCCCTTAACGATCGCCGATTTGAAATTGCGCGCCACCGCGTCGCACAAGCCGCGCAAGATCTGGTCGGTGGTGTAGCCCTTCTGCTGGGCGTGGATCATGTCGGACTTGGCGAACACCGAGCAGCGTCCCGCGACGCGCGCCGCGCAACTGGCGCCGCAGGCTGCGGGTCCGACTTCTTCCACGGTGTAGAGAAGACGCGAGGCCTGTTGGTCGATGAACGAACCGGTGCCGGCGGCGCAGTCGCCGCTCGACTGGTAATCCACGATGCCGAGATACTTGGATTGCGCGGTGGGTTCGAGCCGGACGTACTTCGAGGTCTCGCCGCCCATTTCGAAGACGGTGCGTACGTCGGGATAAAACTCGCGCACGCCCTTGGCGACGGTGCGAAATTCGTTTTCGAAATATATGCCGAGGACTTTGGCAATCAGCTCGCTGCCCGAGCCGGTGACGCGGATGCCTTCGACCTTTTCCTCGGGCACGTGCTCGTAGAACTCCTTCAGCAGGTCGAAGGTGGACTGCATCGGACTGCCCTGGATACGGCGGTAACGCGACAGCACCAGCGGATGCCCGGCAAGCGCCGAGGCAGCCGGGAACTCGGCGCGGAAGAAGCCGTCGGGATTCTTCGCGGTCAGGCGATCGAACAGTCTATGATCGCCGGGCGCGCCGATGGCGGCCAGCTTGAGGCTGACGGCGCCGATGTCCAGGCCGATGTTGATAGCCATGCAGGACAATGAGTTAACGCGTACTTGTCTCTAGGGTCTGTGACCGTGCTCACCGGCACCTGTGAGGCAGGAACACACCCTGTGCAACAACCGGGGGCGAACCGGAACCAGCTAGCAGCGAATGGAAAATTGGCGAGCGCGAACGGAAACGGGAGCAAGACGAAAATATTTGCGTTTCAACCACCGAGGCACCGAGGGCACCGAGACCCTTCCAGGTGCGCCTCGGTGATTTTGGTGGCCCGGTGGTAAACACGGACGCGACATTCTATTTCTTGCCGGCGGCGGCATCCGCTTCCGCTGCATCCTGCGCGGGGCCTGTGGCTTTTTCCGGGCGGAGCAAAGGAAATAGGATGACGTCGCGGATGGAGCGCGAGTCGGTCAGCAACATCGTGACACGATCAATTCCCACGCCGTAACCCGCGGTCGGCGGCATGCCGTAGGAGAGAGCGCGGACGTAGTCGTAATCCACCTCGGCCATGGCTTCCTCGTCACCGGCGGCGCGGGCGCGGACCTGGTCCTGGAACCGCCGCAGTTGCTCCTCGGGGTCGTTCAGCTCGCTGAAGGCGTTGCCGATTTCCAGGCCGCCGACGAAGACCTCGAAACGCTCGACCCAGCCGGGCTGGTCGCGCTTGTCCTTCGACAGGGGCGAGACGGACTTGGGAAAGTCGTAAATCATGGTGGGCTGGAAGAGCATTTTTTCGGCGACGGCTTCGAACAGCGCGACGGTGGTCTTGCCGAGATCGGCGCCGTCGAACTCGACGCGTTCGATTGCCTCGCGGCCGACGCCGTCGAGGCGCTCGCGCTCACCAATCGCTTCGCCGCGGACGGAATTGAGGCGACTGACGGCCGCTTCGAGCTTGGCCGCGTCGGAAAAGTCGGGCGACTGCGGCGCGGGCGCGGCGGCGTCTGGCCAGTACTTGACGATCGCGTCACGCATGGAGAGCCGCTGCCACGCGGTCCAATCCAGTTCGCGGCCGTTGAAGGTGTTGACGGTCGCGCCGTTCACCTCGCGGGCCACGAAGGGCAGCATCTCCTCGGTCAGGTCCATCAGGTCGCGGTAATCGCTGTAGGCCTGGTAGAACTCGAGCATCGTGAACTCGGGGTTATGCTGCGTGGAGATGCCTTCGTTGCGGAAGTTGCGGTTGATTTCGTACACGCGCTCCATCCCGCCGACGATCAACCGCTTCAGGTACAACTCGGGCGCGATCCTTAAATAAAGATCGACGTCGAGGGTGTTGTGGTGGGTGATAAACGGGCGCGCCACCGCGCCGCCGGCGATGGGGTGCATCATCGGCGTTTCCACCTCGACGAAGCCGCGCGCGTCGAAGAATCGCCGCAGCGCCTGCACCACCTTGGCGCGCTTCACAAAGACCGCGCGTACTTCGGGGTTCATCACCAGGTCCACGTAGCGCTGGCGGTAACGGGTCTCGACGTCGGTGAGCCCGTGCCATTTTTCCGGCAGCGGGAGCAGGTCCTTGGCGAGGAAGGTGCTCTCCTCCACGTGCACCGTGAGCTCGCCGGTGCGGGTGCGGAACAGGTAGCCGCGGACGCCGATGTGATCGCCGATATCGAGCAGCTTGAACAACTCCCAGCCAGGGTCGCCGACCGCGTCCTTCTTGACGTAAATCTGCAGCCGCAGGCCGGCCTGCTGAAGGTGCGCGAAAGCCGCCTTTCCCATCAGGCGAATGCCCATGAGACGCCCGGCGATGCGCACCTCGACCTTGTTGGCTTCGAGTTCCTCGGAGGTTTTGCCGGAGTAATCGGCGACGATCCGTGGAACCGTGTGGGTGGTGGCGAACTTGTGCGGGTACGCCGGCTGGCCGAGGGCTTCGATCTGGGCCAGTTTGTCGCGGCGGAGTTGGTAGATCTTTTCGTCGAGTGCCAAGGCGGTTCAACCTGCGATGTGGAAAGCAACGATTATAAAGGATGGAAGGCGGGCGTCCGGGCCGGCGGCATCACGCCGCGACGTGACGGATTGCCGAAAGCGCACATTGAGAGTGTTCATGGCTCACTAGGCGCTGTGACCGGTAATCCGCCTCGCTTGTATGGCGGCGGAAACGGCTGTAGTATGTTGTGTTTTCCAGAGTGCACGTCGGGTCGGTCCAGGGAGTTATGCCGCAAAACTACGTTCCCATCTTCCTCTTCGTCGCCGTCGTCGCCATCGCGATCCCAGCGACGCTCATGATCGGCAAGCTGGTCCGGCCGAATAATCCGGAAAAAGCCAAGCTGATGCCGTACGAGTGCGGTATTGACCCGGTGGACAACGCGCGCGGCCGCTACACGGTGCGGTTTTACATCGTCGCCATCCTGTTCGTGGTCTTCGACGTGGAGACCATCTTCCTGTTTCCATGGGCGGTGCAATACCGGGCGCTGGGCTTGTTCGGACTGGTGGAGATGCTGGTGTTCCTGGCCATCCTGATCGTGGGGTACGTGTGGATCTGGAAAAAGGGGGCGCTGGAATGGGTGTAGGCGCCGCCGCTGGACGCCCCGCCCTCCGCCGTTGCTCCGGGTGACTTAGCGCACAGGGCGATGTTTGCGCGGGAACGATGTCCAGCCCGGAAGTGATATTAGTCACAGATTGATGTGAGCTGTGCGCGTTGCAGGGGCTGCGCCTGATTGGTAAAACTAGGGGACCCAACCCATTGCAGCCGCACCGGTGAGGACTGAGCAGGGAATTCAATGGCCGACGAGACAACTTCCAAGGACCAGCCCAAGCCGCCGGAGTCCAAGCCGGCGGCAGAAAAACCCGCGGCGCCGCCCGCTGCCAAGGCCGCTGCTGCGCCATCCGCCAAGCCCGCCGGGCCGACCCCGCAGCCGTGGGAATCGGAGATGGTCGCCAAGTTCAAGGCGCGCTTCGGTTCCGGCATCCGCGAGGCCAGCACGTACGTGGGACAGAACTACATGGTGGTGGACGGCTCGATCGTGTACGAGGCCTTGCAGTTGTTGCGCGAGGACGAGGGCTTCGACTACTGCGTCGACATCACCGCCGTGCACTATCCCAAGCGCGAAGAGCAGTTCGATCTGGTCTGGATCCTTTATTCCTTCCCGCGTAACGAGCGCATTCGCGTGAAGACGCTGCTCAAGGACGGCGCCTCCGTCCCGAGCGTGGTGGCGATCTGGTCCACGGCGAACTGGCTGGAGAGGGAAGTGTTCGATATGTTCGGCATCGGTTTCGACGGTCATCCCGACCTGAAGCGTATCCTGCTGCCCGACGGCTGGAAAGGCCACCCCTTGCGCAAGGACTACCCCATCCTGCAGCAGGACACGGAATGGGTGAAGATCAACCTGGGCATTGAGAGCGGCCAATGACGGATTCGACCAAATCGGGTTTTTACCAAGAGACCGCCGGCCCCGACCAGACCTTTCTCGACGCCAACGAGTTGGTGCTCAACATGGGCCCGCAGCACCCGTCCACGCACGGCGTGTTGCGCGTCATCCTGAGGCTGGACGGCGAGAAGGTGCTGGGCACGGAGTGCGTGATCGGCTACCTGCACCGCGGGGTGGAGAAGATCGCCGAGAACCGCACCTATACGATGTTCAACCCGTACGTGGACCGCATGGACTATGTCGCCGCGGTTTCCAACGGGCTGGGCTACTGCCTGGCGGTGGAAAAGCTGCTGAACATCGAGGCGCCGCCGCGCGCCGCGTACATCCGCGTCGTCCTCACCGAGCTGAACCGGATGGCGAGCCACCAGCTTTGGCTGGGCACGCACGCGCTCGACATCGGCGCCATGACGCCGCTGTTCTACACCTTCCGCGACCGGGAAGAGATCCTGAAGATTTACGAGAAGTACTGCGGCGCCCGGCTGACGACGCATGCCTTCCGCATCGGCGGCACGCTGTACGAGACCTACGACGGGTTCGAGCAGGACGTCAACAACTTCGTGAAGTTCGTCACGCCGAAGATCGGCGAGTACGAAGAGCTGCTGACCACCAACCGCATTTGGGTGGAGCGCACCAAGGGCGTCGGCGTGCTGAGCGGCAAGGACTGCATCGACTTCGGCGTCACCGGGCCGGTACTGCGCGCCGGCGGCGTGAAGTGGGACCTGCGCAAGGCGCAGCCATACTCGATGTACGACAAGTTCGATTTCGAAATTCCCACCGGCGAAAACGGCGACACCTTCGACCGGTACATCGTGCGCATCGCTGAGATGCGGCAATCGCTGCGCATCATCGACCAAGCGGTGAATTCGATTCCCGCAGGCCCCATCATGGCCAAGGTGCCCAAGGTCATGAAGCCGGCGGTGGGCGAGGTCTATGTCTCGATCGAGGCGCCCAAGGGCGAGCTCGGGTATTTTGTGGTGAGCGACGGCTCGACGCAGCCCTACCGGGTGCGCGTGCGTCCGCCGTCATTCGTCAACTTGCAGGCGCTGGACAAGATGGTGCGCGGGGCGCTGGTCGCCGACGTGGTCGCCGTGATCGGCACGCTGGACATCGTTTTGGGCGAGGTGGACCGCTGATGCTGGATTACGTCACCTCTTATCTGCATTCGAGCCTCACGCCGGGCCAGGCGGGCAATTGGCTGTGGGCGCTGGTTTACATCCTGGTGATTTTCGCGGGCGTCTCCGGCATCGTCATCGTGATGAACTGGGGCGAACGCAAGGCGCTGGCGCACATGCAGGTACGCCTGGGGCCGATGCGCGTCGGCCCGCACGGCCTGATGCAACCCATCGCCGATGCCATCAAGCTGCTGACGAAAGAAGACATCATGCCCTCCGAGGCCGACAAGCCCATCTTCTGGCTGGCGCCGGTGTGGGTGGTGATGATCGCCTTCAGCGTATTCATCGTGGTGCCGTTCGGCCCGACGCACGCTGTCACCGACATGAACATCGGCATCCTGTTCATGCTGGGCGTATCGTCACTGGGCGTGCTTGGGATTGTGATGGCGGGCTGGGC
This sequence comes from Terriglobia bacterium, assembly GCA_020073285.1. GTDB lineage: Bacteria > Acidobacteriota > Terriglobia > Terriglobales > Acidobacteriaceae > JAIQGF01. The sequence goes on along the minus strand of JAIQFM010000013.1, from coordinate 21,593 downwards.
GTCGAACTCGCATTTCCCGCTGATGGGCGCGTTGCGTTCCAGCGCGCAGATGGTGAGCTACGAAATCGCCATGGGCCTGGCGGTGGTCTCGGCGATTGTCATGACAGGGCTCGGCGGCATCGGGCCGTACGGCATCGGCTCCGGCGCCGGCTCCGGCACGCTCAGCATGATCGGCATCGTGCAGGCGCAAGCGCAGCAGCACGTATGGTTTATCTTCAAGTTTTTCCCGGTTGGCCTGGTCGCGTTCTTCATCTTCGCCGTGGCCATGATCGCGGAAACCAACCGCGCGCCCTTCGACCTGCCGGAAGCCGAGTCGGAACTGGTCGCCGGGTTCCACACCGAGTACAGCGGGCTGCGCTGGTCCTTATTTATGCTCGGCGAATACGCGGGCATGGTGGCGGTCAGCTCCATCGCGATCACCCTTTGGCTGGGCGGATGGCTGCGACCCTTCCCCAGCACGCACGGCCCGGCAATCAACATCCCGTTCCTTTGGGAGCATCCTGAGCAGGGCGTCGTGGACTTTGCCTTCTCCTTCGCGCCCGCACTGGTGATGCTCGCGCTCGCGTTCTTCAGCTTCTTCAACGCCATGCGCATGCCAAAGCACCCGCTGCTGAAGATCCAGACCATAGGCCTGTACGCATTTGGGCTGGTGCTGGCCGGAGTCGGGCTGATCCTGCTGGCGCCGCCGGTGCGCGACCGCATCCAGGACATTTTTTGGTTCGTGTTTAAAATCGCCTGCTTCATGTACCTGTACATCTGGTACCGCGCCACCTGGCCGCGTTACCGCTTCGACCAGTTGATGAAGGTCGGCTGGAAAGTTCTTTTGCCGCTCGGACTTGGCGTCCTGCTGGTGACCGGAATTATCGGCTTGGGTCCCGAGATCGCCGCGTGGCTGAAAGGGGTGGTGTAGTGAGCATCGCTCCGCTGCTGAACAAAGTCTTCATGGTGGATTTGATCAAGGGCCTGAAAGTCACGTTCAAATACCAGCACCCGAAAGAGGTCTACACCGAGCAGTACCCGCTGGAGCGTCCGGCGATCGCGGAGCGCTACCGCGGGCTGCCGCGCCTGAACGTCAACCCGGAGACGGGCGAGACGCTGTGCATCGCGTGTAACCTGTGCGCCACGGCCTGCCCCGAACATTTGATCGTAGTGCAGAGCGAGCGCAACCCGGCGACCAAACGCAAGGAAATGACCAGCTTCACCCTGGACATCAGCCGCTGCATGTTCTGCGGCCTGTGCGCGGAAGCCTGCTCCACCGATTGCCTGGAACTGAGCCAGGATTATGAATTCGCTCTCTACAGCCGCGATGGATTCATCATCGATCGCGCCAGGATGGAGCGCGGCTCGGAACCGACGGTGTATACGCGATGACGCCTGTTGCCCCAACTTTCTTTTTCTACCTGCTGTCGACGGTGGCCGTGGTCGGCGCCATCCTGGTGATCACGCGGAAGAATCCGGTGCACTCGGCGCTGTCGCTGATCTTCACGCTGCTGGCGCTGGCCGGTCTGTACCTGATGCTGTACGCGCCGTTCGTGGCCGGCGTGCAGATCATCCTTTACGCCGGCGGCATCATGGTGCTGTTCCTGTTCGTCATCATGCTGGTGAACATCGAGCGGTCGCAGCGCGAGGTGCAATTTAATCAGCAATGGCATGTGGGGATTATCGCCAGCCTGGCACTGGGGTTCCTGTTCCTGTACGTGTACAAACACGGCAGCTCGATCTTTCCGGTGAACCCGGTTTCGATGCCCGAGCCGATGAACACGCAGCAGGTCGGCATGGCGCTGTTCCGCAATTACTTGCTGCCGTTTGAAATCGCGTCGCTGCTGCTGCTGGTGGCCATTGTGGGCGCGGTGGTCATGGCGAAGAAAAGGATTTGAAAAGCAGTCGTTGGCCGTTGGTCGATGGTCGTTGGCCAACGGCGGAAAGAATTGGCGAACGACGAACGACCAACGACTAACGACCAACGACCAACGACGAGAAACACATGGCTCCAATCGGTACGCTTCACTATCTCGTAGTCGCCGCGGCGCTGTTCGTCATCGGCACCATCGGCGTGGTCACGCGCCGCAACGTGGTTATCATCCTGATGTCGATCGAGCTGATCCTCAACGCCGTCAACCTGAACCTGGTGGCGTTCTCGCGCCTGTGGAACCTGAACGGGCAGATCTTCTCGATCTTCGTGATTACCGACGCCGCCGCCGAGGCCGCCGTCGGCCTGGGCATTCTGATCGCCTTCTTCCGCAACAAGGAGACGGTCAACGTGGACGAAGTGGATCTGTTGAAATGGTAATCGGTCGACGGTCGATGGTCGGCGGTCGACGGCTGAGAGCTGAGAGCTAAGAAATGTTCTTTCTCGAACACATCTGGGTCATTCCGCTGCTGCCGATCGTCAGCGCGGCGGTAATGTTCTTCGTCGGCCGCAAGCTGGACAAGAAAGCGGTCAACGCGTTCTGCGTCGGCACGGTGGTGATCGCGTTCGCCTGGTCGTGCCTGGCGGTGTGGCAGTACACGCAAACCTGGCAGCCGGCGCACAATCATGGGCCTTACCAGACGATCCTCTACACCTGGCTCGGCACCGGCGACGCGCAGCTCGGCGTCACTCTGCCCGGCGCGCACGGACCGTTCCAGTTCAACGCCGACTTCGGCTTCCTGCTTGATCCGCTCTCCGCCGTCTGGCTGCTGTTCGTGACCGGCGTGGGCATGCTGATCCACATTTACTCGATCGGCTACATGGGGCATGAGGGCGGCTATTACCGCTTCTTCGGCTACATGAATCTCTTCATGTTCTCCATGCTTACGCTGATATTGGGGAACAACTACACGCTGCTGTTCGTCGGGTGGGAAGGCGTGGGCTTGTGCTCCTACCTGCTGATCGGGTTCTACTTCAAGAAACATTCCGCCTCCACCGCCGCCAACAAGGCATTCATCGTCAACCGCATCGGTGACGCCGGGTTCCTGATGGGCATGATGACCATCGCCTGGTACTTCGGCTCGGTGCGCTTCACCGACATCACCCACACGCTGAGTACCAGCCACTTCGCGGTGGGTGACCCGGTCATCACTTTCGCGACCTTGATGCTGTTCATCGGCGCCTGCGGCAAGAGCGCGCAGCTACCTCTTTATGTCTGGCTACCCGACGCCATGGAAGGCCCGACACCGGTTTCCGCGCTGATCCACGCGGCCACCATGGTGACCGCCGGCGTGTACATGGTGGCGCGCTCCAATGCACTGTTCATGCTCGCGCCCACCAGCATGAAGACGGTGGCCATCATCGGTGCGATGACGGCGATCTTCGCCGCTTCCATCGGGCTGGTGCAAAACGACATCAAGCGCGTGCTCGCCTACTCCACCGTATCGCAGCTTGGCTACATGTTCATGGCGCTGGGCGTGGGCGCGTTTGCCGCCGGTGTGTTCCACGTGTTCACGCACGCGTTCTTCAAAGCGCTGCTGTTCCTCGGTTCCGGCTCGGTGATCCACGCGCTCAGCGGCGAGCAGGACATGCGCAACATGGGCGATCTGTCCAACCGCATTCCAATCACCTACAGGACGATGCTGATCGGAACGCTGGCCATCGCCGGCATTCCGCCGCTGGCGGGCTTCTTCTCCAAGGATGAAATTCTGTGGCAGGCGTACTCGTCGCACGGTGGCGGATTTCGCCCGCTGTGGTATGTCGGGTTTATAGCCGCGCTGATGACCGCCTTCTACATGTTCCGGCTGATCTACCTGACGTTCTGGAGCCCGAGCCGGATGAGCCACGAGGTCGAGCATCACGTGCATGAGTCGCCGAAGACGATGACGGTGCCGCTGATGGTGCTGGCGTTCTTCTCCATCGTTGCCGGATTTCTCGGTGTTCCCAAGGCGCTGGGTGGAACCGATGTCTTCGAGCGCTTCCTGGAGCCGGTGTTTGCGACCGAAAGCGTCACCGCCGAAGCCGAGCATCAGCTTCCCGCGGCAAGCGAGCGCGCTGAGCAGGCCGGTGCGCAGACGGCCGGAACCGCCGCCACCATGCCCAAGCCCGAAGGCAAGGAAGAGAAGACCGAGGCCATCGAGTACATCCTCATGGGCCTGTCGGTCGCGCTGGGGTTCATCGGGTGGTGGGGTGCGAAGTACTTCTACGCGAAAGCCGAGAAGGGATACGTCGAGCCCATCAATGCGGTGGCTCCGCCGGCGTACGCGCTGCTGTTCAACAAGTACTACGTGGACGAAATCTACGACTACGCCTTCACCGGCCGCCGTCCGATCGGGCCCATAAGACTGGGCGCCATGGGTCTCGGCGAAGCTTCATGGAAATTCGACGCCAACGTGATTGATGGCGGCGTCAACGGCGCGGGCTGGCTGACGCGCGCCGTCGCGACGGTTTCGAAGTGGTGGGACACCTGGATCATCGACGGCGTACTGGTCAACGGGCCGGCGATTGTCGCGCGTCTGGTGTCGTACCCGGTGCGCCTGGTGCAGTGGGGCCTGGTGCAGTGGTACGCGCTGGTTATGGTCGCCGGTGTTGTCGGTTTCGTGATTTATTACGTCGCTCGCTGATTGCGCGGGCCGCATGGGTTCAATGGCTGAAAGCTGAAAGTCGATCGCTGAGAGCTAAAGAGAAATGTTTAACGACCACGTCCTCTCCATCATCCTGTTCACGCCCATGGTAGGCGCCTTCATCCTCCTGTTTGTTCCCAAGGAGAACAAGAATGCCATTCGCTGGCTGGCGAACATGTTCGCGCTGGCCGGACTGGCGGTGTCCATTCCGCTGATCCCGATGTTCTGGGCGGTCAAAGATCAGCCGGGGTTTAAGTTTCTCGAGGGCGTTCCGAACAACTGGATTCCCTCCATCGGCGCCGGCTATAACCTGGGCATCGACGGCATCAGCTTCCTGCTGATTCTCCTCACCACGCTGCTGGGATGGATCTCCATCCTCTCCTCGTGGAATGCGATCCAGGAGCGCGTGAAGGAGTACTACATCTGGTTCCTGTTGCTGCAGACGGGCATGCTCGGCGTCTTCATGGCGCTGGATATGTTCCTGTTCTTCGTCTTCTGGGAAGCCATGCTGGTGCCGATGTACCTGCTGATCGGCATCTGGGGAGGGCCGCGCAAGCTCTACGCGGCGATCAAATTTTTCCTGTACACCTTGCTCGGTTCGGTGCTGATGCTGTTGGGCATCCTGTTCCTCTACTTCCACCACCACACCGTCACCGGCGTGTACACCTTTGCCATTCCTGAGCTGTACAAGACGGCGCCGCAGATCACGGGCACGGCGGCCATCCTGCTATTCTTCGCCTTCTTCATCGGATTCGCCATCAAGGTGCCGATGTTCCCGTTCCATACCTGGCTGCCCGACGCGCACGTGGAAGCGCCCACCGCGGGCTCGGTGATCCTGGCGGGCGTCCTGCTGAAGATGGGAACGTACGGCCTCATCCGCTTCTCGCTGCCGTTCTTCCCGGGCGTGGCCATGCATCCCAAGGTGCGGCTGTTCGTGGTTACGCTGTCCATCATTGGCATCATCTACGGTGCGCTCGTCTCGCTGATGCAGAAGGACATGAAGAAGCTGGTGGCGTACAGTTCGGTCAGCCACCTCGGCTTCTGCACGCTGGGAATTTTCGTGGTCAACCAGGCGGGTATCGCGGGGTCGGTGATCCAGCAGATCAACCACGGGATTTCGACCGGCGCGCTGTTCTTGATCGTCGGCATTCTCTACGAGCGGCGCCACACGCGCGAGATCAGCGAATACGGCGGCATCTCCAACGTCATGCCGGTGTACGCCACCATCACCATGATCATGTTTCTCTCCTCGATGGGGCTGCCGCTGCTCAATGGGTTTATCGGCGAGTTCACCATCCTGCAAGGAACGTTCATCGAGAGCAAGGTGTGGGCGGCGTGGGCGGTGCCGGGAGTAGTCCTGGCGGCGGCCTACCTGCTGTGGCTCTACCAGCGGGTGTACTTCGGGCCGGTCACCAATCCGAAAAATGAAAAGCTGCAGGACTTGACGCCGCGCGAGATCCTTACCTTCGCTCCGCTGATCGCCGCCGCGCTGTTCATCGGCATTTATCCCAAGCCGATGTTCCAGATTCTCCAGCAGCCGGTAGCGCAGTTGGTGCAGACGGTGCGCCCGAATGAAGCCAAGCCGGTGATGGCAACCCACCCGCTGGCGACCCCCGTCACGGCGGCGAGTGCGGCCGTTCCGGCGAACAAGCCGGCCGCTCCGGCGAAAACAAGTTCCAAGCCCCGGCCTGCCGCGGTTGCGGCGGTCCGGTCGAATTAGGGGAAGCTACTAGTGCCTACCTCATTTTTTACCGGCACCGATTACGCGCTGTCGCTGCCCATGATCCTGCTCTCGCTGTTCGGGCTGGGCGTGCTGATCATTGACCTGATGCTGCCCGCCGAATGGAAGCGCTGGAACGCGATCACCGCGCTGATCGGTCTGGGCTTTTCAACCGCGGCGGTCATGCGCATTCAACTCGGCCACTTCGCCGACGGGCGCCCGCTGGTCGGCAGTTTCGCCTACCTGTCCAACGTAGGCGGGCAGGTGGTCGGCTCGGTGTTGATGGACGGATTTTCCATTTATTTCTTTTACCTGTTCCTGCTCGGCGCCGCCATCGCCATCCTGATGTCGGCGCACTACCTGGAGATCGAGCACGAGCACCACGGCGAGTTTTACGCGCTCATCCTGTTCTCCGTCGTCGGCATGATGTGCATGGCCAGCGGCTACGATCTGGTGCTGCTGTTCATCGGCCTGGAGTTGATGGCCATCTCCACCTACGTGCTCGTCGGCTTCTTGCGCCGCGACAAGCGCTCCAACGAAGCGGCGCTGAAGTACCTGCTGCTGGGCGCGTTCTCCAGCGGCATCTTCGCTTACGGTCTTTCGCTTCTCTACGGACTCTCCGGCAGCACCAATCTGCAGGTGATCGCGCAGGCGCTGCAGCGGCACTACAGCGCGAATCCCAAGGACCCGATCGCGATCGTCGCCATGATCACCACCGCGACCGGCCTGTTGTTCAAGGTCGCCGCCGTACCCTTCCATCAGTGGGCGCCCGATGCTTACGAAGGCGCGCCCACCAGCGTCACCGGCTACATGTCGGTCGCCGTCAAGTCCGCGGCCTGGGCGATGCTGCTGCGCATCTTTCTCTGGGGCCTCTATCCGCTGCGCCCGGTATACCTGCCGCTACTGGTGTTTGTTTCCGTCGCCACCATGACCGTCGGCAACTTCGCCGCCTTGTCGCAGAACAACCTCAAGCGCCTGCTCGCCTACAGTTCCATCTCGCACGTCGGCTACATGCTGCTCGGCCTGATCGCGAGCGATAACATCACCAACAAGACCGGTATTCAGGGCATCCTCGTGTACCTGTTGGTGTACACCTTCATGAACCTGGGCGCGTTCGCGGTGGTCACCTCGCTGCGGCGGCGCGACATCATCGGCGACGAAATCGACGACATCGCCGGCCTCTATTCCAAGGCGCCGACCGAGGCCGTGCTCATGCTGCTGTTCCTGTTGTCGCTGGCCGGAATTCCGCCGCTGGCGGGCTTCTACGGCAAATACTTCATTTTCCTCAGCCTGATCCAGACGCAGCACTATGTGCTCGCCAGCCTGGCCGTGCTGTACGCCGTGCTCGGGCTCTATTACTACATGCGAATTGGCAGCGCCATGTTCATGCGCCCGGCCACCGATCCCGAGCCGGTGGCGATCAGCCCCGGGATGCAGGTGGCGCTCGCCGTGACCGCGATCGGCACCGTCGGCATTGGAATTCTCCCGGAGTTCTTCATCCGCGCCGCCGGTTGGTCGCTTGGCATCCAGCAGGCGGGAACCTCGCTGCTCGGCTTCCTGCGGTGATTGTCTTGCCACAGAGGACGCAGAGGAATAGGAAGACACAGAACCCCGGTACAATGCCGGGGTTTTGCATTTACGTTTAACGAATGTCATCCTGAGAGCTTGTGACTTTTTCGTGGGTTTTCCTCAAGGATGCGAGCTATAAGTGAGCGCATGAACGATGCAGGCGCGGAAGCGGGACCAGACGCAGGGGAAACGAAGCCGTCGGTGCGGTTACGGACGCCGGAGCGCCGGCAGATGGCGATGGTGGTGCAATGTCCGGACGATCTGGTGGGGCCGGCACATCCGGTGCGCATGGTGATGGCAGTGGTGGAGAAGCTGGACCTCTCGCGTTTTTGCGAGCCCATCAAGGCACGCGAAGGCATGGCGGGCCGGGATGCGACCGATCCGCGCTTGTTGGTGGGGTTGTGGCTGTACGCCTGCATCCGGGGGATTGGTTCGGCGCGGGAGTTGGCGCGGCGCTGTGAGGACAGCGCTGGGTTCCGCTGGCTGTGCGGCGGGGTGAGCGTGAATCACCGCTTGCTGTCGGATTTTCGCACGGATCATGGCGACGCGTTGGACGAGTTGTTCACGCAGGTGATCGCCTCGTTGGTGGACAAGGATGTGGTGAAGGTGAGCCGGGTGAGCCAGGACGGAGTGCGGGTGCGGGTCAGTGCGGGGGCGAGCAGTTTTCGGCGGGAAGAGCGACTTCAGGAGTTGCTGAAAAAGGCGAAGCAGCACGTGGTGGAGTTACGGCAGCAAGTGGATTCGCCGGGGTACGCGGCGCTGTCCGCCCAGCAGAGGGGGGCGCGCCAGCGGGCGGCGGAGGAGAAGCAGCAGCGGCTGGAGCAGGCGATTGCGCAGTTGCCGGAACTGAAAAAGAAGCAGGCCGAAGCGGAGAAGCGGGCCGGTCGGGGGGCGTTCGGGCAGAAGGTGCGGGAGCGGCAACCGCGGGTGAGTACCACCGATGCGGAGGCGCGGCGGATGAAGATGCCCAACGGGGGATTTAACCCTGCGGTTAATGTGCAGTTGGCGACCGACACGCAGAGCCGCGCGATCGTAGGGGTAGAGGTGAGTAAGGAAGGCTCCGACAGCACGGGGTTGAGCGAGCCGATGCGGCAGCAGGTGGAGCAACGAACCGGACAGCGAGTCGAGCAGCACCTGCTGGACGGCGGGTACCTGCGGAAGGACGACATCGAGCGGGCGCACGGGCAGGGGGTGGAACTGTTCGTACCGCCCAAACCCGCGAAGAATCCGCAGAATCGAGGTTGTGAACTGGAGCCCAAGCGCGGAGACAGTGAAGCGGTGCGGGCGTGGAAGCAGCGCATGGCGAGCGCAGCGGGGAAGGAAATTTATAAAGCAAGGGCGGCGACGAGCGAGACCGTCAACGCCGACCTGCGAAGTTATCGCGGACTGACGCAGATCACGGTTCGAGGGTTGAGCAAGGCAAGGTGCGTAGCGCTGTGGTGCGCGCTAGCGTACAACGTGATGCACTTCGCTAGCGTCCTGCTGAGCTAAAAGGGCTCCCCGCAACGAAACGCAGGTGGAAGGAACTTCGGGAAACAAAATGGCACGGGCCCTAGCGGTCCAACGTGATCGCAATTACGCTCCAGCGCGGTCGAGCCCGGAAGTACACCGTGCTTCTGCGAATCTGAGGTTGATTTAGTCACAGCCTCTGAGCGAGGACGCGCCAAGTGACCAGCGCGCCCGATGGTGCGCGTTTTGTAATTATATTGGAGTACGGGAGATCGCGGGATATGGCGGGAGTTTGCGGGTCAACTACCAGCCAGTCAGCACGTTGCGGGCGAAAAACGAGCGACCCGCGCGCTGCGCTCGGATCGTCATTATTTTGGAGTAACTGCGCTTGGAATCGCGGGCGACCGGCTGTAAGTCATTGATTTATCGTAGCACGCCAGCGCTGTGCCGACCAATCCAAGCGCAGAGCACATTCGAAGGAGGTCCGCAGCGTCTAAGTTGCTGATTCTGGGCGCTTAATCCTAGCGCAGAGACGCGAAAACACCCAAAATCCTAGCGCAATCCTAGCGCAGAGTGAAAAAGCGAAAATCGGGCGAACTAGCGGCGGCGCGTTACCAGGGAGATTCCCCAAAAAAGAGACGCCCCGGAGGCGAGGCGGCAAAGGGAAAAGCCAAGGGCGCCCGGGCGATCATGGCCCGGCCAGCTCGTTGACGATCTTCCAAGTTTTCGCGCCGATCGCGGCGGCGGCATCATCGTACTGAGCGCCGCGCTGGGCCAGGCACTCCTTATAGGACTCAGCGCCGACTTTCCGCGTTGACCTGCACAGATCGACGAGCCCGAACAGACGCAGCAGTTTTTGCGCGGCGATCGCGTCCTGCCTGGTGCGGACCTCGCGCTTCGCGTGGTTGAGTTCATTGCGCGCGTTGGAGAGCTGGGTCGCGAACACGATCTCAGGAGCGTCGTCGTTCCAGCCGGCCGTGTCGATCACGTCGAGCGCGGCCTCCGCCGCCGACTTGAAGGCGGGCGTGAGCACTAACGCCTTGGTGGAAGTCGCCGCGGTGGTGCGCGGAGTGGGCGTGCGTGGAGGCTCCTGCGCCTGTCCTGCGAGCGCCGCCAACAAGAAGAGGATACCTGCGTATCGCTTCATTGCTCGTCGCCCTTTCTCTCCGCCTCGCACTCGTCCAGAAGCAACTTGGCCCAGGCGGCTACGTTGCGCAAGCGCGCGGGGTGTATCTTCCGAGGGCTAAACGCATCGGCCAGCGCATCCTTAACAACACCGAAGACGTGATATTCTTCCAGGCGCCGCTGACTGATCTCCTCTGGGGTGACGTGCACGACGTTGAGTTCATCCAGGCCGTACCGCTCGATGCTAGAGATCAGGTCTTTTGCCTCCTCGACCCCACTCCGGCGCAACTCCTCCACCAATGCGTCTGGATTGCCGGCGACCGCTAGCGCCGGCCGGAACGACTGATCGTCCTTTAGACGTTGCGCGAGCCGCGAAAAGTAAGTCTTCACATCGGGCCGAAGACTCCGGTAATCTTCGCCTTCTCGGTAGCGCGCTGAGGCAATGAGGAGACTGGTCGGAACCCCGTGTTCGCGCTCGGCGTTTTGCGCGGCGAGGACCGTGCCCGAAATGAAGCACGCTACCATAAGGGTTTGACTGACCTCGCTTGGCAGGGAAATGTCCCCAAGAAAATCCTCTCCTGTATCGGGGTGGTAATCCGCGGCGTGAATGTCGGCGAGTGCCTTGCGTACGATCTGCCCATGGCGCTCGTACCATGACTTAGTGATGGGTTTTTGCTTCGACTTCATTTGTTTGCCTCCCGTGCGGCGCGTGCTGGCGCCGCCTCTGAGGCACGCTTGGTTGGATTAAAATGCGGTCAACGTGTTGCGTGCCAATTCCACGCTTCCCGCCAGGCTTCGTCGGGTGTTTCGTGCACCCGGCGGAGCCGCTTCAGTCTGAAGTCTATGCGGCGCGCCGGTTGCGCTTGGCGCTCGGCGTCCACAAACCAGCCCTTTTCAGCATCTGCTTCAGCGCCCAGCGTACACGATTGCAATCGGCGAGTGTGCGCAGCGCCGTCGAACTCTTCAGCGGCGATGATGGCGAGCGCAGCCAGCCATCGAACGCCTCGCGTGACCAGCCCAGCCGTTGCCGCATTTCGTCGATCGGCGCCAGATCCTCGGCCGTCGCGATGCTGACCGGACGTTCGTCACCCTGGCGCCCTTCAAGGCCGCATGCCTCCGCGCCCTGTCGGCTGCGCGGTCGGCGCGATCGGCGTCGAACCGGCGCACTCACTTCCTGGCCAACTGCGACCTTGAGCAGATCCACCAGGCTGCCGGCCTCGGCATCGGTTAGATCGCGGAACGATGTGATCTCGCGCCCGATGTTCTGCGCCGCCCATTTCAAGCGCTGCTGGCGGAGATCGGATGAGGTTAGATCGAGCGCGCGAGCGGCGTAGATGCCGAACAGCGTGTGCAGCGCCCGCAGGTGGCCGTCCGAAATTTGCTGAGTCGCCATAGTTCACCCCCTCCGAAAACTCAGGCCGCGGAATCCTTCATCGCGGCCCTGATCTCCGCAATGCGTCCGAACAGGCGCCCCGGCGAGAGATACGCCCGTTTCTGCGGGGAGCGCGCGCGCACGCGGCGCAGCGTGCCAACCATCTCAGGCAGGACCAGCTCCTCGTCCCACGCCTGCTGCACCAGCTTGCGAACCGCGGGCTCGGTGATGCCGGGGATCTCGGCGCGGGCGATCCTCGCCGCGTCCTCTTCGCTCATGTCCGGCAGCGAACTGACGGCGTGCAGGCGGCGGTTCCACTGCTGCAATTCGAGCGCGCGGACCACGAAGAAGCTGCGCAGCGTGTGCGCGCCCTGTAGCAACATGCCGACGTAAGGCGGAAGATCGTACAATTCGCGGAGCGTTTCCAGGCACTCCAGATCGAGGAACTGCGCCTCGTCGAATACCAGCAGTGAGCCCTTGCGCAGATCGAAGCCGAGGTTGCCGAGAATGCGGTCGATGTTCCCGCCTGCCGGAGCACCGCACGCCCGAGCTACGCGCTTGAGGAGATCCTGCGGCCGGATGCCGATTCGGCAGCGCACCAGGTAGGCGCGGCGGCCGGAGCCGTTCTTCGATAGCTCGCTGCGGTTGAGTTCCGCGATGAAGTGCTGCGCCAGGCGCGTCTTTCCCATGCCCGGCGGACTGTGGAGAATGATGGCAAGGCGGTCGTTCACGGCGCGATAGAACTGTTTGCCGTAGGCGCGCACCGTCGCGGTTTCGTAGAAGTTGGAGACGGGATCGGCAGGATCGATAGCGAGCGGGTGAGCCCGCATGAAATTCCATGCGGCCTCGCGAAACAGAAGGGACGACTCGGCGATCTCGTGGTAGCGCCCGCGCATGAAATACTGCAACGTGGTTCGGCCCTTCCCAATGCGGTGGGCGAAGTCTTCTTCGGTGAGGCCGGCGCGCGTGCGGTAATCCTTCATCTGCGCGCGCATGCTCTCTTCATCGGGCAGCGCGGCCTCCAGCCGAAAGCGTTGTTCTTCCGAGAGGCGCGACATTTTAGTTCCCCTTCATCAGCGCCAGCACCTCGCGCGCATCGTCTTCCACATAGGTCGGGGCGGCGCTGGGCGCGGCCATCATGGCGCGCGGGCGCGGCGGCAGAATCTGTGGCGACGGCTGCGGCGGCGCTCCGGCGCGCTGGGCGAGCATCTCGATTTCGGTCGGAACGCCCGATTGCACCATTAGCCATGCCTGCTGCAGTTCGCGGTAGCTGCGATTGCGGAAACGAGAAATTGCCTTGATCTTGTCCGCGCTGATCGGGCCGTGCTCGGTCAATTCCTGCGAGTGCAGCAGCGCCAGCGGTTTGCCGTCATCATCGAAGGCGATCGCACAGCCGACATCATCGGGATCGCGCGCCACGGAAATGCGCTCGTGGTTCACCAGGTAGAGCGCCTGCATTGCGGATTCGTCGGCGCCGGTGTAGGTGTGATTGCCGAGCTCGATCCGGCAGTTGCGCACCACGCGGTCTTCGCGGTCCCAGAACAGCCATTCGAATTGCTCCAGGTCGCTGGGAATCTTGCGCTGCTCCGCCGGCAGCAGTTCATTCATCACGTCGAGAGGCGCGCGTCCATCCATGCCGCGCCCGGTGTGGCAGTGCGTCGCATTGAATTCCAACACCCATTGCCGGTGCAGTTGGAAAAAGTAGGATGCAGGCACAAAGGGCGACTTCGGCCGCTTGCCGGCGAGCCATTCCTTGTGCAGTTGCTCGGCCTCGCGGCAGGCATCGGAACGCGCGCTGGGCTTGCGGCCGGCGTAGCCGTCGCCGAACAGCACGTCGAAGCGCTTGCTGACCGTCGAGAAGTAGCTCTCGATCTGCTTCGACTGAGGATGCCGCGGAATGCAGTACGTCACCTTGATCCCGAGGCGGCCGAAGAGATGTTGCGCCGAGAGATCGATCGGCACGCGGCCGTGCTCGTCGAGTGTGCGCGGCGCGCGGCCGTAGGCGCCGCCGACGCTGCGAAAATCCTTGCCGTTGTCCACGTAGGCGGTTTCAGGCTTGCCGAACTGCTCGATGCCGCGCATGTAGGCGCGCGCGATGGTGCGCCCGCTCGGCGTCGCAGCCCAAACGCTGCCGACGATCACGCGCGTCCGCAGGTCTTCACAAGCCGTTTCCCACGGCCGGAAAGCGGCGTTGGCAGGCAGCGTGTCGAAGCAATCGTTGTAAATCAGGACGTCATAAATTCTGTGGTCAGCGACAAAAACTTCCAGCGGGCGCACGCGCTCGATTGCGCGCGTGAGATAGGGCGCATGGCGGGCATCGTGCGCCTGGCGCGTGAGGCGCGCGGCGTCGCGCATCACCGGCGGAATCTTGGCCACCAGAGAGCGAACAGTGGAATACGCGGGCGGATCGCCGTTCTCACTCAGGTTTCCCCACTCCCTGATCAACGAGTCATAGATCAACCGCAGATTTGGCGCGCCGTTCGCGGCGGTAGCGCCGAGTTCGGCGTACTTGGCCAGGACAAACTTCGCAGCGTGGGGGTGATGTTCGCCGTCCTCGCCCCAATACCGGGGAATGCCGGAATCGTTGCGCCGGTTGCGCAGCAGCCCGCGCGGGCCTTGTTTTCGCCAGGCGTTGTAGTAGTTCCACATCGTGGAGCGAGATTTCCCGTAAAGCCCGCCGAGGTAGGACGCCAGATCCTCCATGTTGTGCACCTCGGCGCCGCTCGGCAAGGTGAAGTGCGGACGATAGCCATCGGCCCACTGGAGCATCGGGGAAATTATTGCGAAGACCTCGCGCACCTCCGCCTCTTGTTCGCGGTTGAGGTTGGTAAGGGCTTTGGGATCGAGCACCGGCACGCCTTCGAACAGCGTCGGCTGATTGGCATTGACAGGAACGAGCGCGGTTGAAACCGCAGGGCGCTGTTGCTGCTCGAAATACTTCATCTGCGCGGCGGGGGTCAGAGTCGAAATCGCGTACTCGCGCGGCCGGCGGCCGTTGCGGCGCTTGCTTTCGGCGTAGCGCCAACGCAGCTGGGAGCCCTTGGCCTTTGCCTCCGCTGTGCGCGAGGTCCAACCCTCCAGCTCGCAGACCCGTTCTTTCGAGAGCCAAAGTTCGGCGCTCATGCGACCGCTCCAGGTTGCTTTCGGCGGCGGCGCGCGGCGCGCGCTTGCGCGCGAAGACGCCTGCTGTAGGTTGCGACCGTGCCGTAGCACGGTGCCGGCGCGGGGACAGCCCGTCGGAGCGTTTCATAGATTTCTTGTGCACTACGTTTTTTCTTCAGGAGGCGCGCGAGCAGCGCGGCGGCGTCCGGTCGGCGCTGGAAATACAAACTAGCACCTGCGTCGCTGCGTCTCCGCCTGGCCAGATCGCCCGGCTTATAACGTGCGTGCCAGCGCCAAACAGTGGCGCGAGAGATGCCGTGCTGCTGCGCAATGTCGAGGGCGATTTCGCGGGCGGTTCGAGCCTTGCGGCCATCCGAAAGAACAACGGTGATGGCGCGGCCGGCGCGGCGCTGCCGGAAGAATTCGAGGAGCGGCACGAGCGCGACGAGCCGCTGAGGCGCGCTGCGCGGGCGAGCGTCCGCATGACCGACGAGTAGGGTCATTTGGTCGCCTTCCCTTTCTTCGCGCGCTTGCGCAATGTCGCTCGGGCGAATTCCTCAAGTACCGAAACGATGTCGTGCTCCGCGATGAGGATCAACTTCCCCAGCCTGGGACCGGCTAAATAGCGTTCGAGCCTGTCGTCTGAAGTGACCTCGGAGAACGCCCGCACAAATGCGGCCGGGAAGTTCACTCGGGACTTTCCAGGCGCGGTGAAGTCGTTCAACATGTGGTGTGATACCTTCCGGCCCAGCAGTACGGCCATTTCGGCGGCGATCTGTTGGCGGGATTTTGGGCAATGGCGGATGATCTCCGCGATAAGATGTCGAATTACGGAGCCCGCATCAGGTTCAGCGGTGTGATGTCCAAAACTTTTCATGATCTTTGGACTTCCATCTATATGTATACCAGATAAACTTGTGCAATGGTGAGCCTATAGGGGCCACCAGTCAAGGGAAAAATGACATCGCGGAAAAAAGGCGAGTTCCCGTGGACCGACCGGATTCACTCGCTACGCACCAAGCTTGGGATGAGCCAAACTCGATTTGCCAAGGCAATGAGGGTGACGCAGCCGACAGTGTCGGCCTGGGAGAAGGGGCAAAAAGACTATAGCCCTTCGGCCGAGACCTACATCCAGCTCGCTAGGCTTGCGAGGGACATCGCACCATCAAACGCGCTCTGGTTTCTGGAGCAGGCCAAGGTGGACCGGCCGCTTCAGCACCTCATTCCAGCCATGCGCAAAGAACTGAAGGAGCTGAGTAGGGCGCTGAGCGAGGCGTTCAGCAACGCGGGGAAGCAGGTGAGGCCAATCCCGCTCTTAGCTGAAAGGGATGTTGCCGCGGTTTACAGCGGTTCGCTGTTGGAAGGGCCGGCGGCACAACTGCTGATCCCTGTGCCGACGTTCCTGGTTCCCGAGCCGGCGAGGGTCTTTGCCGTGCTAGCTCCTGACGCGCGCATGTATCCGATGTTTGGAGAGGGCGATTTAGTCGCCGTTGACGCTGCCCGGATAGACGGGCTCGAAGGGAAATTGGTCGTCGCCTACCACGACCGGGATGAGGGCCGCTGGCGCGCCGGCATTCATATTGGCTGGCTTCGGTATTTCAGCGCGGGCGATCGGCACAGTGCGATGCTGCAGCAGATGGAGACGAGCCGGGAGCTTGAAGATCACATCAGGGCCGTGGCTGGGCGCCCCGAGAAAGTCATCGGATGGGAAGCAGCGCCGGACATCATCGGCGATACCGGATGGCGGATCGTTGGAGCCGTCATGTGGTCGATCCCCAACTCGGCTCCATATGTGCGAGCCGAGATTCGGCGCGGCCGCGCCCCGGCAAAGCGCTGATGAGGATCGCCGCCATCACCGCCGCCGTTACTAGCCTGGTGCCCGGCGCCCAAGGATCACAGCGCTCACGCGGCGATCGTGGCAAGCTCCTACGGCGTGGAAGACGAGATCGACGTTTCAATCGCCGCCAAGATGTTGTGCAGCTCGGGAGAGACGATTCGGCGTTACGTCCGCGGGGGAATTCTCCGGGGGCGTCAAGAGCGTCCCGGCGCGCCCTTCCATGTTTCGAGGCAATCGGTTGCCGATTTTCTCGCGCGAATGCGGGCGCAAGCGAACCCGCCGCGCGATCCACAAAAATCTTAAGCTGTGCGCCTGGCCGCGAACCAGCGCCAGACGCCCTCAGTGGCCAGCGGAACTCACAGGCGGCAGTCCTCCACCTGATTTCCCCCGCTGGCCGCTCGAATTTCTTGATCGTTGCCCTGTCCATTGGTTCCTTCCTCCTGAAGACGCACGCCGGTTCTGTCGGCATTCTTCTCACGCTTGAACTCCGTGAGTACCAGGACAGGCCTGCGTCTTTTTTGCCTCAGACGGGTCATCATGGGGGGATATGCCCTGAATTTTGTGCGGACGCCTCTACGGGGCTGCGCGACGTGTCGCGCGGGGTCGTTTTGAGGGGGTCGGATCGGCTCCAAAGTCCAGTTTTTCCCGGGGGCTCTACGCTTCTCCTTTTCCTCGGGGCCGGGGCGCGCATATCGAAAGTGATTTGCGCGCCCCGATTTGTGAAAAAGCAGTGAGCCTTTGAGCGCCATGGACCTGTGCAGGAAGAATGGCTAACGAAGTTTGGAATTGACTGAAAAATTCCGTGCTCGCGTCGAAACGACGCCCTGCAGGTTTTTGCCGGGCAACTTGGTTGCTCGCGCCGAAACGACATCGAGCGCCGCCTTCGCAGCGGACCCGGAAACCTCAAGCGCGCTTCTGTCGAGGGGCAGCATGCTTCTGAAGGTCGCGACTGGCATCGACCTTACTATAAGGAGATCAGCGAAATGAAGTTCAATTCAGTTCTGGAATTGCAAGCCGCCATGGACGCCACCTTTGGCGTAAAGGAAGCGATCGCCCTCGGCGTGAAGCCTTTCAGATCGCTTCGGGGCCTGCTCGCCCTGCGGGAAGCCTACGCCGCGATCACGGGAGACGCCGAGCTGACGCGCTTGGGCACGGGCGGGATCTGGTCGCGCGCGGCGCTGGCCGCCACGAATATCGAGGTCGCGAGCTTCCCGAGCATCCTCCTGAACGCACTCAACAAGCGGGTCATCCAGGACTATGCCGAAGTCGGAATGCGCGGGCTCGATCGCGTCTATACGGTTGCCGATCCGATCGGCGATTACAAAACGCAGAGCCGCGTTCGCCTCGGCTACCTGGACGATCTTTCCGACGTTGCGGAAGGCGGCGTCTACCAGGAATTCGACAAGCCGACCGATGACAAGATCCAGTACGCCGTGACGAAGAAAGGCAATGTGCTTTCCGTCACGGAGGAGACAATCTACAACGACGATCTCGGGAAACTGAAGGGCTTCAGTGAACGCATGGCGCGCGCCGGCCGCCGCACACTGAAGCAGTTCATCACGACCAAGTTCGAAAGCAATCCGAACTACGGCCCCGACGCCACAGCCGTCTTCCACGGCGATCACAATAACCTTGGCACCGATCCGCTGTCGCCGGCCGCTCTCACCGCCGCGCGGGCGTTGCTGGTGGCGCAGCAGGAAAAGGATTCCGACAAACCCCTTGGCCTGGCGCTGCAATGGATCATGTTCGCGCCGGCGCGGTGGGCAGACGCGCGGGCCATCAACCAGACCGACAAGTGGCCCACCGGGCCAGGCACGTTCGAGGCAAATCCGTGGTTTCGCGCCTTCGGCGATAACAACGAGGGGCTGATCGAGAACGAACTGCTGAGCGACGCGAATGATTGGTACTACGGCTGCTGGCCGAGCGCGTGCCCGGTGATCGAGATCGGGTTCTTGGATGGATTCCAGGCTCCACAAATCTACCTGGACAACAGTCCTCAGAGCGGGAGCGTGGGGTTCACGAAGGACGAGATGCGCTTCAAGGTGAAGTTCCCCTTCGGCGGCGCGTGGCTCGATTATCGGGGCGTCGGCAAAAATGCCGTCGCCTAGGATCGGCCCGACACGCGGGGCTGATCTGGCGGTCAGAAAAACGGAAGTTCAAAAAAAGGAGAAGAAGCGGTGGATAAGAAGGAACTCGAAAACGAAATCGGGAAGTGGGATGGGACGCTGGAGCGGCTCCAGAAATCGCGCGCGGCCGGGCGCGAACACATCGCGCAGCTCGAAGCCGAACGCAGGGGCTATCTAGTCGCGGCCCGCAGCGGCGAAGACCCGGCTGCCCGGGAACGGCTCCATATGGTCGGCGCCGAGATCGAAATCGCACGGCGTGGTGACCGCGATGATGAAGCCGCGATCGCCGAGGTGGCCGAGAAGTTGGCTGACCTCAACGCTGCGTTCAAGGCTGCCGAATGGGAAGAGCGGCGCGCGAGCATACGGGCGGCAATCGGAGCGCGCCTGGACGGGAAACGCGAGCGGCGCGTTACCGAACTGCTTCGGCAAGTCGATGTCGAACTCAGCGCGATCGTCGCGAGCAACCAGAAGATCGGCGAGAGTCTCCGCGCATTCGACCGGCGCCTGCTGGACAGTGCCAGGCGGGCGGAGATCGGAGAGACCGGTTACGATTCGGGCAGCGGCAGACGCTCGGCCGCCGTCATCATCGGCTACGTCAATCAGGTCAAGACGATCATGGAATGGGACCTGGAAACGATGTCGGTGCACTCGCTGCAAGAGGCGCTGGGCGCTCTGAACGGATTGCAGATGCCGCGGAGCGACCGTACCGAAGCTCTGCGAGCCGAGTAAAAAGCTCGGCCGGCGCGCGGTCTGGTGAACGGACGCGGACCTAAAAGCATCGGGGTGCTCAACTACGTGCCCCGTTCGATGGCCCTCAACTACGGGCTGTCAGTGCCCCGGTTCCTCACCGGGTTTTGAGTAGAGCAAATCCACCCGAGAAATTACTGCGGTTCGCAGGAGGTGCGCTTGGAGAAGAAGATCGTGGTCACCGTTCCCGACAGGCCGAATCTACCGCGCGAGATGCCATGGACGTGCCCCGCATGCGGTGCGAGTGGCGCCGTCACCATCGCGGACCCGACGACGGAAGCAGCGTGGAACGCAATTGAGAGTCTCGTCGCCGTGGGCGTGGCGAGAGTCGCCAGCGCCCGCGGGCTGGACCCATCTGATCGCGCGGCCCTGGTAGTAGCGCACTCGGCGAAGTCGGCCGACTGTCGCGGGGAGCCAGTGATCCAACTGAGCGGGGGTAAGGCGTAATTTGGCGCAGACCGTCCAAATCGAAGTCACGCTCGACGATCAGGGCGTCGCCACCGGCGTGCAGAACATCCGCGGCTCGCTGAACGACATGGGCTCCAGCCTGCAGAAAACCGGCCAGCAGGGTAACCTCGTCTTCACCGCGATGAAAAAGAATATTCTCGACGCCCACGTTGCCGGCCAGCTCTTTGTCCGCACAACCGGCATTGAGATGCCGCGCGCTCTGGAAGGCGTGATGGCGCGGAGCCAAGTTTTGGGCCCCCTATTGAGAGCGGCGCTCCCGGTCGCGATTTTTGCGGCTGTGATCCCGGTGCTAGTCGAAATCGGCGAAAAGATTGCATCGACGGCACAGGCTCTCGGCGGCATGACCGAGGAGACGAAAAAGTTCAACGAGGAGAATCTGAAGGCGAACCAGTCCGCTCTGGTCGATCCAAAGACCCTTGTCATCGCGCGCCAAAACATCGATTCCTTGCGCGGGCAGATTCAGGAAAAGCAGCGCTTCATCGACTCGCTAAATAAGGAGGATGCGCTCACCTCGATCATATTCGGTTACGGAACCAAAACCGCAGAACTTGCCGCCCAGCGAAACAAGCTGCAACAGGAGCTGATCCCGCTGCTCGAGAAGACTGGCGAGTTGGCGAAGGGGCAGAACATAGAGGACCTTAAGGCGTGGGAGCAGATCTCGTTAATTGGCAAGGAAGGCTTCGCGAAGATTCAGCAAGAGAAGCTCAACGCGGAGGCCGCCGCCGGAATGAAGTTTGTCAATGACGAGGCCGGCTATCAGACCGCAGTTACCCGCATAGAAACCGAAGCCACCGCGAAGCGCGCCGATCTCCTTCTCAAACTGCACGATGAAACGCGGAAGCTGCAGAACGAAGTTGTGCTCGGCTACCTGGAGGGTGACGATAAGATCATCGCAAAAGCGGAGCAGGCCTATGCCGAGAAGCTCGCATTGTCGCAAAGGGGTGTCATCGATTCAAACACGCTCTACAACTTCGATGTCGCGAACCATGACAAGGAACAGCAGGAGATCCTCGATTCGCTGAGAAAACGCATTCACGCCGAGGTTGAACTCAGCGATCAGTTCCACGCGCAAACGCTGGCGGCGGTGGACCGGGCGCAGACCCAGGAGCTTCAAGGCACGGCAAGGATCTACGCTGAAGAGAAGCAGCTCCTCGATCACTATCGGCAGGAGTACGACGCGGCCATGCAAAAGGCTGCCGACAACGACTCGATCCGCAAAAAGCTGTCGATGGATGAGGACGCGCGCGTCGCGGCGGTGAAGGCATCGACGATCGAGCAAGTGCAGAAGCTGCTGGAAAAGGCCTCGCTGGAAACCCAGGCGCTCAACGAGAAGGCGGCGATCGCCATGCTGCCGCCATGGCAGCAGGCCGATGCGCAGATTGTCGCCGACTTCCAGGATGCCCAGCGCAAGCTCCAGGAGGCGCTGCGCACCAACATGATTTCGCAGTCGGATTACGATCAGCGACTGCGCGACGAGGCGGTGCTGGCCAACACCAAGATGGCCAACGATCTGGCTACGCAGTTGCAGTCGGTGTTCGACGACAT
>JAIQFM010000195.1 GCA_020073285.1 Terriglobia bacterium | reverse complement strand
CCACACATTCGCCAATCCAATCCGCTGGCCGAGGAAGGCGAAGAAGTCCGCCAACTGACGGTCCATCTCCAGCCACAGGGCTGTCATCTGCGGAGAGTCGGGCCCGACACGGTGGCCGAGAATGTCGTTGGGCGAGAGGCTGACGACCAGCAGATCGGTGGCGGGGCCCTCGCCCAAGTTGGTGTTGGTAACCAGCGCGCGGGCAAAATCGAGTTCATACTCGTCGCCGAAACCGGTCCCGCCGATCACGTCATAGAACCGCGAATTGGGTTCGCGCGTGGTGTGCTGCAGGACACTGCCGTCGGCGTTTTTCCAATCCCGGTTCCAGTATTTTGCGGCGCGCCCGCTGGCGTTGAAATCCTGCGCCCATTTCGGGAGCTCCTTCATGTAGAAGCTCGATGAGATCCAGGTTCCGCTGCGCTGATCGATCCAAAATGCCCCGTCGGCGGAGAAGCCGCCGGTGAGTACCGCCGCGCGGTCTTTCAGCGAGACCGTGTACACGCGCGAGCGATTCTGGGTCGACATCTTCAACTCGTCGCCCAAGGTTTCGCTCAGCAGGTTGTGCGGAGATGCGCTCGGGGCGTCTCCGGGCATGCCGACCACGTGAACGTTATCGTCGCTGACGGCCGTGATCCAGCGATCGCCTTTTTCTTCCCACACTTCATTAGCCAGGATGCCGTGGCGGTCGCTGTAAGCGCCGGTGGACAGGGTGGCATGTCCGGGTGCAGTTTCGGTGTTGGCATAGTCGTAGTTGCACTCGGCGAAGTACGCGCCGCGTTCGGTGAGCAGCCGGAAACCGGCAGGGCCAAACTGGTCGTGCGCGCGTTCCAGATAGTCGGCGCGAAACTGATCGATGATGACGATCACCACCAGCTTGGGCTGCGCGTTATAGGCAGTCGCGAAGGCCGCGCCGCTGATGGCCGGCAAAAGGAGCAGGAGCGCAAAGATTCTCGGGCTCTTCATCGCGCCCTAGTTTACAGCCTGAGACTGTTGCCGCAAAAAGCCGCAGGCTCTTAGCGCCCGCATCGTCCCGAGAATCTTCGCTGAACATCGATAAAGCAGTAGTGCGAATCGCAAGAGAGAGCCCAATAGTAAATTGAACTTGGATTCGTCGACTGCTGCTCGAGTCGGATCAGGCGCTCTAGCGCTTTCCGCGCGGGTTCGTCGCGGGCTTCGAACGACACCTCTGCCATTCCCCACGGAATTCCGGCGACGAACGTCTGGCAACACGCGACATGAAGGCCGGTCTGTGCCGATAGTTGTTTCGCCAACATGTTTCCGACCTCCGCAATTCTGCGAGTGCCGGCCGGAATTGTGATATGGCGATCCAGCAGTGGGACTCTCTCTACCATTTCTCCCGCTACATTGCGCGTCCGGGTTGGAACAAGGGCGGCAAATTCTCCCTCGCGGTCCAGGCGATACGCGTAGGGGGAATGCGCATTGGCGGCGTCAGCGACCTGCTGCAAGAGGGCAGGAACGTTATTCGGAGTTTCATGCTCGGGCGCGCGAAAATGAATCTCCAGGCGACGACGTTTCAGTTCGTACTGGTCCGGATCTTCGGCGCTGATCAGGATACCGAATCGGTCCGCCAGGGTCGCTGCCACCGCGTGCAACGGCCGCCACGTATCGGCCACCATGGTCATCTGATCCCCGTCGCGTGTAACCTGCGCGCACTCTTGGGCCATGGCGCAGGCTGAGCAGGCAACCAATATCGCAATTACGAATCGCTCGGTCACACTATCTATTGTAGCTACACGCGAGCGTGGGTAGGCTCACGTACTGACAAACTAAACTCCTGATAAACTAGTGCGTTTATGCTCGACCTGAATTTTGTGCGGGGAAACCTCCCGCTGATCGAAGGCAAGCTGCGCGACCGGGGCATGAACCCGGAGGAGGTACTGCGCGACTTTTCCGCGGTGGACGCGCGCCGCCGCGAACTCATCACCAAGATGGAGCGCCTGCGCGCCGTGCAGAATAAGGCGTCAGAGGAGATTGCGCGGCTGAAGAAAGACAAGCAGGATGCGTCGGCACAGATCGCCCAGATGCGCCAGGTGCGCGAGGAAATCGCGGAACTGGAAAAGCAAGCAGCGGCCGCCGAGGCCGAGATGCAGGACATCCTCAAGACCATCCCCAACCTGCCGCACCAGAGCGTGCCCGTCGGTCACAGCGCGGAAGAAAACGTCGAGGTGCGCCGCTGGGGCACGCCGCCGCAATTCGATTTCACGCCCAAGCCGCACTGGGAACTCGGCGAGCAGCTAGGCGTTCTTGATTTGGAGCGGGCCGCCAAGCTGACCGGCGCGCGATTCGCCGTGTACTGGGACCTGGGCGCGCGCATGGAGCGCGCGCTCGCCAACTTCATGCTCGACCTGCACACCCGCGAGCACGGCTACACCGAAGTCTTGCCGCCGTTCATGGTCAACGCGGACTCGATGTACGGCACCGGCCAATTGCCCAAGTTCGAGGCCGACCTGTTCAAGGTCCCGCACGGCGATAAAAGCCTATACCTGATTCCTACCGCCGAGGTGCCGGTCACGAATCTCTATCGTGACGAAGTGCTAGACGCCGCCCGCCTGCCGGTCAAGCTCACAGCGTGGACGCCATGCTTTCGCAGCGAAGCGGGCAGCTACGGCAAGGACGTGCGCGGCATCATCCGGCAGCATCAGTTCCAGAAAGTCGAGCTGGTGAAGTTCGCGCGGCCCGAAACGTCGTACGACGAGCTGGAAAAACTCACCGCCAACGCCGAGGAAGTGCTGCGGCGCTTGGGGCTCCCATACCGCGTGGTCGTGCTGTGCACCGGCGACATGGGATTCTCCTCGGCGAAGACCTACGACATCGAAGTCTGGCTGCCGGGTCAGCAACTGTTCCGCGAAATTTCTTCCTGCTCGAACTTCGAGTCCTACCAGGCGCGCCGCGCCAACATCCGCTTCCGCCCGGAAGGCAAGGGCAAGACCGAGTTTGTGCACACGCTCAACGGCAGCGGGCTGGCGGTCGGCCGCACCTGGCTGGCGATCCTGGAAAATTACCAGCAGGCCGACGGCAGCGTGATCGTTCCGGAAGCGCTGCGGTCCTACATGGGTGCGGACCGGATCACGCCAAGGCAGTTTTGAAAGAGTTTCAGTTTGGAATTTCCATAGTTGAACAACCGCGAACCGATAACCGATAACCGACGACCGCCATGTCGCGCATTCTGAAGACAATTCGCGGCTACATCCTCTGGACCTACGAACGGGGCTCCATGCAGTACGACGTGATGGTCACGCTGATCCTGGCGTTCATTTTCGTCGCGCCGTACTGGGTGAACTTCAAGGACAAACCCATCGAGCGCACGCCGCATCAGACCGAGGTAATCGTATTCCCCGACGGGCAAAGCGGCTTCATCTATCAGGTGGATGCCTCGGTCGTGCATGGCAGCGATCCGGCGTCCATCGAGACGGATCTGCTGCGCACTATCGAGCCCATCGCCGGCGAGGTGGACATCACCAAGTACGAGCCCGTGCGTGACGCCCGCGGCCGCGTGGTCGGCTACAAGGTTTGGGTCTCGCGGTGACAGGTTGCGAATTCCGAGTCCGGCGGTTGGGGCGGCAGTTCACGGGTGCGATTTAGAACCATGAGGATGAAGCGCCACATCTGTTTCGTACTGCTGTGCATGTTGTATTCGGCCGCGTTTTCCGCGCAGACGGCAAATCCCGCCGCGCCGGCGCAGGCCAAAGCCTCCGCCGGCAATCTTGAAGCTGTTCTGACCTCCATGGACCGCGCCGCCGCCGGTTTTAAGTCCGCCGAAGCCAATTTTGTCTGGGACCAGTTCACGCAGGTGATCCAGGAACACGATTTCCAGAAAGGCGCCATCTACTATCGCCGCTCCGGAAACGAGGTGCAGATGGCGTCCGACATCACTGAGCCGGCGAAGAAGTACGTGCTCTTCAGCGGCGGCAAGGTCCAGGTTTATCAGCCCGCGATCGAGCAGGTGACCGAGTACAGCGCAGGCAAGAACAAAGCGGAGTTCGAGAGTTTCCTGGTAATCGGGTTTGGCGGACGCGGCCACGACCTCCAGAAATCGTTTGACGTGCGTTACGACGGCACGGAAAACGTTGACGGCGTGGAGGCGGCCAAGCTGACGTTAGTGCCTAAGTCGGTAAAGGTTCACAACATGTTTCAGCAGATTATTCTGTGGATCGATCCGGCGCGCGGCGTCTCGGTGCGGCAGCAGTTCATCGAGCCCAGCGGCGACTATCGTCTGGCCAAGTACGGCAACATCAAACTCAACCAGAAGATGCCCGATGATGTCTTCAAGCTGAAGACCACGGGAAAAACCAAGGTCGTGCGCCCGCAGGGATGATCGCGGGCAGGTTCATTCCGGGAACTGCAGCGAGGCTGTTGCAAAACGAGACATTTTATCCGTGCGGCAACAAATTCTCTTGTGGAACGGAAGATGTTCCCAGCTTATACTCACACCGCGTGGGTGGGTTTTTCCACGTCAACGGGCAACATAGGGAAGTAGCAGCAGCGTCTAAACCAGCCGAGACCAAGGAATATGGCAAAAGTTTTCACGATTCCCGTTATCCCCGATCCTACGCGCCGCAACCAGCGTGACCGCAAGGCCGACCCTCGCTACGTTGAGGGACAGCGGATGCTGGTCGAAGCCATGAAATACCTGGCGCAAAGCAACAGGCACGCCAATCGCGAGGCGATTGACTTGATCTTCCAGCACTTCCAGTCCAATTTCCGCAGCAGCGACTCGCCGCTGACCATCTAGCGTTATCGGTCTTCCGTCCGCGGTAGTGGGTTCAGTTCGACGGTAAATCTCACTTTCGGGCAGATTCTTGGGCGGGCTGACCGGAAGACTCATTGGCCGACGGACCTCCAGACCGAAAGACCACCAGAGCGAGAGCTGCGAACACCATCACCACCGGATAGCACTGCAGCACGTATCGCGGTTCCGGGTAGGTGAGCACGGTTACGATGACGGTGCGGACCACGACGAAGCCGCCCAACATGGCCGCGTAATGAATCTTGCGCCAGCCGAGCGTGCCCAGTACTGCCAGCGCGACGAACCCAAGATTGATGCCGGCCAGCAGCAAGGACCAGGAGAAATCCTCGGGATCTTCGCGGAATCTCCACCAGTGGGAGTCGACCGGCAGCATCTCGGTGCGCGGCCGGAACCACAGATCGACCACCCGCAGGCACGGCAACTCAAGGTAGTAGCGCAATGGCTTGCGTTGAATGCGCTTGCGCGCCAGTTGCTCGAATTGCGCATCGAGCTGGGGCGTCATGGTGACGTCCTGGTTGTAGACCTCGAATAGCTGCGCCGTCCGGTTGCGCTCGGCGTCGTTATCGAACGCGCGATTCGGGACGGTCGCGAGGTCAATCTCCGTGCCATCCATGCGGAAGCTGATGTCCTCCACCGAGGCGTAGTCCACCAGCCAGGTGTGCGTCCAGTGGTCAAAGCCGATGGCATAGTACTCCCCGGGTTCACCCGAGTGCGTGGGCGCCAGCGGCTCGAAGCGGTGGAACTCGCGCCAGTTGCGGATGGCCCACGGCGCCAGCGGCCCCAGCGCGAAAACGCCCAGCACCACGCCCGCCCACAACGTCCGCGACCTTTCCGGCTTGCACCCAAGCCGGTACAGCAGGTATCCGCCGACGGCGATCAGCACCGCGCCGCCATCGGGGCGCAGATAAATGCCCGCCGCGATGGCCAGCCCGCACGCGGCCCACACGCGCAGACTCGCGCCGGCGGCTGGCTCCCGTTGCAGCGCGGCCACGGCGAGATCTAACGCCAGCACAGCCAGGAAAATCGCCGGAGTTTCCGTCAGCGGCACGGCGGTGTAGTTGGCGAGAAACGGGCAGAGCGCGGTGAGCGCGAATGCCCATCGCGCCACCCGCTGCGACGATGCCACGGGCAACGAATTTGCCACCACCCGGCGCGCCAGATCGGCCGTGACCAAGCATGTGCCAAGATCAATGAGCACCTGCGCAAATCGTATGGCGTTGTAATGGTCGGCGCCAAAAACCGCGAACAGCACTGCCAGGAACGCCGGATATCCGGGCATGCGGATCAAACTGGGCGATGGTCCCGTCCCGCTCATGCCGTAGACGCCGTGCAGCAGCCAGTTTTTGGCCAGGTCGGCGTAGACGATGCCGTCCGGGGTGACCGTTGGAAAGCGCAGTACAAAGAACAGGCGTAGCGCCAGCGCGCCCACCGCCATTCCTGGAAACCACCGCCGGTGCGACTGCCAAAGCCCGCGGAAGCCGCGGTCGGCAGTCGTTTTGGTGGTATTCTGCATCCGATATTCGGGGGCTCTCACAGGTCACACCGCCACGCGCGCCCGGTTCGGCCACCGGGTTTCCGGCGGCTTATTTATCATGGGTGTGCGGAGACGTCTGCCGTCATTCTAGGATGAAAGCTGTCAAAGCCGATGGCCAAGCCCATTTTCTACGATCCCCAGAGCAAACGGTGGAACCGTCTCCGCCGGCTGATGGACGTGTTGGGCCTGACCGTCTCCCTGCTGATCGTTTTCTTCCTGGTGAGCGCGCTCAGCGGCGTCAGCCTGACCACGCTGCTACTCCCGGAACAGCACCGCCCGTACAAGGCGCTGAAAGAGAAAGAGCGCAAGCGCCCGAAGGCGCGCCTGGTCACCACCAAATCGAAGAAACCTCCCACCGAACTGGTGCTGAATGCAGGCGACGGCGTGCGCGCCGCCTTCTATGTCACTTGGGACGCCGCCGCCTACTCGTCGCTGCGCGAGTACGTTCGCCAGATTGACATCCTCTATCCCGAGTGGCTGCACGTGCTCACTCCTGACGGGCGGATCCAGGGCGTGGATCCGCAACTGAAGCTGTTCGACGTCGTCTATGGCGCCTCGGTCCACAGTCCGGACGATAAAGAACGCCCGGTGATGAAGTTCCTCAAGGACGAGAACGCTGAGAGCGAAGTTCTGCCGCTGGTCAACAACTTCGACCCCACGCGCAACCAGTGGATCTCCAATATCGACCCGTTCCTCACCAGCCCGGACGCCCGCGCCGAGTTTCGCCGTCAGGCCGCGCAGTTTCTCGCCAGCGACAACTACAAGGGCTTGATCCTGGACTTTGAAGGCTTTCCGCATTCCGCGCAGCCCGGGTTCAACCAGCTCGTGGACGAATTGCATTCCGACCTGCAGGCGCGCGGCATGAAGCTGCACATTGCCGTGCCGGTCAACGACGACGACTTTAACTACACTTATCTTGCGACGCATTCCGACGGCCTCGTTTTGATGAACTACGACGAGCACTTCCAGGGCGGCGATGCCGGCCCCATCGCCTCCCAGGAATGGTTCACCAAGAATCTCGTCGACGCCCTGAAGGTCATTCCCAAGGACAAGCTCATCTGCGCCATCGGCAGCTACGGTTACGACTGGTCGCTGGTG
>JAIQFM010000012.1 GCA_020073285.1 Terriglobia bacterium | reverse complement strand
CCGCAACACACCAGCTTGCGGTTCCCGCGCTTCCGCCGCACCCACAAACGCAGAGTCTTGGCCACTTCGTTGATCTCGCTTCGATAGACCCGGTAACCCGGCCACCCCAGAATCTTCGTCCACTCGCTGTCGCTCATCCCAACCAGCGTACCGCCACACCCGCTACTCTGGAATCCAGTAAATCCACAAGTTTTTCAGATTCCTGCGCAGAGCCGCAAATGGAATGAACTCCCTGAACACCTGAACAACTGATAATCCAACCTTACTGGCGCGCTGAAAAATTGCGCTAGGCACTTACCGGCAGATACCGCTTTCAGTGCGCTGGATCCCTGGTTGGCAAACCGCAACGCGCCCATAGGCAAGCCTTTCATAAAGAGCCGTCAACTGAGGGACCACAGAATTCCACGTGAAGTGCTCAGAAACCATGCGGCGCGCGTTGGCGCCCATGGTGTGCCGCTGCTGATCATTCTCGAGCAAGCCGGCAATGGCGTCAGCAGCCTTTGCCGGATCGAGCTTCGTGACGATACCGGCAGCATACTCATCGATCTCAGGCAGGTTCGAATCAGTCGTGCACACCGCCGGCACCCCCTGACCGAGGGCTTCGAGGATCGCGCTCGACATCCCCTCATTACGCGACAGGGTAACGAATACCGATGCGGCGGCCAGAAGGGACGCCTTGTCTTCTGCCGAAACGCGCCCGAGAATGCGGATATGCGTGTGGCTGCGCACCGTGCTCGCCACGGCCTGTACCTCGTCGCCGTACTTGCCTTCCAAGCCGCCGGCTACCACGAGGACCGCGTCTGGGCAGCGCTGGTGCACAAGATCGAAAGCCTGCACCAATTCGAGTACGCCTTTTTGCGGATTCACGCGGCCGAGAAACAGTACCAGCGGCGCGGCCGGAAATATGTTCAAACGCGCCTTGAGCCGGGTAACGCTGTCGGGATTCGCTTGAGCCGGCATGGTAATGGCTGCGGGTATGATTGCGGCCGGCGCCGCCGGAACCACCATCGAGTTGTTCATCTCGCCGAGACTCAAATATCGGACCGCAGAAGCCGAACGCCAAACCTTGGCTAACATCGTGCGGAAGAAAATTCGCTTTGCCAAGGGGCGCTTGGCCCAGTCCCACCGCCCCATCATGCCGTGGGGCGTAATCACGTAGGGCACATTCCCAGCGATGCATGCACGTGCCGCATGCACCGTAGTCCAGAACCAGAGGCCCTGAATATCCACCACGTCAAACTGACGCACATTTTGGCGTAGCCATGCTGACAATCCTGCCGAGTGATAGACCCGACGGTTAAGACGGCCAGTGCTGGGAAACAGCATAAGTGTGCAGCGCCGGTCGATGCTGACGATTTCGTCGGCTGGGGCGCCGCGATACGCACAATTGGTCGCGAGTACCGTAACCTGTTGCCCGGCATCACAGAGTTCCGGCACCAATTCCGCGATGTAGTTACTCAGTCCCATCGCACTCTTCACAACCATAGGCGCGACAATGCCAATTCGCAGACCTCTCATAGGAACCATCATGCGACAGGCAGTCCGAGCCGCAGATTATCCCTTCTCAGGCGGGCGGGCTGGTTCTGAATTTGAATTTGTGACACCATTAATACGGAAGCAGCCAGGTGAATCACCATATCCGGTTTGGCCTTTTGGAGTACTCGAACGATATCGTCCCGCTCGCGAAGATCCACCTCTTCGATCCTCGGTACGACGATTTCCTTGCGCCCGCAATCACGCAACTTGCGCACCAGATGCCTGCCTAGGAAACTGTCACCGCCAGTAACAACAACCCTTTCGTCACTCCAAAATTCCATGTCTTTCCCTTTTACTCGAGCACGCACCCCAAACGGCCTCCTTTGCGGAAACGACGGCACCTTTCCCGTGATGTTCCCGACTGCGTCGAAAGAATTTCGCTTCGGGCAAGTCACTCAACGACGGCGGCGGATCCACGCGACTATAGTACGAACCCAACTGATCGAGTGAAATAGGCGACTTCTCCCGAGAGCCGTTTCACCGCTCTCGCGGGGTTACCAGCGTAGAGCCAACACGTTTCCGTGTATTGCTTGTTCAGAAGCGATTTCGCTCCAAGTACGCATTTGTCGGGAAGAGTAGAACCGCCAAGCAACACACAATCCGTCCCAACAAAGCAGTAGTCGCCGATGCAAATCGGGGCGGAACTCTGCCGCGAGTGGTAAAGATCAATACTATGAGTCAAGAGCTGCGAACGAAACCCAGCGAGGGTAGTGAACCGTCCGATAGTAATGGAATTTGTACAATCAATGAGATGCCGATTAGTCACGGCAGCATGGTCCCCGACAACAAGCTGGGGACGACGTTCTCTCTGCTGGGCAAAATGGCCGGTGCTTCCGACTGCTGCGCCGGTAATCCAGTTCAAATTACCGATTTGCGCTTGCTCTCCGAGTTTCAGTAGCTCAACACCTTCCCTACACAAATTCAAGTGTCCGATCCGAGCCCCCGGACCCATCTCCAGTCGGCCGGGACATAGGACTGAATACCCTATCCGTGCTGTCTTGTGGATTGCATATCCCAGAAGACACGCAAGCGCCATCCGGCGCAGGGGCCAAGGCAAGAAGAGCGCCAATAACGAAACTATTATCCTGTATTTCACAGTCCTTCGCCCACGATCCTAGACGTTGCGACTGCGGACCGGACCTCAATTGCGCCGCAGATGAACCCACACCGACCCACCCAAACCTAAACCGCCTAAAGCAGCCGCAATCCAAGCGCGGAACCTCCTTGGGCTAGCCAGTACGGCAAGCACAGCTTCCTCCGTCCGCCTGAAGCTAGTCTTTCGTTTGCTCCGAATGCGGTTTTCCAGGGATCCAGACCGCTGGCACCTCTGCAGATAAGAAAAGAGAATATCTTGCTTAAGAAAGGCAAGCCATGACATAGGCTCTTCCTGAAACTCCAAGACGTCAAACCCCGCCTTTGCACCAAATGCAACAAACGACTTTTCCTTCCAACAACTGATGTGATTGGGCGGCATTTCGAGCAGCAGCGAGCCATGCCGTTCGTTGAATTCAACTAGTTTCGGGTTGGGAACTGCGACAAACACGTCTGCATGCTCCTTGGTAACGAATCGAAGTCGCACAACTAGCTCGTCCAGGTCGTCCATATGCTCCAATACTTGAAACATGAACACGCAGTCGAATGCTTTGTCGAACTTATCAAACTCTTCGGAACGTATGTCCTTTTGGAATACGGTATAGCCATTTGCTTTTAAACGAGCACTTGCTGTGTCGTTGTATTCAATTGCCACGATGTTCCGTTGATCAAAAAATCGTGGGGACACATGCTTAAGAAAATAGCCAAACCCCGATCCAATTTCCAGAGCTCTCTTGTCTCCATTATCAGCCTTCGCAAGCGCATCGACTGTAGTGGAAAACTCCCACTTGGTTTTCGGATAATCGGAATGGGGCCATGCAAGGTTATAGAACTCGCCATCTCCTGCGACAAACGGCCAAGCAAAACCAAGTCGGCAATTGATGCATTCTACAATCTCGCATGAGGATGAGTGCCACAAGGAACAGATATGATCCACCAATCTGGCGTGACCAATCTGATCAGCCTCGGCCAACACAAAATGCTGAGCAGCCTCATCGGCTGCGACCGAGAATTTCTTTTTTGGGGGAGCGGCACAACCGCAGGCAGGACAAGTAATCAATCTATGCTCCCGTAAATCCTTCAAATCGATGGATAAGTTACACCCACGGTGACCTCCGTTCTCGAACACTGCTCATCGCGCGCATCTACGTCGCTGCGGCGGCTGCATGCTTCCACGTCGTAACCACGCTGCTGCAGGGCCGCAGGCACAGTAGTACCAAGAAAGCCCCCTTGCACCACCACTTTTCCCATCCTGTCCGCTCCCCTAGAAAGTCGGTACGACCTGCCTTCGAACGGACATGAAACAGGTAAGAACCTGAGAAAGTCCCCTGGTTAACACAGCGATCAGAGCCACAGGCGCAGGACGGCCACGGAAGTGTCGAGTGGCAAACGAAACGACTTAAGATCCTGAGCTCTCATGTAATTGGCCCGCCGGCGGAAGACGGCCGTGGCAAGGCAGGGTGCATGCCTTCGAGCGATTGGTCGCGCGCCCGCGTTGTGTTCACGAAGAAGCACAGTAAGATAGGCATGAGGCTAGCTAGCGCAGGCATCAGGCATCCTCTTAGCAAGAAAAACTCGTATGGCGCAAAAATGGGAACGAAGACCATTGCGAAGGAAGGAACGCTTTTCACGCGATCGACCATGTACCATTCATCGAGTCGGTTAACAACAGCACCGTAAAACAGGAAGCCCGCGAAGATCAGCGGAAAACCTCCATCGATATACAACTCGCCCCAGAGCGGCAGAGATAGGTTTAGGAACTCGTAGCCCTGATCCTCCGCCACTAAAATGCCGGTTGCTTCCGGCTTGTTTGGCCACATCAATCTGGGCACCCAGAACAAGAGACTGCCTGCTAGCTGAGTTCCACGGGTAAAGCCATGCGAGTGAACGTATTCGACGGTGTTTAGAACCTGCTGAAAAGCGTCGAAGTCGCCTTTGGTCGTCAACACATCGGTAATTCCGGGTCCCCTCAGAGTGTCGCTTAGCCGTACATCCGTGCTGTACCGGTAGGAGTCTGCGAATGGAAAGACAACCACAACAGCAAGCGTAATTCCGATGGTCACCAGGGCGACAGACCTCTGTCTATTCCAGGGCATGACAATGAATCCAATTCCGATAAAGATCGTTCCAACCCAGATTCTTGACCCAGAGACTGGATTACTGATAAGGGCCATCAACAAACCACTGACGAGCAACAAGATTTTGCCAGAGATGCCGAGGGGTCGGCGATAACGAGCGAGAATGAGTAGACTAACAAAAGAAACTATCGAAGGGGTTCGTAATAACGTAGACAATGTCAGAAACAGTGCTAGTCCTTCGCCTCCTCCGGCGACTGCAGCGATGAGTTCCGCTCGATCCTGGCTAGAAAAGAAAAGCGTTCCCAGTCCGCCAAACTTGTCAATCAAAACAATAGACGTAACTATGCCGGCCATTGCGAACACATATACGCGACTTCGGCTTAAGTGGCGACGAAAGAGCCTGTCTGCCGCAAAAAACAATCCAGAATTCGGATGCCGATCCGCGAGCCGCCAACCAATGTCGAACGCCAAGATCCCAACAGTAATCGCCAAGAAGCCCAAAACAACGGTTCGCGAGCGGTACGTCTGCGCATCGACCGGGAATGCACCGCCATGAAGAAACGAAAATAGGGGCGCCAAGCCAAGAAAAATATAAACAAAAAGCCAGTGGCAAATTGTAACCAGCGTCGGCGTGCCCTTCAGCTGGCAACCTCGCAGTCTCGACGCGGCATAAACCATTACGAACAGCGGTAGAAATTCCAGAGCGGTGAGGTTCCAAGTACGCAACCCAAGCCCTAATCCAGCAGGCAAAATCCAGACCAAGAACGACCATGTGCCCCACCCCGAGGTAACGTTGCTCCACCTCAATATCCTGGTACCATCTATAAGGTCTTCCGCCATAGGCTGAGTTCAGTTCTAGCTGATCGGAGTCATGGGCAAACTCTGTAATCTGCCGCATTTGCTCCTGCGCCAAAACGGCGGACGGAGCATCAGGCGGCTCGAGCGCATGCCGTCCGTCGCCGACTTCGGTACGGTTGCACTCGGATTGGGTACAACGACGATAGGTGGCTTCCGCAGGACGCGTTATTAGGCGTGTGTCAAGACCATGTAGATTGACGACGCCCTGAACTTCTTCCACCAATGGTCCGCGTGATACCAGAAGGGCCACGGTAGCAAGCAAAGAAGCGCGTCAACCCGTACCAGCGTCGGAGAATCATAGGGGTGAGCCGAAAGGCGCTGTGTTAGGGGGAACCAGCATCTAGCCTCCCGAAACGCGGTAAGCCCGCAGTTGGCAAGCATCGCGTGGAGCAGCTTTGGGGGTATTCCACGCTCATGCTTGGTCAGCCCACGGCGAGGAAGGTTCCAGTCGCCCATTGAAATAACAGGTTCACGTAACAGTAGCCACCCTCCAGGCGCGATGCAACGGGAGATCTCCGAAATTACGGTGCTCACGTTCGGGATGTGATGTAGCACTCCGAAGCAGGTAATCAAGTCAAAGCTCTGGTCGCCAAAGGGCATACGGCCCGAGGGATCAGGTTCCACGTAACGAAACCTTTCGTCCCGAAAGTTCGATACTGGCTCGAGAATTGTCACGTCGCCGCAGCGATCAAGAATGGGATTTAGTTCGTCTCCGTAGGCGCTACCAATTCCAAGTACACGAGCAAAACGACGGTTGGGCAAGTGCCGGAACCCGTGATGCCAATTGAGGGCGTGATGGTCGTAAGACCCCCGGGTGTGATTCAATAACGCGCAACACCCATCGGCCTCGTCGCGGAACCATTGGGCGATTTCAGTAGGAGAGAGGTCATCTCCGTATAAGCGCTCACCCGACAGATATGGATTCATCCTGCCCTCAGCATAAAACTGCTCGCGTTAGAAGCGGCGGCCAGCACAACCCCGGGCATCCGATGTCGATAAGTAAGTGAGTACGTGACCGAAATGGCGCCTGGGTTCAGCTCTGCTTCCCCATGATCTGCGCGGCTAGGCCGCGAAAATTCGGCGCTGTACAAAGTTCGCGGAGAAAGCCGTACGGCGTGTCCCGCAGAACGGCGAGTGAACTCCGCAGAACATACCTGGTCATGGGAATATCAATGGCCAGCAGGGCCAGTGCGGGTCCGACCAATCCCATTCTCGACACGGATATGTAGGCCAAAACGAGGGAGGCGGTGGTAGCCACCAGATAGGCCCCGGCGATCCGCTGGTGGGCATTACACGCGATGCTGGCCGCCGAGCTGGCGTACCAGAGCGAATCGGTAACGACTACTACCAGCAGGATGTCAAACAGCAAGGGATCGAATGTCAGGCTGCCGTGCGTCCATATAATGTAGATGCGCCGCCCGAACACTGCCAGGAACAGGACTGCAGCGGCGCAAAGCAGCAGCGCCGCCTGACAGGCTTTGCCGTGCAGCTTACGGGCATAGGACCAATTCGCGGCGCCGAACGCCATTGACAGCTCGGGCCAGATGCTGTATCTCACGGTTTCCAAGATCATGTACCCGATCCGGGTCAAGGTGCGAGTCGTGGAAAATACCGCCACCGCAACAGGACCGAGCACGATGCCCACCACGAGAAGCATGCCTTGAAGACTCAGGGCACTACCCAGGGGAAAGGCCATAAAGGCAAACGCCGGACGCGCCATGTCCCGAATGGATGCCGTGTTGGCATGCGCCCATCCCCAGGTAATCCATGGAGAACGGCGCCGCATGACGATACACATCAAAAGCTGGCCGCTCCAGCGAGCCGCCACGAGAAAGGCCGCCACCACGAGAGGCCTAGCGCCGAAAGCCACCGCCGCAGCGCTGCCCAGCGCCTCAACCAGCCGGAACAAGTTCAGCAGCAGCGTGCCGGTTGCATAATTGCCGTCGCAACGAAAACCGGAAGAAGTCAGCGTGGTCTGCAGCGTGCCCAGAGCGTAAACGATCAGCAGAAGCAGCACGCCGTCAAACTCGCGTGGCGACATGGCGGCCAAGTTAAGCCAGCGCCGCAGCGGTAGCACATACACGCCGCCGGCTACGACAGCACCGACCACAGCCGAGATCACGCAAATCATGACCCAAGCGCTCTGAAAGCTGCGCAGCGCGCCGGTGCGGTCCCCCGCTGCAACCCGCATGGTCATGTCATTGCCGGCGACGCTGCCGAAACCCATATCAGTTAGCGACAGGTACGTAGGAACCGTGCTCAGAAGAAGCCACTCACCATACAGACTCGGGCCCCAGAAGCGCAGGAAAACAGGAACGCTCACTAACTGGATCACCGCGCTCACGATCGGGTACAGGGCGGTGGCGCCAATTCCCCGCAGCAAACGTCGAGACGACGCCGCAGACGACCGGGCCGCGTCTCCTGCTCTGCGGGCGGCAGGGTTCTCAGCGTCGGAAGTTCTTTCGGCGACTTGAATTTCGCTCACGAACTCGTTTCCCTTGCGGCACGGCGTCGCCTGATGGCCTGAACGATGTCATCGCGGAACGTACTGTACGTTTCCAGCATGAGCTGCTTACTGGAATCTTCCGGGCGTATCGCAGTCCACACTACCCACACGCCCGCCAGCACCAATCCCAGGCAACCACCCAAGGTGATGATCAATAGCCGCGGCGGAAAAACATGCTTTTCGGGATAGCTGGGCGCATCGAGCAGGCGCACGCTCGGTATATCCTTCGCTTCCTGTACCTTCGCCAGCTCATACTGCTTAGTCAAGGCCTCAAATACCGCTTCATTAATCTTAGTTCGCCGTAACAGATCGCTGTAGGTAACACCCAGCAAGGGGAGCTTTCGTATAGAGGGATAGGGCGCATCCGAATCGCCCGGCCCCTTGGAATCCTGCCCGGTGAGCAGACGCAGGTTGCGCCGCAGCTCGGCAATGCGCCTCTCCTGCGAAAGAATGCGGACATTCTGGCCAGTGTAGATCTGCTTCAAACCCTCGAGTTCGGATTCCGCCGCGACTAAATGCCCCTGCAATGCGGCCGCTGCCTCGACCATCGCCTTGGATTGAGAGGGGATGTCAACCGTGGTGTTCTTGCTCGAGAACTGCCCCAGATTGTTGGTCGAGGTATCGAGTTCCTGCTTGAGCACCGCCAGGCGTTGTTCCAGGAATTCGCGTTCTCGCCGCGCCGAAGAGGTGCTCAGCCGCGCCGACAGCAAGTTCAACTCATCCACGTAGGCCTGGCAGATGGCCTTGGCGCGGTCTCGGTCCCTGTCGCGCACGCGAATGGTAATGACGCCGCTCTTCCGGTCCTCCGAGATACTGGTGTTCGCTTCGAGTTTCTTGCGTGCGGACTCCCAATAGCGAACCCGATAAACGCGGCGCAGGTCAAAACGCCGGATCAAGCCATCTTCAGCAGTCTGGCTGGTCAAGATCTTCGTAAAAAGCGCGCTGGAAGTCTTGGCTCCTAACAGGTCGGCGGGAAGCCCCACTAAGCTCTGTGCGCGCTCCGCGGCGGCACCCAGCAGCATACCGGCTGCGGAGTTGCTCTGATCAGGTGGCATCAACTGCGCGACCGACTCGTATCGCGATGGGATCAGCAGCGCAACAACGGCAAACACGATTACACCGGCGAGTGCTCCTCGCAACAGGAACCAGCGATGCCTCAGGAATAGTTCGTAACCGAAATGGCCGGGTTCGCCGTTCCCAGCAGGATCCACCATGGCGCCAACGGGCGTTTCCACAGTGCTATCTCGACTGTAATCCAACCCTATTTCTCCCATGATTGGTAGCTTTGGAAGATGCCCGATTACGTGGCTTTTAGGTTACATCCATCTACTGACCGGTGCCGCGCAGCTTATGACGGGCTAGGCGGTAGGTCAACTGAACAGAGGTGGTGACGTTTGACTGAAAATGAGATGCGAGCAAGGGTAAATTCCATCTTTCAATTTGCAAAAAGCCTTTGACGAAAAGATCGCCACGAAGTACGAATTCCGAGCGAACCGAAACATCGTCGAGGGCACCGCCACCAGGGACAAAATCGTTGCTAATCCAGGCCTTACGGTACTGAACAAGGACGGTGTTCTGCGGCGACAGCCAATACGTACTCGACACCTGGACTCCATGTCCCTCCCGGCCAATCCACGATCCCATAATATTTCCGGCATTGGTGTGACTGTCGTGGTACTGGGAGTTCCAGTAAATGAACTGGCCTCCGATACTGCGGCCACTTGGGGGATCGGTATTGACCGCCTCAGCCCGGAAATCCAGTTTGGGGATTTTGGGCAGGTGCGAGAGGTAGATGCCCGGATTGATTGCGGCACGGCGCGGAGCAGCCAGAGGCGAAGGATCGTCGTCGACGAGCGAGTCACTGTACAACGTTAACCATTTCCGCAGCCCCGGCAGGCGGTAGCTGAAATCAAAGCCCGCACGCCGGTCGCCTGGATCAAAGCCAGGCAGGTTGGCCGTATTGGGGTTGGCATCGTTGTAATTGAATGTAGCTCGCACAAAATTGTGCCATGTCAGGGGCGCGCTGCCACCAGCGAAGATGGAGATCTTGGAGAATCCGAGTTCGAGATTCTCCGTCGGCTTAAGGCTGACTTTCTGAGCGCTTATGTACGGGGAGGACGGGAAATGATGGCCCTGCAGCCTGCCAATAAACATGTCCGTCCGCACCGGGCCGAGGAAACTGAACAACGATGGCAGCTTGAACGGGCTGACCTGAGTCCAACGAAGCATGTACATAGGCAGCGCGTTATCACTGAACATCAGCGCACTCCCCTGGCCCGGACCCCACCAGGTGCTCTGCCGCCCGAAGGAAATTTGATTGTTCTTGATGTTCAGTGCGACGTAGGTATCCAAGAGCTGAAAATCGTCGTGGGCCGCGAACGGGGCCGCCGGCTGAACCGGATTGGCGTCCATGGTCGCAATCGCCTGGCGGACGTTCAGCGGGTACGCGGGCGCGGACGGGGAATGCTGATATTCCCCGCGAACGTAGAAAGCGAGAAGGCCGGCTTCAGCATGGCTGGTGAAACCGGTGACCATGTTGAAGCCTTCCTGGTACGGCCGTCCGTAATCGTTGATGATCGTCTGGCCGAAGTGGTAGCTGTCGTTGAGCGGCTTGCCGGAAATGCCGGTAAAGCGCGTATAGATCGATTCCAGCTCCGCGCTCAGATTGCGCTGGCCTTCGCGCCGGCGAGATTCGACGGAAAATTCTGCTTGCAGCGCCTGATACAGCCGGGCAGCCTCAGCACTGGACTTGCCGCCGCCGGTGTCGGACTGAATGCCGGTTGAGGCCTCATCCAGCAGCCGCGCACATTCCATGCGCGTCCAAGGGCGCAATCCTAAGAACGCGGACTGGATGTAACCGAGCGCCGCCAGCCGATCCATGGCTGCATACACCCAGCTATCCAAAGAAACATAGGTTGAGCCCATGTTGGCAGGATCGCGAGGGCCTTCGGCGTCGCGCCCACGCTCGAAGGTTCCGTAGGCCTGATCCGGGTTTCCACCGCCGTGATGAGCACGATAAACCTGGCGCCCGACGAAATAGCCAATGGCGCTACCAACGAGCGCATCGGAGGCAAAGTGCTTGTCGGCAGTGACCCGGGCGGCGCTGATGGCAGCCGCGCCGCCATAGGCAAACAGCTTGGTCAACGGCCCAGGGTACTCATGAGCGAACACGGTTGCAACCGACCAGGCGGCGACAGCGTGCTCGGAGGGGAAGGAACTGCCCTTCGACCAGAAATTGCCGTGTCCATTGCCCTGGTAAGGACGGTCGCGCTGGGTAATGCTCTTGATCGTGTACGTGAGCGCGAAGCTGTCGAGTGCGGCTTCCCCGCTCAGAACGCCGGTCTCGCGCATATGGTCGTTGTGGCTGGCTACGCCCCACAGCCAAGTTGCGCCGGTCACGCCGGCGAAGGCCGCGACACCATAGTTGGACAAGCTATTGCTCTGCTTGCGGAAGTTGGCGCCGGTGGGCACGTGTCGTTCAATGTCGGTATCGCTGGCGATCATGATCGCCGAGCCGCCGAGCAAAGGCGCAAGCCATTGGACATCGTTGAGGCGCAAATGAAATGGGCTGGTCCAGATCGCCTTCTGGTCGGCAACAAGGTTGCTAAACAACGCCCGTTCGGGCGAGCGCGGGATAGAGCTAGCAGGCTGCAGCGGTATCGGCTCCGGTTCCGGCTCCATCGCAGCCGACGTGGCAGAAACGGGATCGGCGTCCGGGTAGGCAGAGCCAATGGGCTGGCGGATACTAGCGGGACGAATTGGTGAAGTGGGCTGCGCCACGGCGGTATGGGCGACGTTGGCAGCGGCAGCTTTCCTATCCGCGCGAGATGGCGGCGGCACTGATTTGGGAGCCGCCGCAGTCCCAGGAACATGGTCTGCCGCGGTGGCGTCCATATCCTCCAAGCTGGGCGTCTTCGCGCCGCCGGGACAGGGCAAGGTGACGCTGCCCGACAAATCGGTACAAGTCTGCCCATCGTTCGGCTGGTCCTGCTCCTGCGCCGGCGAAAACATGGCGGCCCCAGCAAATAGGAGAGCGATGGCCACTGGTCTGAGATGTTTCACAATGATCCTAGAAGCTGGTCGCCACGCGGGCGGCAATGGCCATGGAGGAGATGAATTGCGCCGTGGTCATGACTTCCTTCCAGGCGCTGGAACCGGTGATGAACTTCTCGGGAACGACCACGGTATCGCCCGGCTCCAAGCGGGCGCTGAGCACACTGCCGTGCCAGAATCCGGACGTTGCGCCACCCTGGTGGCCGACCACGGAGCCATCGGCGCGAATGATGAAGATGTTTTTCTTGTCGGCGAGATTGGTGGGGCCGCCGGTCTGTTGCAGGTACCATCCGGCGCTCTTGCCCGGCGTGAAGCTCACCGCCGATGGGTTATACACTTGGCCGCTAATCAGCACGAAGTTCGGGCGCTTGGGAATGAGCAGGACGTCTCCCGCCCGGACTTCTACATCGGCAGCGGTGT
Organism: Terriglobia bacterium; assembly: GCA_020073285.1. Lineage (GTDB taxonomy): Bacteria > Acidobacteriota > Terriglobia > Terriglobales > Acidobacteriaceae > JAIQGF01. The sequence goes on along the minus strand of JAIQFM010000012.1, from coordinate 29,267 downwards.
TCTGCCAGCGGCGAATGTCGGATGAAATGTGGATCACTAGCCGGCCAGACGCCGCCTGACTGCGCAACGCATTCAGCACCTGTTGCTGTTGTTGCAGGGAAGCCTGGACCAGCGCCGCTTGTTCCTGACCGGTCACGCTCCCGCTGACAGTAGTGTTGGCGCCGGCCTCAATGCGGTGAATCATGTCCTGGCGGTTCTTTTCCGAGAATTCGCGGACCTGCACTCGCTCCAGCAAGGCGCCGTAGGGGTAGGCGCTTGCAGCAAAACCGCCGACGCGCTTAAGAATCGAACTGAGTTTCTCGCCCTGCTCGATGCCGTACGTGCCTGGGTGCAGGACCTCGCCCTTTACTTTGATGGACGCTCCCACGTCGTTCCAACCGGCAAGTTGGCGAATCGTCAGGACGTCGCCGTCGAACAGGCGAACATCGGTGTCGGCGACACCGGCCATCGCCTTGCCGATGGGAATTTCCTGATGTTCGCCGAGAATTTTCTTGCCGTTTTCGACAACGTACCGGGCCAGATCGGCGGAACGAGTGTAGGCGCCACGCTTGAACCCGCCCGCAGTGCGCACCAGTTCGACTGCGGTCATATTCTCGCCCAGGGGATAGTGGCCGGGATTAGCCACCTCGCCCTCAATCGTGACCGTCGGCGGGTCCACCTTGGTCAGGTCACGGTGAATGATGATGCGGTCCCGGGATTCGAGCACGAGGTTTTCGACCGAGTCCCCGGCTAGAGCTTTGCCAAGGTTGACGCTGATCACCTTCATGCCCCCGCCGGGCAATTTGCGGTAAATCTCGGCGTCGGTCAGTTGCGCATCCGGTGTGAGGCCACCGCCGAGATACACGGCATCACGAAGATGCGTCTCGCCGTTGGTCAGTTTCTCGCCGGGATCGCGAACCTCGCCCGCGACCATGATCTCGGGCGGATCCTCAAAGTCGTAACGGCCAAAAATGCGGACCGTATCAAACGGCTTCAGGACCGGAACCTCGCCTTTGCCGGCCAGGGCATCTTCCAAGTTGAAGGCCAGCACTGCGGGGCGGAAGTCGGGAGGATTGAGGCGGATGATCTCGGCGTGGCGGCCTGACGGTTCGGGCAGCAGGTCGCTATAGTCCTTGATTAGGTCGGTAACCTTCATGCCATCGCGGTAGGGGTACTTTCCGGGATGAAAGACGTGGCCGTCGAGAAACACCGTCTTGTAGCTGTAGGGCAGGATGGGCGAGATGCGAACTACGTCGCCGTCCTGAACCTTAAATGCTTCCATCGAGGTAAGGACTGCCTGCCGATCGTCGACCTCGGGCAGGTCGAGGCTGAGCATCATCCGTTCCTGGTGCGCCTGAACGCGCTCGACGTCAATGTGGCGAAGAGTGCCAGTAGAGAGCACGCCGCCGGCAAGTTCCAGAATCTCGGCCAGGTTTTTTTCGCCGTTCAGTTCGTAGATGGCTGGACGGCGAACCATGCCGTTGATCGTCACCTGCGCCCCGATCGGCGGAACCAGGATGGTATCGCCGGGTTCGATATGCTGCACATCGGAGCGAACGCCGTGCAGGATCAGGTCGTACACGTCTACCGTCTGGATGAGCTGCGTGCCGCGGTAATGCTTCAGGGTACGAAGTGAACCGCGGGCGGTGGGTCCTCCGGCCATGAGCAGGGCGTTGAGGGGAGTGGAAAGCGAGCTGATGTCGTACGCGCCGGGGCGCTCGACATCGCCCACGACGTAGGCGCGTACGGTACGTAGCCGGGAGAGCGACACATCCGCCTGCACGTCGCGGAATTGGGTTCGCAGCACCGTCTGAATTTGGCGCTGCACGTCTCCCAGATTGCGGCCGGCCACCGGGACAGAGCCCACCTCGGGCAGGGCAACTCGGCCCTCGCGGTCCACGATGCGCTGCAGGCGCTGCGAAACGCTGCCCCAAAGCTCGATACTGAGGCCGTCGCCGGGGCCAACCACGTAGTCGGGTCCGGCGGGCATGTCGATCGGCAACTCCTCAACGTTGCCGCTGCCGTTAACGAAGACGTCGGCGCCAAAACGCTGCAGCACTGGCGGCCGTTTGTTCACCTGCAAGTACAAGTCGTAGAGCGAAGGAACGTCGGCGTAGGGACTCGGACGGCGACGCAAGATCGACGGCTCAGCACCGCGATCATAAACGCCCGGCATCATCGGCCGCGCGCGGCGGTCGAGGCGGGTCTCCATGCCCCCCTGGGGGTACTGGCCGTACTGCTGGCTTGTCTGGCTACCGCGCGAAGCAGTTCCGGAAGGAAGACCGTAGGACGAACCGAGCGAGTCACGCAGGGCGCGGTCGTAACCGGCGGCGCTGCCGGGACTCGCCGGAATCCGTTGGGCGGCCGGCAACGTGGTACCGGCGAGCAAATCTGGCAATTCATCCGGAGTGATGCGCGCCATGCGCGAGCTGGCAGCGTTGATTTCGTCGATCGGAGGCTCGAGTTCCGCGCGCTGCAATTCGCGCCGGCTATCCGGCGGCGCGGCCGGTTGCGGAACTGACCTGCGTGGCTGCGGCGGAGCCTGAACGCCCGGCTGCTGTTGCTGCTCCTGGTCGTACTGACCTGGAGCGCCGGTTACCTCAGAAGACCTGGCGCCACGGTAGGGGGCGACTTCAGATTCTTCTTCGTGTGTTGCCCAGTACTTTTCTTCCTGAGTGCCCCCTGACGGTTGCGGAGGTGCGGACGCAGACTGTGTTACCGGAGTCTTACGAATGCCGGAGCTCTCGATTTCCTCCCGAGTAGGCTTCGCCCGGATGTAGAAGCGGGCTTCGATCTCGTGGGTCGCGAGGACGCGGACGTTGAAGTCGTCGCGGACGAGGCGCTCGATGGCCCCATCGGTGAGGTCGGCGGGATCGAGCAACCGCCCTTGTTCATACGCCTTGCGAATCAGGGTCTTCTTCAGTTGCAGCAGGAGCCCCGGTTACTCCCGTAGAATGCCGATGATCTTGTCTGCCGACAACGCCACCTGCTCCATGGCGGCGCGGGCGGCGCGCGATTGCCGGTCTTCCGGAGAAGATGTTCTCTGGGCAAAAGCGGAAACGACAGCTAACGACAGGGCCAACGCGAACACCAGCGACGACCTGGGATTCTGCGGGAATGCACTCCTCATACCACCTCACTCAAACAGCATCGAGCGGAACTTCAACGACTCAATTGAGAGGTTCGACGTCGGCAGCGTCGACCTCGACGGCGACAGAACGCATGATCAGGTCGATGGAGAGAACAATCCGGGAATGTTCCTTCTTGCGCACAAAGATTCCCTCCAATCCGGCAAGGGGACCGCAGCGCACACGTACGCGACGGCCGATTTTCATGTATGGGTGCGGCGTGGCGCAGAGTCCTTGATCGAGTCCGCTACGCAACCGCAGCAGGTCGGACTCGGGGAGCGCTACCGGTCGACCGTTGAAAGCGACGAAGCGCACCGTCCCAGGCACGTTGAGCACCTCGAGACGGCGCTGTAGCAAGGTATGCACAAAAACGTAGCCGGGAAACAAGGGAAGCTGAAGGGTTACGCGACGGTCTTTCCATCGCCGAACGCAGGTGTAGACCGGAAGGAAAAACTCGATGTCGCGCTGCTGCAGCTGGACGGCAACTTGCTTTTCGTGGCGAGAGCAAGTGTACAACGCATACCACCCAGCCGAAGGCGCTTCCGCCAGCCCCATGGAGCTTGGCGCTGTGATCGGCGGGTACGGCAATGCGCTCATCGTAATGACAGGTGATAGAGACAGCTTCGCCCCGTCAGTTACAGGGCCTCTTATGAAGTAAGCGTAATACAATCAACTACTTACGAATGAATCCGCGCCCCAGAGCCGCCCCTATACGCCGGTCCGAGTTGTGGCCTTCACTTGGGGCCGTTTCGGATCTCCCAAAGACACAGAAACGACGAGGTGAGGCCTACCACTCCAGCTCAAGGGAGTTACTCTGCCGAACGCATTCCAAATGTTACACCACTCCACTCGGGTTATCGCCTAGCAGTCGCTACAGAGATGATTCCAAGCTTTCCGTTGTGTAACGGTCGTGGCAGTCGCGCGCCCCTCGGACGCTAGAGGACCGTTACTTCCCTTATACCCAAACCTATTCAGGATTGATCGATATGTTTAACATGTATAGCACGAAAGGGGGAATTTTGGCTATTGAGGCGCTGTCCTAATTTCGCGATTTAGGACGGTACCGCTATTGACGGGAGCGAGAAATTGATCGCGGCCCCTCACCAGACGTGGCTGACTGGAGCACGAACGCGACAAAATTGCCAAGACGACTGCCCGGTCGGTACACTCGCGACTGTACCGGAGGTATAGCAAAGAGTATGCGGGCGCTGGTGACAGGCGGGGCAGGTTTTCTCGGATCGCATCTTTGTGAACACTTGCTGAGCTGCGGCTGGAAAGTTGTCTGCGTGGACAACGAAGCGACGGGCACACGACGGAACATTCACCATCTCATTAACAACGGCGACTTTGAATTCCTGCGCGCCGATGTCAGCAGCGACGGACTGAAGTACAACGGCAGCCTCGACTATGTGCTGCATTTGGCCTCACCGGCCAGCCCACCGGATTACTTGCGACTCCCGATTGAAACACTCCGGGTCGGGTCTTATGGCACCTACAACGCGCTCCAGGTGGCGGAAGAAAAGAAAGCTAAATTCCTGTTGGCGTCCACGTCGGAGTGTTACGGAGACCCGGAAATCAGTCCGCAGCCGGAGACGTATTGGGGGCGCGTCAACCCAGTCGGTCCGCGAAGCGTCTACGACGAGGCCAAGCGCTTCGCCGAAGCGCTGACCATGGCGTTTCACCGTGCGCGAGGTCTAGATACACGCATCGTTAGGATTTTCAACACCTACGGTCCCCGCATGCGGCTGAATGATGGGCGCGCGCTGCCGAATTTTGTGTACCAGGCGCTTACCGGCAAGCCGATGACGGTTTACGGTGACGGTTCCCAGACGCGGAGCTTCTGCTACGTTTCCGACTTGATCGAGGGCATCCATCGGTTGATGCAGTCCGACGAGCACAATCCCGTCAACATCGGGAACCCGCAAGAGGTCACCATCCTTGAGTTTGCCCAGCGGATCAAGGAACTCACCGGGTCGCAGGTACCGATCGTCTTCGAGCCCCTACCGCAAGACGATCCGAAACAGCGGTGTCCGGACATCGGCAAGGCCCGGCAGTTGCTCAACTGGGAGCCTAAAGTTCCGCTGCATGCTGGTCTTGAGCGGACTCTGCAGTACTTCCGCGAGCAGTTGGGCATTTTGGCGTCGGCCGCACCAGGTCGAGACAGGCCCTAGCCCAAACGAGCATCAGCGGGCCGCTCGTGTGCGCCACTTTGGTAACTGCTCCATCCCAGTCAGCCGCCGCACAAATCTGGTATAAAATTGTCGTACCGCTCGGTAGCCAGGAGAAAAAGTGTCCATAGGCGTCGTCAAGCCCATGCCTGCCGTCAGCAAGGTTTTGGCCAACATCGAAACGCGCACTGCGAAAATCGGGGTCATCGGCCTCGGCTACGTAGGTCTGCCGCTGGTGCTGCTGTTTTCCGACCAGAGATTTGCCATCACCGGGTTCGACGTCGATACGCGCAAAGTCGAGACCCTTACCCAGGGCGGCTCCTACATCGTGCGCATCGAGCCCAAGCAGGTCCAGGCAGCCCGCGAACGCGGCTTCTCCCCGACCTGCGATTTTTCGCGGATCGCCGACATGGACGCCGTGATCATCTGCGTGCCCACGCCGCTGGACGAATTCCGCCAGCCCGACATGAGTTACATCGTCAAGACGGCGGAATCCATCGCGCCCTACCTGCACGCCGGCCAGCTTGTCATTCTGGAGAGCACCACCTACCCGGGCACGACGGAAGAGGTGCTGGTACCCATTCTGGAGAAAGGCAACAAGCATGGCTTGAAAGCCGCCCGCAATGGCCGATCCGGGGACGACGTTTTTTACGTTGCCTTCTCGCCCGAACGCGAGGATCCGGGCCGCACCGATGTCGAGCGCCACGATATTCCCAAGGTCATCGGCGGCCTTGACGCGACCGCCGGCGAACTGGCGGCGGCGGTGTACGGCACGATTTTCCGGCGCACCGTGCGCGTCTCCACCCCGGCCGTGGCCGAGATGACCAAGCTGCTGGAGAACATCTACCGCTGCGTAAATATCGCCTTGGTGAACGAGCTCAAACTGCTGTGCTTGCGCATGGGGGTGGACATCTGGGAAGTGATCGAAGCCGCCAAGACAAAGCCCTTTGGCTTCCAGGCGTTTTATCCCGGTCCTGGGCTCGGCGGACACTGCATTCCGGTAGACCCGTATTATCTTTCGTGGAAGGCCAAGGAGTTCGACTTCCAGACCCGCTTTATTGAACTGGCCGGCGACGTTAACACCGCCATGCCGTACCACGTTGTCGCATCCGTTACCTCCGCCCTCAACGGCCAGAAGAAGGCGCTCAACGGCTCCAAGGTTCTGGTGCTTGGCGTCGCCTACAAGAAGGACATCGACGATCTGCGCGAGTCGCCGTCGCTGACCATCATCGAGCTGTTGCAGCGCGAGGGCGCAGCCGTGTCGTACAACGACCCTTACTTCGCTTTCGTGGGCAAAGGGCGCAAGTACGACCTGCAGATGAAAAATACGCCGCTGGAAAATCTCGGACAGTACGATTGCGTACTGATCGTGACCAACCACTCCGACTACGATTACGCGCGCATTGTCCGCGAATCGAAGCTCGTGGTCGACACCCGAAACGCGACGCACGGCATCGATGCGCCCAACATCGTTCGTTGTTAGGACACAATAATCGACATGGCCCTTTACCTGATCACCGGAATCGCTGGCTTCATCGGATCGTCGCTCGCGTACGCACTGCTGGATGGTGGCGAGCGCGTGCGCGGGATTGATAATCTCAGTACCGGCAAAGCCGAAAACATCGCTCCCCTGGCCTCGCGAATCGAGATGATCGAGGCGGACATCAACGACGCTGCCGCGGTGGCCGCTGCCTGTCGGGGTGTGGACTACGTTTTCCACCAGGCGGCCATTCCCTCCGTTCCCCGCTCCGTGCAAAACCCGGCCGAGAGCAACCGCGCCAACATCGACGGCACGCTCAGCCTGCTCATTGCCGCCCGCGACGCCAAGGTGAAGCGGGTGGTGTACGCATCGTCATCCTCGCTGTACGGCGATACGCCGACGCTGCCCAAGCATGAAGGCATGCTCCCCAGCCCGATTTCGCCCTACGCCGTCGCGAAACTGGCGGGCGAGTATTACATGACGTCGTTCCACCGTGTATACGGAATGGAGACGGTATCGCTGCGTTACTTTAATGTCTTTGGGCCGCGCCAGGATCCCACGTCGCAATACTCCGGCGTGCTGGCAAAATTCATTCCCCGCATGTTGCAGGGCGAGCAGCCGGTCATTTACGGCGACGGCGAACAGAGCCGTGACTTCACATTTGTCGAAAACGTGGTCAACGCCAATCTGCTGGCATGCCACGCGCCGGCAGCGCAGGCAGTTGGACGGGCGTTCAATTCCGCCACCGGCCGCCGCATCACTCTCAACGAGACCTACGCCATTCTGCAGAAGCTGACCGGGTACAGCGGTCCACCCAAGTATGAGTCGGAACGCACCGGCGATATCATGCATTCCCTGGCCGACATTTCACTGGCGCAGAAGCACCTCGGGTACAAGCCGGCCGTGACCTTCGAAGAGGGGTTGTCGAAGACGGTGGATTGGTATCGCTCCAGCGTGGGTGCATCGGCAAGCCTGCGCGCCTGACCTACACCCGTCTCAGACATCCGCGCTTACTCTATGCCTGCGGTCCTCCTATCGGCGGACGACTGGACGTCGGGCCGGCCCACGCTGTAGTAATAAAAACCATGGGCGGCCATCACCGCCGGGTCAAACAGGTTGCGCCCATCCACCACAATCGGATAACCCAAAGCGGCGTGAATGCGATCCAGATCGAGGGCGGCAAACTCGGCCCAGTCGGTCAGAATCAGCAGCGCATCGGCTCCGCTTGCTGCTTGATAGGGTGAGGAAGCGTAGGTGACGCCGGAAGCCGGTAGGATCTCACGGGCACGCTGCATGCCGGCAGGATCGTAGACTCGGACCTCCGATCCTTCCTTCAGCAACATCTCGACGACGGCGATGGCGGGCGATTCGCGCACGTCGTCGGTTCCACCCTTGAAGGACAGGCCGAGCACCGCCAGTCGCTTTCCCCGCAGTGTCCAGAGCGCCCTTCGTACCTTGCGCAGAAAACGATGGCGCTGGTCTTCGTTGATGTTGATGACCTCGTCGAGCAGGCGAAGGTCGTAGCCACATTCGCGGGCAACGGCGCGAAAGGCCGCCAGGTCCTTGGGGAAGCAGGAGCCGCCGTAGCCAATGCCGGGATTGAGAAAACGCGGGCCAATGCGCTCATCTGCGCCAATGCCGTTGCATACCTGACGAATATCGGCGCCCACCGATTCACAGAGATTGGCCACCGCGTTGATGAACGAGATCTTCATCGCCAGAAATGCGTTGCAGGCGTGCTTGATCAGTTCCGCGCTCTTGGCGCTGGTCTCGATGAGCGCCGGCGGGATGTGCGTGCCATCGGGCCTCGGTACGGCGGGGCCCGCCTGGTAATAACTGCCGCTGGTAAGAGGGCCATAGATTTCGCGGAGCATGGCCGCCGAACGCGCGTTGTCGGCGCCGACCACGATCCGGTCCGGATAAAGGAAGTCGGTGACGGCCGTGCCTTCACGGAGAAACTCGGGATTGGAGGCGACGTCGAACGAGTCCGCCGCTGCTCCGTTGAGCAGCATCACCTTGCGAATCCAGTCGTGGGTAAATACAGGAACCGTGCTCTTCTCCACAATCAGCTTGTAGCCATTCATGGCGCGGGCCAGTTCCCGGGTAACCGATTCCACGTAGGAAAGGTCGGCGTAACCATCGCCGCCTTGTGGAGTGCCGACGGCAATGAAGATGGCATCGCTAGCGGCAACGGCGTCGGGCAACGAACTGCAAAACGCAATGCGCTTGCCGCCATGGCGGGCCAAAAGTTCGGGTAAGTACTGCTCGTGAATGGGTACCTCGCCACGCTGGAGCATGGCGGTCTTGTTGGCGTCGTTATCGACAGAAATGATGTCATGGCCCATGTCGGCAAAACACGCCGCCGCCACCAGGCCGACATAGCCCGAACCAACTACCGCGATCTTCATTCCACTCTCCGGCGCAGCTACTCCCCCCGCCGGCAACATCGGCGCGAACCGCGGCTGGCGTTTTCGGGGGCGGAAACTCGGGGACAACTAGAGTACCACGTGCGGCCACGTTGCTCGCAGCCCGGCAATCGCGGTTATGGGCAGCAGTTCGTGCAACAATGAGGAAGATTGGTCTGTAAAATCGAAAAGGTGTTTCGATCCCCTGCTATGTCAACTTACAGCCTGATCTTCCCTGCTTTCAATGAAGGCCGCAGACTCGCCGCGACCCTCGACGTTGTGTTGAGTTATGTCTCGCGGCAACAGTGGAAAGCGGAGATCATCGTCGTCGATGACGGTTCAAGCGATGGCACAGCCGAGATCGTGCGACGATTCGCGCAGAAAGATCCGCGCGTGCTGCTCGTACAAAACCCGGGAAACCGCGGTAAAGGCTACAGCGTTCGAAACGGGATGCTGAAAGCCGAGGGAGACGTGCTGCTATTTAGCGATGCGGACCTGTCCTCTCCGATTTCCGAAGCTCCGAAGCTGTTGGCGGCCATTGCGGGTGGCGCCGATGTCGCCATTGGATCCCGCTGGGTCGATCCCAAGCTGCAGACGGAACGGCAGCCAGTGCTGCGGCAAATTTTTGGCCGCACCTACAACCTGCTGCTGCGCCTGGTTCTGGGGCTGCATTACAAGGATACGCAGTGCGGCTTCAAGGCATTCACCCGCAGTGCGGCCCGCCAGATTTTCTCGGCACAGCGCATCGATCGCTGGGGCTTCGACGCCGAACTGCTGTACCTGGCCAGAATCTATGGGCTGCGGATCGCCGAAGTCCCGGTGCTGTGGGCGCATGTCGGACATTCCAAGATAAACCCGGTGCCGGACGGCTTGCGCATGTTGGGGGAAATGATCAGCATCCGCTGGAATGGAATCACGGGCAAGTACGCCAACGCTGCAGCGAGGCAGGCTGCGGCGCGATAGTCCCCTGCCGCCTAACGCAGAATACCGGCTTCGCTTTCGCGTGGGGATGGTTTGACCGGCGCCCGCGCTTGCACCTTCTCAAAAGTTGCGATCCACGACAGGGGCGGCAAAGGAACCCACCGATCCAACCGACGCAGGACGGGCGCAGCCCAGTTGACGAACTTCACCTGCAACAGGCTGAAGTGTTTCCGGCGCAGGACACGTCCCGCGAACCACCACGGCACACTACAGGCGCGGTTGAACGGCACGATGGACGTGCATCGCATGCCGGCTTTTTCCGCCAACAGACGAAGCTGCTCGCGCGTGTAACGCCGGCGGTGACCGAGGCTGCGATCAATCGCGCCAAACAGCGCGGGGCCATTCGGCGCCAAGACAACGATGCGCCCATCCTCACGGACGGCGCCCCCGATGCCACGCAGCACGGCGACGTCGTCGTCCACGTGCTCCAGCACATTCTTGCAGATGACGGTCTGAAACGTGCGGCCGGAAGGAAGCGATGCGGGATCGGCAGGATCAATCTGCGAGGCCTCGAGATACGGCCGCGTGGCGGCCAGCTTGCGCAGTTCGCGCACGAAAAGCGGGTTGGCATCGCAAGCACAGTATTGCGCCCGGGGAATCAACTGCACGGTCAAGCTGCCCATGCCGGCGCCGATCTCCAGCACATCTGAGCCGAGATGCGGACGCACCCGGCTCGCCAGCCAGGAGTTGTACTTCGGGGCACGGCCCAGCCGCACGGAAACCTCGCTGCCGTACTGATCGGGTTTGCAGATGCGGTCGGAGACCTTGAACCGGGCAATCGCAAACAGCGCGTGCAAGCCGTCTTTCCAGCCGATCTTCTTCCCTTCCTGATAGGTTCTGCCAGAGTAACTGATGGGGACTTCAAAGATGTGCGCGCCACGTTTGGCCAGCTTGATGGTCAGTTCCGGCTCGATACGAAAATCCTTGCTCACCAGCGGAATCGTTTTCAGCAGGTCGGTGCGGACCATCTTGTAACAGGTCTCCATGTCGGTGAGGTTCAGGTCGCTGGCCAGATCGCACAAAAACGTCAGGATGTGATTGCCGATGGAGTGCTTGAAGAAGAGGGCGCGTTTGAATCCTCCGGCCATGAAACGGGAACCGAACACCGCGTCGGCATTTTCGTGCAGGAACAGAGGCAGCATCTGCAGAAAGTCGCGCGGGTGGTACTCGAGATCGGCATCATGGACGACCGAGAGTTCGCAATCGGCGTGTTCGATGGCGGTGCGTACAGCCGCTCCCTTGCCCTGATTGCGCTCATGCCGGAAGAAATGCCAGTCCATCTTGCCCGAAGGGTCGGCCGGAAGATTCTTCTGGAAGCGTTCCAGAACGGCCGGAGTCTCGTCGCGCGAACAGTCGTCAATAACGATGACCTGAATGCGGCTGAGGAGGGGCGACTCGGCCAAAATCAGCAGCCTTCGCAGGCTTGCCTCGACCAGATACTGCTCGTTGTACACCGGGACGATGATCGACACACTGGTTCGCACGCCGGAACCGTTGGGCGAAGTTTCCCGGTAGATGGAGTTGGCATCGGGCGTCATCGGTCTGTAATCTGAAAATATTGTACCGGCAAAGGCTGTCCTAATCCGGTGGCGAAACCGGTTCCCCGCGGGCCTATTGTGCTTGTTTGACCGGGAACGGCGCGCTCTGCGTGCGATCTTTTCCCTGCAAAAAAGCCCATGAAAATGCCCTCGCTCACTGCGAGGGCATTTTCGCATGGTTCTTGCAGTCCGCCTCGTGCCCGACCCGAGGCAAGTATATTCCATCGGCCCGACAGCAGCGATAAGGCGCCCGCCGCGAACCCATATCGATTCACCCGACATGTGATCGAGACTATTGACATGTGGAACACATGAACTCATACTCATCAAATGTCACGCATGATCCAAGTGCGAAATGTTCCCGACACATTGCATCGTACTTTAAAGATCCGTGCCGCCATGGCAGGCGTATCGCTGTCCGACTATTTACTGGCGGAAATTCGCCAGTTGTCTGAGCGGCCCACGCTCAGCGAGCTACGCGAACGTCTGCATAGGCGGGCGCCCGTGGCGGCGCCGCTCTCGGCTGCCCGCGCCGTTCGCTCGGAGCGCGATTCGCGGTGATCGTGCTCGATGCTTCCGCGGTCATCGAATGGCTGTTGCAAACTCCGACTGGAACCAGGGTTGAACGGCGGATCTTCTCAGCCGTCCCGAATCTGCACGCGCCTCATCTGGTCGACGTCGAGGTCGCTCAGGTACTCCGCCGCTACGTCGCGGCGCGCAGTATGACGGCGAGCCGCGCCGAGGAGGCTATGCAAGACCTGCTCGACCTTCCCCTCACTCGCTATCCGCACGATTTGCTGCTCTGGCGCATCTGGGATCTGCGGCATCAACTGACGGCTTACGACGCGGCCTATGTGGCGCTGGCGGAAGCGCTAGGTGCACCTCTCATCACCTGCGATCGGAAGCTGGCCGCGGCGTCTGGCCATTCCGCCGTCATTGAGGTGATATAGACTTCTTTGTCCAGGCCAGCATTCGCCGATTGAAAACCACCGGCACGTGTTTGCGATTTCGCGCAGCGTCGCGATCGCTTGCGCCAGCCAGGGTGGATCGTCAACGTTCGACGGCCGCTGCAACGCCGATGATCTCCGCTGTCTGCTGGGCGTGTGAACCCGAACCGACCTGTGAATTGACGTCCGGCGCCGGGATCGCCAGTTGCCGAAAGAACGCGTCGGACATGTTGGCGTCGTAATGCTAGCCGGTGTGAACGATGGTTTGACGGACGGATGAGTGTTCGCCCAAAGCGCGAACCACAGGCGCCGTCTTCATGAAATTGGGCCGCGCTCCCACGACGCGCGGTATGTGCATGGCTGGTCGGTTTCCCTGTGCTTCCTAATCAGTATGGCCCGCCACCGAACCCACCCGTTGATCGCGACGGCAACTCGCCAGCGCGGCCACGACGCGGTCCTGATCGGCTTCGCTCATCTGGTGGTACAACGGCAGAATAATGGTCGCGTCCTGGGCGCGCTCGCTGTTGACCAGGCGCTCGCAACGGCCGCCACGGCAAGCGCAGCGACCATCGCCGGAACCGCACGACCACGGTTCCCGTTCGTAGGCGGGTTCGCGATGCGCGCACATGACTCCGCGTCGAGTGGATACGCCGGAGTCCAACATTGCCTGCATGACTTGCCGCTGATCCATGCCTTGCGCCAGGCGAATACAGTAAGACTGCCAGTTCGTACGCGCCCACGCTGGCTCCGCCGGTGGAGTGATACCCGGAATGCCGGCCAACAGCTCGGCGTAACGCCGCGCCAACTCACGACGACGGGCAATCATGCCGGAGAGCCGCCTGAGTTGCCCACGTCCGACCGCCCCCTGTATGTCGGTCATGCGGTAGTTGTATCCCAGCTTGTCATAGGATTCGTAGACCACCTGCGCGGAACCGTGGCGCACCGTGTCCGGCACCGACATCCCGTGCTGGCGCCACCGCCGGAATTGGCGATCCCAGGCGGCATTGGAGGTCGTCAGCATGCCGCCGTCGCCGGTGGTGACGAGCTTGCGCGGATGGAAGGAGAAGCAGGCAATGTCGCCGTGCGGCCGTCCGATCTTTTCCCACTTCCCTTCCCACAGGACTTCGCTGCCGATGGCGCACGCGGCGTCTTCAATCACGGGTAAGCCGTGCTTGCGCGCAATGGCGACAATCGCCGCCAACTCGCAGGGCATGCCGATCTGGTGGACGCAGAGGATGGCCCGCGTGCGAGGCGTGATCACCCGCTCGATGAGGGCGGGATCCATATTGAAAGTGGCGGGATCGATGTCCACGAACACCGGCACCGCTCCGCAATAGCGGACTACGTTCGCGGTCGCGATGAAGGAATGGCTGACGGTGATCACTTCGTCGCCAGTGCCGACCCCCACCGCTTTGAGCGCCAGGTGAAGCGCTGTCGTCCCGCTGGAGACCGCGCACGCGTGGGCGGCTCCCACCACGTCGCGGAATTCGCGCTCGAAAGCGGCTACCTGCGGGCCTTGCGTTACCCATCCGCCGCGGATGACATCGGCAGCGGCTTCCGCTTCCTCGCCTCCGAGCAACGGCCTGGCTACTGGGACTTGTGATTGGGTTGCAGTTCGCTGGTCAGGCACGCCGATGCCGACGTATTTCAGGCCCGCACGGCGAACATCCTCCTCATTCCAGAAGTTACGCCCATCGCAGATGACGCGCACTCCAGCCGTTGCCAAGGACACGAAATTCACGCTGGCATACTGCGGGTGCGCAGTGTTCAGAATCACAATTTCGGGAGCGGGCTGCTCCTTGATCTTGCCCGGCTCAAAGCCGTGGGCGCGCAATTCATCGTCGCTGTAGAGAGGATCGTGGAGCCTGACGTCTGCCCCGTGCCTCACCAAGGCGTCGCGAATGAGAAATGCCGGCGAGAACAGGTGCTCCTTGACCGACGGCCGGAATGCAAGCCCGAGGATCAGCGCCGTTCGCCCTGACAACGTCCCCAATTCACGGGCCACGCGCCTGACCGCGTGCTCCGCCTGATCGTCATTGATAAGGCGGCTGCGATAACCGAGCACCAGCGGGACCCCGCGCCGCTCTCCATCGCGGATGAGAAAGTACGGATACACCGGAGTGCAGTGTCCGCCGACGCCAATGCCGGGTCGCAGCAACAACGCCTCACCGTCGGTGTTGGCGGCTTGGCGTACGGGCTCGAAGCTAACGCCGGCAGCTTCGGCATAGCGCGCCAATTCATTGGCCAGGGCGATATTCACATCGCGATACGCCATGCCGGCCAGCTTGACGAACTCGGCGGCCTCCAGCGTCCCGACGTTTGTCACTTCCGTGCCCAAGTACTGCTCGTAGAAAGCGGCGCCACGCTCCGCCGAAGTTGCGTTGATGCCGCCCACCACCTTCGGCGTTTTCGTCAGGTGGTCGAGGACGAGTTGGCTCTTTACGCGTTCGGGCGAATATACGACGTCAAAATCGTGGCCGGCGCGAAGTCCGCTGCGCTCCAGGATAGGAACAAAGCGACCTCGCGTGGATCCCAGCGGAACTGTCGTTTCATAAGAAACCATGGCGCCCGGTCGGAGCTGCGCGGCGATTTGCTCCGACACGGAACACAAGATTGACAGGTCCGCGTCTCGCTCCGGCGTGAGCAGAGCGGGAACGATCACGACAACGACATCGCTTTCAGCCACGGAGCGAGCGGAGTCGGTGGTTGCAACCAGAGCGCGGCGCTCGACGGCAGCGGACAACAGTTCCGCGACTCCCGGCTCGTCAATCGGGCAGCGGCCGGCGTTGATGGCCTCAACCACCTCCTGGCGGACATCACAGGCCAGCACCGATGCGCCACGCGCGGCAAACTGGCAGGCCAGCGGCAGGCCCATCTTGCCGGCGCCGATGACGGCAACTTTCATCGCACCGCTCCCTTAGCCTGGGAAAACCACTGCAGCGTCGAGTTCAGTCCCTGCTCCAAATCCACCTTGGGCTCATAGCCGAGTATCGTGCGAGCGCGCTCGATGACGGGAACCCGGGCGCGCACCTCGGCGCGGCTCACGGCTTCAAACTCGATCGACGTTCCCGGCACGAGGCGCGCGATCCGGCGCGCCAATCCGAGCGTCGTCTCGATTTCACGCGGGTTGCCGATATTGAACACGCCCGTGGCCTGTTCGCGGCGCTGCAAGATGCGCTCGATCGCATCCACCGTGTCGCTGACATAGCACCACGCCCGAACCGGCGAACCGTCGCCATAAACCTTCAGCGGCTTGCCCTCCAGAGCGGCTCGGCAGAAGTTGCTGATCGCTCCCTCGCCGGTCTGGCGCGGACCGTAGATGTTGAATGGACGCACCACCGTGGCCGCAAATCCGTGCGTCTCCCCATAGCGCAACGAGAAGTGTTCGGTGGCAAGTTTGCTGGTAGCGTAAACCCAGCGGCGTTCGGATGAAGCGCCAATGCCGCATGGCATCTCTTCCGTGACCCACATGGCATCCGAACCGAAAATCTCGCTCGTGGAAAAATCGACGAAGTGGGCGATGCCGCGGCGCGCAGCCTCGTCCAGCACATTCACCGTTCCCAGAATGTTTACCTGCAACGTCTTCAGCGGTTCCTGGTAATAGCTCGATACACCGGCAATGGCCGCCAGGTGAAGCACGATGTCAATGCCGCCATCGAATGCGGCAGCGACCGAAGATTTGTCGAGCGTGTCGCCGGCGATGAACTTAATACGCGGGTGGGCGCGAAGATGCGGCGCCAGCGACAGCGAGTCCCGCCGTCCGTTATCAAACAGGATGACTTCTTTGGCCTGCCCGGAAAGGCGCTCCGCCAGGTGCGTGCCGATGAAGCCCGCCCCGCCGGTGATCAGAATTCGACTTTGATCGATGCCCATGATCGCGTTCTGTCCCTCATGCCGCCCGACGCGCTACTTGCGCTCAGCCGCGCAGGCGGCACTCGCCTCCTCCGCCACTTCGACCGGCTCGCGTTGCGAGGCCAGCGCCCGCAGCGTCACCGTGGAGCCGGCGCACAACAGTCCGGTAAAGCTGGTCGCCAACAACACCCACGCATGAAGAACAAGCGTAAGCGCCAACGCGGGTGCGGCGCCTACGCCGGTGAGAGCGATGGCGGCCGAGGAAAAGAACTCGTACGTGCCGAGCGCTCCGGGTGCCGCCGGTATCATCAGCCCCAGCCCCAGAACCGCGCATACCATGAGGCCGGCTGCGAGCGACATGGGAACGTGGATTGCCCAAGCCAAGCCGCACACCAGACCCGCTTCCGTCGTCCATATGGCTGCCGTGATGGCCAGCAAAACGGTCATGTCGCGCAGCGAAGCGACGGCATGCAAGCCTTCCGCGAAGGAGCTCCCCAGGCGCGCAATACTCTCGCCCCACGTGGCGAATCCTGCGGCGCGAAACATCCGCTCCACCAACCCCAGCAGCCACAGCGACCGGTAGCGCAGCACGATGACAACCGCCAGCGCGCCGCCGAAAACGATGGCAGCGGCCATCTCCAGTCGCGCTATCCACTGCGGCGGAGTCAAAAAGTGAAACGATAATAGGACAACTGCCAGCAGCGCCAGCCCATCCAGAATCTTCTCGACCCCGAGCGTTGCCAGGGCAAGCGTCCCGCCGGCCAGCGATGTCTTGCGAGCGACCAGTACGCACCGGGCCAGATCGCCGCCGCGTCCAGGCACAAAATTGTTCAACGCGTTGCCGATGGCCAGCGTCTGAAAACAAACCCAAAAGCCCGGCCTCGCGTGAGCTGGAAAAATCCGTTGCCAGCGCCATCCGCGCAGCGGGTAATTGAGCAACGTCATGCCGACCGGAAGCAGCAGGTACCGGCCATCCAGGTCGCGCAAGCGGAACCAGGTCTGCCGCAGATCGGCATTGCGCAGCGCCAGCCAGAGAAATAAGGCGCTGACCATCAATCCCAGCACCAGCGCGCGAGTTTTCCTGCTCGTTGCCACCGCCGGGCGCCCCTATCGCTCCTCGCGAACGCTACCCGCGAGGGCACTCCGCGCCCGGGCCAATTCCGCCGTGCTGGCTTCGACCAGATAACGCGGACGTTGGCGCGATTCGTCCAGCGCGCGCCACAAATACTCGCCCAACACCCCCAGCATCACCATCTGCACGCCGCCGATCACCAGCACTACGATCATCAGCGAGGACCAGCCCGGCACAGTGTTCCCGCGAAGCGCATACACCAGAATGAACCCGGCATACATCAGCCCAAACACCGCCACCGCAAACCCGACATACGACATGGCGCGAATGGGGGCGTAGGTAAACGAAGTAACGGAGTCCACGACCAGCTTCAACTTTTTCTTTAGCGTCCAACCCGACCGACCGTGCTGCCGCGCCTGCTTGTCGTACAGAATCGAGCCCTGCCGGAATCCCATCCACGTCAGCAGCGCGAGGATACTGACGTTGGCTTCGCGGAACTCCAGGAATGCGTCGATGACGCGGCGGTCGAGAAGCATGAAGTCGGCGCCGCTGGCCGGCATTTCGCGGATTCCGACAATGTGGCGCATCAGCCAGTAGTACAGGCGGGAGAAACCGGTGGTGGTGACGGTCTCGCCTTCTCGCCGGCGGCGCACCGCCCAAACCACTTGGTCGCCCTCACGCCACCGCGACAACAGGTCGGGAATCACCTCCGGCGGATCCTGCAGATCGGAAGCCATGATGACGGCGGCCTGTCCGCGGCAGCCATGCAGCCCGCAGGTGATCGCCATATGCGAACCGAAATTTCGTGCCAGCCGAACCGCGCGCACGCGAGCGTCGGCGGCGCTCAGGCGGCAGAGAACCGCAAACGTGTCGTCGGCGGAATGGTCGTCAACCACCACCCACTCCCAGTCGAGCTTCATTGCGTCCAGCGCCTGCACCAGGCGCTCGTACATGAGAGGCAGGTTCGCCGATTCGTTGTAGGCCGGCGTAACCACCGAGAGTACGGGCCGCTCCTCCTCGGGAGTATTCGCATAATCGGCGAAATTGAAGGATTTAGACATCGCAGTTCAGTCGCGGTACGTGGCGGCTTCACCTATTTCGGTACTTCCCCGGCATATCCTTCCCGCCAGCGCACGAAACGCGCGGGCACGCCGGCGACGATAGCGAACTCAGGTACGTCGCGGGTAACGACGGCGCCCGCTCCCACGATGCTTCCCTTCCCCACCGTGACTCCGGGAAGCAGGACGGCGTTGGTGCCGATATCGGCCCACGCTCCCACCCTGACCGGCCGGATAACCAGGTCGGTCTGAATCACCGGCTGGTCGAGGGGAATGCCGGTGTGCTCCGAACCAAGCACCTTCGCACCCGGCCCCCAGCCGACGTAATCTTCCAGGACTAAATCGCGAGCGTCGAAATAACTCTGCGGCCCGATCCAAACATGATTGCCTATGACGCAGCGGCCGTCGAAGCGTCCCTGAATGTAGGCCTGGGCGCCGAGGAAAACATTGTCGCCCAGCTCAAAGGTCTCCAGGTGCTGAAAGCCAACCCCAGGCCCAATGCGCACTCCATGGCCGATCCGTCGGGCCATGGCTCGCCACAGCACCCGGCGCATGCGCAAATCGAAGTCGGTATCGCCCTGCGCGAAGCGGTTGTACAACTCCAGCAGGGCTTCGCGGCTTGCGCTGTTCCTGAGGTGATCCGCGAATTGCTGCTCGAATGGCGGGTCCGGTCGAACTTCCTGCCGGCCGTGGACCGCGCGCACCACCCGCGCATCGGTCTCAGAGCTTGGCGACACTGGTCAACCTCCGTGAAGCGACCGCCGCCACCACCTCCAGCATCTGCACCTCCGTCATTTCCGGGAAGATTGGCAACGACAATACTTCCTGGGCGGCCGCTTCGGCGTGCGGGAAGTCGCCGGGACCATAGCCGAGATCGGAATACGCCGGCTGCATGTGAACGGGAACGGGATAGTGGATCCCGGTCTGCACGCCGGCGGCGTTGAGAGTCTGTTGCAGTTCGTCGCGTTCGGCGCTTCGCACGGTATAGACGTGGTAGACGTGGCGGACTGCGGACATTGCGGCAGGAGTGCGCACCTCGCCGCCGGCCAGCAACTGGTGGTAGCGGCGGGCGTGCGCGCGGCGGGCCTCTGTCCACCCCTCCAGATAGCGCATTTTCACGCCCAGAATCGCTCCCTGGAACCCCTCCATGCGGTAGTTGTAGCCCTTCAATTGGTGCTGGTACTTCTTCTCCGCTCCCCAGTCGCGCAACATGCGGATGGTGCGCGCATACTCGGGATTGCTGGTGGTCACCGCGCCGCCTTCGCCGTAGGCGCCCAGGTTCTTGCCGGGATAAAAGCTGAAGCAGCCCATCGCGCCGATGCCGCCCACGCGCCTGCCTTTGTATTCGGCGCCGTGCGCCTGGCAGGCGTCCTCGATCACGATCAGATTGTGACGTTTCGCGATTGCCATGATCGGGTCCATATCGGCGGGCTGACCGTACAGATGCACCGGGATGATGGCTTTGGTCCGCGGCGAGATGGCTCGCTCGATGTTGGCAGGATCAAGGTTGAAGCTTTTCGGGTCGATATCCGCCAGCACCGGACGCGCACCGGTGTACAGGATTGCCGCGACCGTCGCCACAAAGGTGAACGGGGTGGTGATCACTTCGTCGCCGGCGCCGATACCGGCCGCCAGCAGCGAGAGGTGCAGGGCGCTGGTGCCGGTATTCACGGCAATCGCCTGTTCCGTGCTGCAGTAGCGCGCAAAGTCCCTTTCGAAGGAAGCCACGGCTTCGCCCAGCACGAACTGCGAGCTCTCCAGGATCCGGGCAATGGCGGCATCGATCTCCGGTTTGATGCTGTGATACTGCGCTTTCAAATCTAGGAACGGGACCAAACCGCAGCTCCTTTCGCGCCCGTCAGCTCCACCGGGCGTCCGCGCTCTTTCATGGATTGGCTGGCGGCTTCCAGGACACGCACCACGCGCAATCCCGCTTCCCCGTCCGTCGTGGGCTTCTGTTGATGCTCGATGCAGTGCAGCAGGTGTTGGACCTCGCTCTGCAGGGCTTCGCTGGCGGGCAGATTCGGCGCCCACATGTCGCCGGTCCGGTACCCGATCAGCATCTGGTAAAAGCTCTCCAGGTTGTTCGTGACCGTGATTCCCTTGTCGTAGACCTTCACCTTTTCCGTGGCTTCCAGATCGTCGTAGACGATCATCTTCTGGCTGCCGCCGATCAGCGTCTTGCGGATCTTCACCGGGGACAGCCAGTTGAGGTGCAGATGCGCAATCACGTTCTCGGCGAAGAATAGCGTCACGTACGCGATGTTCTCCGGCTTTCCCGGCACGTTGCTGATGCCGGTTGCCGACACGGCGATCGGCCGCGCATCGACCACGTAATCCAGTATTGCCAAGTCGTGCACGGCAAGGTCCCAGATGACATTGACATCATGCTGGAAGAGGCCCAGATTCACGCGCACGGAATCGTAGTAGTAAACATCGCCCAGAGCGCCGGCGGCCACCAGCTCACGGATTTTGCCCACCGCGCTGGTGTACACGAAGGTGTGATCCACCATCAGCGTCAGCCCGCGGCGCTCGGCTTCTTCAATCAGTTGTTCGCCTTGCTCGGAATTCGCCGCCAGGGGCTTCTCCAATAGCACGTGCTTGCCGGCGCGCAGCGCCTGCATGGCAAGGTCGAAGTGCGTGGACACCGGCGTAGCGATCACCACCAGGTCGACGCCGGGATCGTCGATCAGTTCCCGATGATTGACCGTGGTGCGGATGCTGGGATAGCGAGCGGCGGCGCGGGCAAGACGATCAGGCCTCAGATCGCTGACCACTGCCACTTGACAGTCCGGCGCTTCGAAGAAGTTCCTGACCAGGTTCGGCCCCCAATAACCGTAGCCGATTAAGCCGACCTGAATCACAGTTGCCCTCTCCACGCTCCACGCGGCAGCAAGACAAAAACATAGGTTTACGTTCTTAAACCGAGACGCCCGCTTTCGCCCGTAGTCGTGCGGGGACGCCCGCCACCACCGCACCGTCCGGAACGTCACGAGTGACGACGGCGCCGGCGCCCACCATCGCGTCCGCGCCTACCGTGATGCCACACATGATGACGGCGCCGCTACCGATGGAAGCGCCGCGCTTTACCCGCGTTGGTACCACTGTCCAATCCGCCTCGCTCTGCAACTGCCCACCCGCTGTCGCCCGCGGTTGCTTGTCGTTAATGAACACAACTCCGTGGCCGATGAAGCACTCGTCCTCGACGGTTACACCCTCGCAAATAAATGTATGCGATGAGATTTTACACCGGCGTCCGATGGACGCATTCTTCTGGATCTCAACGAACGCGCCAATCTTCGTCTCATCTCCAATTGTGCAACCGTACAAGTTCACCAGCGTGGGTTGAAAGATGCGAACATCCTTGCCCATCACTACATCGCTGCTGACCGGCATCCGGATGCACTCCTATTCAAGGTAACGGTCGTGAGTCTGATCGCCCCAGGCCGACAGGCAGCGCTAGATCGTCCCTTCCGGCACGCCTCGCTAAGAGGCTAGTCCATCGACGTCGCCCCCACAATATGAGACGGGGCTCTAACCACTACTTTATCAGGATTTTCGCGGGTAAAGATGCCGCACCACATGTAGGTCCCTTGAGCGCTCTCCTTCGGCAACTCGCCGCAAGCAGGGCGGTCACTCGACCGCCCCTTTTTCGCAACTCTCGTCTATTTGCCTCAATTCACCAGACGGCCACCTGGCGCGAAATGCCGCCCCTCCGACTCATTGCCCACCACCCTCCCCCCAAAATCCGCGCCTCGGTGTATGCTGTTTTCAACTCGCCTCGAGGCGTTCGCGACGAGGTTACGTGGTCCCTTCCTTCCTTGACCCCCGGCACCGGCCCTTCGACACGCCTGTGCGCAGTGTCCTCTTCATCCGCCTGACCCTCGTTTTCGCCGCCTATTTTCTGGCCGGCAGGATCGGCCTCGCCGTTCCTTTCACCAGCGCCAACGTCTCCCCGGTTTGGCCCCCGGCAGGCATCGCTCTTGCCGCCGTGCTCGTTTGGGGCTACCAGATGTGGCCCGCGGTTCTGCTCGGCGCGTTTCTGGTGAATTTCTTCAGTCCGATTCCCCACGCTGCTGCCTTCGGCATTGCCCTGGGAAATACCTGCAGCGCTCTGGTGGCCGCCTGGCTCCTGCGGCGGACTCCGGGATTCCGGCCGGCTCTGCCTCGCCTTCAGGATGTCTTTGCGCTCGTTCTTCTCGGGGCTTTGAGCACCACCGTGGCGGCGACCATCGGCGTCACCACGCTCAATGCCGCCGGAGTAAGACCCTGGTCGGGATTTATTTCGGCCTGGCTCATCTGGTGGTTGGGCGATGCCATGGGTGTCGTCGTCATCGCTCCCCTGATCCTGAGTTTTTCTCGACTCGCGCGCCTGCACGGTGAACTCCGCCTCGAGTTTGCCGGCTTGGTCAGCGCCGCCTTTGGCGTTTCGTTCCTGGTGTTCGACCATCGCCTCGGACTGGGCGTCGCCGACAACGTGCTGGCCTTCATGGTGTTTCCTTTTGTGATCTGGGCCGCCATCCGATTCGGAATCGCCGGCTCTGCCGTGGTCAGTGCTCTCGTTGCCGGCGTCGCCATCTGGGCCACCGCCGCCGGCTTAGGACCGTTTGTTCAGCCCAACCCCATCCGCGGCGCCACCCTGCTCCAAGTATTTCTGGGCGTCATCTCAGTCAGCGGATTGGCCCTTGCCGCTGTCTCGGCCGAACGGGAAGCCGTCGAAAGCGCCCTGCAGACGGTGCAGGAACTGGCCCGGTGGCGCGAGCGGGCCGAGAAGGCTCTCCGCAGCAGCGAACAGCGCCTCAGCGGGATCGTCAATTCCGCCATGGATGCCATCATCACCGTGGACCGATTGCAGCGCGTCGTCCTCTTCAACTCCGCCGCCGAGCGCATCTTCCGCTGTCCGGCCGCCGACGCCATCGGCCGCGATCTCGATCATTTCATTCCGGCTCGTTTCCGCGACGCTCATCGTCATCACATTCAGTCCTTCGACGAGACCGGCGTCACCACCCGCTCCATGTATTCTCCCAGAGCGCTGTTCGGGCTACGCTCCGACGGCGAGGAGTTTCCCATCGAAGCCACCATTTCGCAGGTGGAATCGGAAGGCCAGAAGCTGTACACCGTCATTCTGCGCGACGTGACGCTGCGCCGGCAGGCGGAAGAGGCTCTCGTCAAATCGGAAAAGCTGGCCTCCGCCGGCCGCCTGGCCGCCACCATTGCGCACGAAATCAACAACCCCCTGGCCGCCGTCACCAACCTTCTCTACCTGGCTCGCTGCGAGGAGAATCTCCCGGAAGCCGCCCGCCAGCGCCTCCAACTCGCCGATACCGAGCTGCGCCGCGTCGCCCACATCACCAAGCAGACACTCGGTTTCTATCGTGATGAGAGCGCGCCCGTCCGCTTCGACCCGGCCGAACTCCTCGACGATGTCCTCGCGCTGCTGGAAACCAGGGTCAAGGCGCGGGAGGTCGCGGTCGAAAAACGCTATCGTGCGCATCTCCACGTGCTGGGTTCGCAGGGTGAGATTCGCCAGGTTTTTTCCAACGTGATCAGCAATGCCATCGAAGCCGTCCAGCCCGGCGGACGCCTCCACATCAAGGTCTCCTCATCGCGCGATTGGCGGTCGCCGGCGTCATGCGATTGGCGCTCGCCGGCCGGTCCTGGCGTACGCATCAGCTTTGCCGACACCGGCCACGGCATCGCGCCCGAAAACCTGGAGCGGATTTTTGAGCCTTTCTTCACAACCAAGAAGGACGCGGGCACCGGCTTGGGACTGTGGGTCTGCCGCCAGATTGTGGACAAGCATGGCGGCTCCATTCGCCTCCGCTCCCGCACCACCCCACTTCGCCCCGGCACCGTCTTCTCCATCTTCCTGCCGGTCGCCGCAGTGTTCGAGAACAAGAAACGTGTCGCCAACCAGTCCTGACGCTACGCTCAAATACTCACCTATCAAACAGACACCCTGCCCCCGCGGGCCGCTGTACAAATGAGGACAGCTGACCGCACCTGTTCCGATTCCGTAACAAACCTCTTTTCTTACTTAAACTCCTCGGCGTTGGGGTAAGTTTTCACCGTTCTCTGCGCATACAGCCTTGGGTAATACGTTCAGCTTGCACTTCTTTCTCTACCTCGCACCAGATGTATGACGCGAGAACACACACGAGGAGGTAATCCCGTTGGCGAAGCGTCTGGTCTCACCGATCCTCGCAATTTTGCTTTGTTCCTCGACTTTCGCGTGGGCACAGCAGCAACCTAGCGCTGGGACCACTGCGCCCGCAGCGCCTGCCGCCGTCACCGTCCCGCAGACGCCGGCGTCGAATCCTCCGCCCCCGACAATTCTCGGCGTGGTCAAGAAATCTGATCGTAGAACGACGCTTCCGCCCCCTATTCGCGTGCGGCCCGGCGACGACTGTTTGGACCTGCCCGACGGTGTAACTGCCACCGAAAACGGCGCCAAAATAGCCCTTGCCGACCTCGCAAAAATCCCAGGCGTGCACACCGTAACACTCGCGGGCGAGGGTAAGACCCTAGAGGTCGTCCTCACTGTCACTCCGGTGACGGCGTTGTCGTTC
This sequence comes from Terriglobia bacterium, assembly GCA_020073285.1. Classification (GTDB taxonomy): domain Bacteria; phylum Acidobacteriota; class Terriglobia; order Terriglobales; family Acidobacteriaceae; genus JAIQGF01. The sequence continues at coordinate 4,090 of JAIQFM010000012.1, read as the reverse complement.
ACCTCCGAGGCCACCCAGGTGTTTGTGAATCACCTGAAGGATTTCTCGCGGTACCTGACCATCAATGGTAAGGACTTACTCGCCGACTGGATGACCAAGGATAAAGTCGCGGCGCTGCCAGACTTAACCTGGCACGCCAAGAGCGACAACAACGAAGTGAGTCTAGTCTCGGGCGGCTATACGCCCCCTCAGGATCTGCAGAATAAGCAAGTCGCGGTCACGGTTACAGCGAACATGAGCGGCTTTGCGACCTGTTCTCCCAACCCGTCGTCGCTAACCGTGCCGCCCTTGAATTTTACGGTGCTTCCCAATCCCGGTACCCTTAGAGTTGACCCTCCTACTGCCGTGCTGCTCCCGAATTCCAGCCTCACGCTAACCGCGGATGCGCGCCTCGAAGGTGGCGAGCCCGCCACCAAAGCTCTCATCGATTGGAAACTCTTGCCCGAGAATGATTCCAAGCTCCGTAGGTACATCACAGTGCAGCCGTCTACCGGCTTTCGCGTGAATGTCCTCGGCAATTTCACTGCAGCTGACCTCGCTCTCGAACCCATCCTTAATGATCCTATCCGCGTCCAGGCAATCTGGCGCAATGCTTCGGACGCAGGCGGGCCACTGTCCACCGACATTTTCATCAAACCGGCACTAGTCGCGGACTTTCGCCCGATCAAAGTCAAACTTGAGCCAATGGACGATAAGACTGTCGACGCCTTGTTCGGTTCCGGCATGCGAAAGAATTATTGGGTTATGCGCATTCGCCTCAACAACAACCTCCGCGACGAGGCTAGCGACAAACTGCTCGGATCCTCCATCCTCGTCTTCAGCGAGTCCATGGAAATGGCCGTAGCGCTGGAAAAGAGGCTCAACAAGAAAGCCCACAGTGCTGCCTACAAACAACCCATGGAAAAGGACAAATCCGAGAAGGCAGAGAAGGACATTCAGAAGGCCGAAGACCGGTCTTATGTGTACGCCGAGAATGCATCCGAGGCCCCCGGAGCTGCGGACGCACACGTCAATGAATGGACACCCGTGAGCGCCCGTCTCGACACCGAGGGTTTTATCGATCTGAATCCGGAATACCGTCGGGCGCTACAGGATAAGAACAAAGCATCTGAGTGGATATCGAATTTGTTTGTTACCGCTCGCGGTTCACGCCCCCGCCCCGGCGGTAAGCTCGAAGTGTGGGAGCCGGGTGATGACGCTGGGAGAATGATTTGCCGCTCCGACTTCTTCTACCGTCCGTACTCCTACGAGATCGTCCTCAACACCAGTACCGTTTTCGAAGAACTCTCTGGTCGTTCCCGAACCTTTAAGGTGGCTGAAGCTATTGGGCTTATCACCTCGGTAGTAACCGCGGTTGCGGTGCCGGGAGCGAGCAGCGACCTCCCCACTGGCTTGGATAAGTACCGCAACATCTTCATTCCAGGCATGCAACGCCTGTGGAAGGACATGGCGGACACCCACCGGCAGAACTTGGTCAACATGACACTCAAACCTATAGAGGAATTGCCCTTCGGGGCTGAGCTTTCAAAGGTAGTGTTCTTCCCCAAGGGTTCCTTTTCAGGATTCGTCCGCGGGTACGACACGCGGATCAGCCAAGTGTGTCCGTACTATTTCCACGCGACCGCCGCCGTGCTGAGTAACTCAGCCAGCCAACTAGCACCGGCCGCAGCCGGTCAATCGGGGTCTAACCAGCCGAAGCCGTAAAGTTTTCCGAGAGCAGAGTAGTTCTCTTCCAGCCGGCGCCTCATATCTCCGCGATTGGCAGATGTGGGCCTTCTCGGTTCCTTCCCGGTTAGACTGGGACGGCACGACGATCTGCAGGTCTCCCGGCTAGAGCGGTTCCAGAGTAGTTATATCCGCAAGCTGTGAGTTGAGGTAGGTTGGCGGTGTCGATCTCTGCGGCGACGAACGGATGCCACGACCGTACTCGGATGATTTGCGGCGCAAGTTCTTGGAGGCCTACGAGGCGGGTGCAGGTAGCCTGCCGGAATTGGCAACCCGCTTCCGCGTCAGTTGGGGATAGGCCAAGAAGATCCGTGGCCAGCAGCTACGGACGGGGCAGAAGCAACGGCTCTTGCGCCTCGATCAACGGCATGTTCGCCAGATGCTCGCTCAAGAAACAGACTTGCAGTTCGTTGCTCCGCAGCACTTCGCTGACCGCCAGGTCGTTGGTGCCGTCGTCGCCAAGCTCGGAAGCACGGCCGGCCAGTTTGCGGCATTCCCGAATGATGATCTGGTGCGCCATGCCCCGTCCGGACAGACTCGCGAAGGGCGCCGTCATAGAAATTTCATCAGTACATTTGGTCGTCTGCTTGGGTTGTTCCTCGAGCAGTGTGGCAGGCCCGGATAGACTTTCAGTGTGGCCCCTCGACAAGCTCAGCCCAAACCAGGGCCGGGGCGCCGCCGCTTGCCGGTGGGATGTTGGCTCAGTTCAAAGCGTTGTATTTCTCTACAGTTGCTTGGCCATTCGCTACTGCTCTACTCAGTACCTTTCATTCCCGTGTCAGTCTCCACTCGATATTCTCCTTGTTGAGCGTTCCCCACTCAGGTCTTGACAACAGAACTTCTGCTGGTTACACTTAGCACTCGATAGGCGAGAGTGCTAATAAGCGTCCGGCTTGGTCTCTCGCAAGTGTCAAGCTATCGGTCCTATCGCGTTGTAAGCAAATCCGTTTAGCTGATTTTCCGAGGATACAAATCATCTACTGACACATTCCGCAAGGAGGTTGTTTCATGGCTAAGTTCACTCCCCTGCATGACCGGGTATTGGTCCGCCGGGTGGAAGAAGCAGAAACCACTCGGGGTGGCATCATCATTCCCGACACCGCCAAGGACAAGCCGCAAGAGGGCGAAATCATCGCCGCCGGCAAAGGCAAGGTCAACGAAGACGGCAAGGTCCGCCCGCTGGACGTGAAAGAGGGCGACCGCGTCCTGTTCGGCAAGTACTCCGGCACCGAAATCAAGATAGACGGTGAAGAATTAATCATCATGCGCGAGGAAGAAGTCCTCGGCATCCTCTCCGGCGCCAAGAAGGAAAAGGAAGAGAAAGCCGGCTCGCGGCGGTAACAGCGTTTTCGGTTGCCGGTTCTCGGTTCACGGTTGTCGGTCAAAACCAACCGAAGCAGACCTGGCTGAAGAGCGGAAAACCTGGCCGACCGATCAACCGAGATACCAAAAGACACTACTGACATTCCGGGCACAACACGCTGCCCACAGAATTGCGAACGAGGAGACATACATCTATGGCAAAGCAGATTGTTCATGGCGAGGAATCCCGCCAGGCGATCCTCCGCGGCGTCAACATCCTGGCTGACGCCGTCAAGGTCACGCTTGGTCCCAAGGGCCGCAACGTGGTCATCGAAAAGAAATTCGGTTCCCCGTCGATCACCAAAGACGGCGTAACCGTAGCCAAGGAAATCGAACTCAAGGATCCCCTGGAAAACATGGGCGCGCAGATGGTGCGCGAAGTCGCCAGCAAGACCAGCGACGTCGCCGGCGATGGCACCACCACCGCCACCGTTCTGGCGCAGTCCATTTTCCGCGAGGGCGTAAAGACCGTGGCCGCCGGCGCCAACCCGATGGCGCTGAAGCGCGGCATCGAGAAGGCCGTCTTCGCGATCACCGGCACGGTGGACAAGGATGGCAAACGCGTCCCCGGCGCGCTGGACAAGTTCAGCAAGCCGGTGGCGGGCGACATGAACGCCATCGCGCAAGTCGGCACCATTTCCGCCAACAATGACGAGACTATCGGCCGCATCATCGCCGAGGCCATGAAGAAAGTCGGCAAGGACGGCGTCATCACCGTTGAAGAATCCAAGACGATGGAGACGCAGCTGGAAGTGGTCGAAGGCATGCAGTTCGACCGCGGCTACCTGTCGCCTTACTTCGTCACCGACCCCGAGCGCATGGAATCGGTGCTCGAGGACCCCTACATTCTGATCAACGAAAAGAAAATCAGCTCGATGAAGGACCTGCTGCCGCTGCTGGAGCAGATTGCGCGTTCCAGCAAGCCGCTGCTGATCATCGCCGAGGACGTTGAGGGCGAAGCCCTGGCGACCCTGGTGGTGAACAAGCTGCGCGGCACGCTGCA
>JAIQFM010000011.1 GCA_020073285.1 Terriglobia bacterium | reverse complement strand
ACCAGCAATCCGGCGAAGGTGTCCACGCGCACGTTGTCGAAAGGCTTGGTCAGCGACTCGAGCATCGCCCGGCGTTCGGCGAGGGAAAACAGCGCCGGCTCTTTCTCCGGGTTGTGCAGGATGCCGACGATCAGCTCGTCGAAGATCTTGCTGCCGCGTTGAATCAAGTCCAGGTGGCCATTGGTCGGAGGATCAAACGTGCCCGGGTAGATGGCAATGACGTGCTTCAATTGGCCTCGGCGTGCGGCAGATGTAAACCCAAAAATTCTATTCCTGCCGCACGCCAGCGGCAACGTGTTTTGCGCGTTAGCCGCAGTCGACCCATTTCGGAGCCGAATCCCCGCAGTTAAGGACGCGCTTCGTAGACGCGGTTGAAGGGCGTCTCGGCGGCGCGCCGGAAGCGCGTGAAACCGCCCGCGTTCACCACTTCGCGCAGCTTGCTCTCCGGGGCTTGCGCGCCCAGCGCCGCTCCGACCTCCTGGGCACGCGAGGCCGGCGTGCAGATCATGGTGGAAGCCGCGTAGAAGACGCGTCCCACCGGGTTCAGGTTTTCCACCAGAGATTCGTTGGCGTACGGCTCCACGATGAGAAGCGTGCCATCATCATCGAGCGTCTCGCGGACGTGCTGCACCGCCCCGGCTGGATCGCCCATGTCGTGCAGGCAATCGAAGAAGCAGACGAGGTCGTACTGGCGGTCGTCGAAATCCTTGGCCGTCGCGACTTCAAACTTGACGCGATGCTGCACGCCGGCTTTCTCCGCCCTCTGCCGAGCCTTCTCGATCGACGCTTGGTGGTAATCGAAACCGTAGAACGACGATTCCGGAAACGCCTCGGCCATCAGGATAGTTGACGCGCCGTGTCCGCAGCCCACGTCGGCGACTCCGGCGCCCTGCCTGAGCTTTTCCTCCACCCCGTCGAGCGCTGGAATCCAGGCATCGATCAGGTTGTGCAGATAGGTGGGCCGGAAGAATTTTTCCGTTCCTTCGAACAGCGACGGGTGGTGCTCGTGCCAACCCACTCCATCGCCCGAGCGAAAGGCTTCGCTGATCTTGTGCTCGTCGCGAAATACCGACGCCATCACGTGAAACGCGCCGGGTATATACGCCGGACCGTCTTCATTGGCGAGCAGCAGCGCGTGCTCGTTGGGCAGATAGAAGCGCTGGGACGTGGCGTCGTACTCCACGTACCCGTTGGCCGCCTGCGCCGCCAGCCACTCGCGGACGTATCGCTCATTGGTGCTGGTGCGGGCGGCTAACTCTGCTGCGGTGAGTGGGCCTGCGCCCGACATCGCGGCATAGAGACCGAGTTTCTCGCCTACCAGCGCCAGCGCGGCGCACATTCCGGCGCCCAGGTCGTTCACGAATTTGTGCAGGAACTGTTCCACCTTTTTCTGGTCGAGAGCAGGGGTGACGGGTTGCCGTTGTGTTGCCATGAAACCTCCTCGGGAAGGCGATACGGATGGACGCAAAAAGATTCGGATGGCCCGCAGGGGCCTACCCCACATGTGGGGGAATTGTACGCCGGTTAAAACAGCCGGGGAAGCAGGCGCAACGTTTTGGCGGCGAGAAAGAATCGCGGCGAGAAAAAATCGGTTGAGCAATCGGCGGACCTGATCGGCGGCTTCCGCGCGCCGCAGGGATACTGAATTACTCGTATTGGCGCCGGATGGAGCGAGGAGCAAGCAGGTTTTCTACGGATATGTCTTCATCGAGCAGCGGCCAGTGAATGCCGATGCCGCCGCCGATCAACTCCCATTGCTTGCGCTGCGACGGAGAAGCGTTTTTCAAGCGAGGGAACCAGCTTAGAGGGACGGACAACTCGCGGCCATCCATCAAGGTGACGTGGAGCCTGCCGCGGCTGACTTCCACGTCGGAAGCGAGGGGTTCGAGTTTAGTCGCTGAAATGCTCATTCCATGCCGCCAGTAACTGCTCTTTGTATTCCTCCAATGTTAGCCGCAGCTTCGTCAATTCGTTTCGCCTAAAGCCAACGCTTCGTGCCAAGCTCACCGGATCCAGCCAGAACTTAGCATCTTTCCGCCTGCTTCACATGAATGTGAGGCGGTTCGTTCGTCTCATTGCTGAAGAAGAAAAACCTGTACCCTTCAACTCGCAGTACTGTCGGCATGGTCCGACCGCTTTACTTCTTCACCTGCGCCGTCGCCCTTGCCGCCACCACCGGCGGGACCGGCGCGCTGCGGCCGTCGATCGGGACGCTGGCGGGCGCCTTCTCACCCGCGCCACCGATGTTCAGCGTCTTGCGCACCTCGGCCTCGATCTTGGCGGTGATGTCCTTGTTGTCCTTGAGGAACTGCCTGGCGTTTTCGCGGCCCTGTCCGATGCGCTCGCCCTTGTAGCTGAACCACGAGCCCGACTTCTCCACGATGTTGTTGTTCGCGGCCAGGTCTAGCAGGTCGCCTTCCTTGGAAATGCCCTCGCCGTACATGATGTCGAACTCGGCCTCGCGGAACGGCGCCGCCACCTTGTTCTTTACCACCTTCACCTTGGTGCGCGAGCCCACTACCACGTCGCCTTCTTTGATGGCCGCGATGCGCCGGATATCAATCCGCATCGAGGAATAGAACTTGAGCGCGCGCCCCCCGGTGGTGGTTTCCGGATTGCCGAACATGACGCCGATTTTCTCGCGAATCTGGTTGATGAAGATCAGGCAAGTACGCGACTTCGACACCGTCCCGGTCAGTTTGCGCAGCGCCTGCGACATCAGCCGCGCCTGCAGACCCATGTGGCTATCGCCCATCTCGCCGTCGAGTTCGGCCTTGGGAACCAGCGCCGCCACCGAGTCCACCACCAGCACGTCAATCGCGCCCGAGCGCACTAGCGCCTCGGTGATCTCCAGCGCCTGCTCCCCGTAATCCGGCTGCGAGACCAGCAGGTTGTCCACGTCCACGCCAAGTTTCTTGGCATACTGCGGATCGAGCGCGTGCTCGGCGTCCACGAACGCGGCCATGCCGCCGGTTTTCTGCGCCTCCGCGATCACCTGCAGCGCAATGGTCGTCTTGCCCGACGACTCCGGCCCGAAGATCTCCACCACGCGCCCGCGCGGCACACCGCCCACGCCCAGCGCCGCGTCGAAGGAAATCGCGCCCGTGGAGATCACCGCGATGGGGACAATCGCCTCCTTGGTGCCCAGCCGCATGATCGAGCCTTTGCCGAACTGCTTCTCGATTTGCGACATCGCCAGTTCCAACGCCCGTGCTTTTTCATCCGCCATAAGTCCGCTCCGATGACGCCGATTGATTACGAATAGTGAGGACTCCGCAGGTTAACGCAGAAAGCCGCTGCGCGGCCCTGAAATTGTTGGGGTAACGCTCGCTCCAGTCCTAATTCTAAAGCTGGCGGATTATACCGCCGATTGTGTTCGATGGCGAACGAAAAGCGAATCTTCGCTGCTGCTACGTGCCGTCCAGCGAGGCGCCTGCTTTTGCTGGAGCATGTCCCATCCATGGTTGAAGGTTACGCGAATCGAGTGTCCGGTGCGGTTGGAAAGTGGTGAAGGGCTGACTTGTTGGGTCTATGTAGCTGGCTTCTAATTACTGTTTGCCCCACTCGCACCAGTCGGCGCGCTGAAGCCCAGCCTTCGCGTGAGCTGCTGATGTAGGCAAAGGAAAGCGTCGCGTGCGCGGGCGCAAACGACGGATCGATCTCCACCGCGCGGCGATACAGCTCGATGCGTTTGCGAAATGAGGCTTCGTCCGTTTTCATCCCCACGTAGTTGCCGCGCAGCCACAGGTCGTAGGCGAGAGGGGACACTTCCCTTCGTTGCCGCAGCCGTCCTTGCGCCTCGGAGCCCAAGCGCAACTGGATCTGCTGCACGATGCGTTCCGCCAGTTCGCCCTGCAACCCGAGCACGTCCTTGAAGTCTCGGTCGTACGATGCCGCCCACAGATGCCGATCGCTGGCGCCATGCAGCAACTGTGCGGTCACCCGGACGCGGTTGCCGACGCGCAGAACGGAGCCCTCGATGACCGCGTCAACCCCGAGTTCGCGCGCAATTTCCGGGATGGCCTTGCCACTGTTCTTGTAGCGCATGCTGGAAGTGCGCGAGATCACCTTGAGGGCGCCGATATGCGCCAGGTCGGTGATGAGCGCCTCGGTCATGCCGTCGGCAAGATAGTCCTGATCGGATTGTCCCGAAAGATTGGCCAACGGCAGGACGGCGAGCGACCGAATGAGAGGAACCGCGGCAGAGCTTTCTTTCGATTCATCGCGGAAGTGGTACAGGGCGAGGAGGAGGACGACGGCGAACACGCAGATCGCAGGGACGGCAATCCACGCGGCGCGTAGCCGGCGGGGAGGCGTGATGGCCGGCAACGCCGGTCGCGGTCCCGAGCTCGAGGTTTCCAGCGCGGCCAGCAGTTCACGAGCGGACTGGTAACGGCGCGCCGGTTCCTTCTCCAGGCATTTCAGCATGATCGCCTCCAGCGCGGGAGAGAGCTCGGGCCGGAATTGCCGCGGCGAGATGGGAAACTCGCGCAGGATCACCGTGGCCAGGCCGGAACCGGAGGCCACGAATGGGCGCCGCCCAGTCGCCATCTCCTACAACAGGACGCCGGCTGCCCAGATGTCAGTGCGCTCGTCGCGGTGGTGGCGCTCACTTTCGACTCACTGACGGCTGAGAGCCGATGGCTGAGAGTTGTTCTTGCGGAATTTCTTCATTGCCAGCACGAAGCAGATCGCAAAGGCGGCGGCGCTCAGCGGCAGGCCGACCCTGCGGAACCATGCGGTGGGCGCCAGCACCACGTCGGGCGCCTGCAAAGGAGCGTTCGGATCGTGCAGCTTGGCCAGGACCATCAGCACCGGGATGGAAAGCATCATGAAAAAGCAAAAGAACAGGGCCGTGCCGACGAGGGCGGCGGCGAAGCTCTTGAGCACGGCGGTCACGGGTTCATTGTAAGCTGCGCGACAGGAGTCGGTGGTCAGGAGTCAGCAGTCAGGAGTGAGCAGGTACGTTTGGGTTCCGGGCGCTGACTACAGACTCCGGACTACTGACTCCCGAATGTCATCCTGCCGATTCGGCCGTACGCTTCCGGCGCGGCAAGCAGCTTCCGCCAGCGCGTCAAGCCGACCACGCACAGGGCGAAAAAGATCGCGTAGAGCGCCGCAGTCAGGTAAAGCGCTTTGTAGATGTAGAGTGCGACGTAGATGACGTCGGCGGCCATCCATAGCCACCAGTTTTCGATGATCTTGCGCGCCAGCATGTATTGCGCGGTGAGGCTCATGGCGGTGGTGAGGCCGTCCCAGAAGGGCACGGTGCTGTCGGTGAAGCGGCGCAGCAGGAGCATGAGCGCGGCGGTGGCGGCGACGGTCACCAGCGCGAGCAGCGGAATGGTGCTGGGGCGGACGCGGGTGACCGGGAGTTCGGAGCGGTCGCGCCCGCCATGCAGCCAGCTCCACCAACCGTAGAAGGAGATGGCGACGTACACCAGTTGCAGGCCGCAGTCGGCGTAGAGCTTGGCGCCGAAGAAGACGATGACGTAGCTGACGGCGTTGACGATCGCCACCGGCCAGTTCCACACGTTCTCGCGCGCCGCCAGCCAGACGCAGCCCACGCCGGTGACGAAGCCCACCACCTCGATCGGCGACAGGGACATCGGCGCATGGTATCGCAGCGCACAATCCGGGGATACATTAGAATGATTGCGGAATTACGGAATCGGGTTATCGGGTGATTGAAAACCGATTGCGGAGTTGGCAATCTTAATCTGGCAAACTGAGTTGTTTCTCCAATTCCGCAATTACCCGATTACGCAGTTACCCGATTTGAATACATGGCAGATACGACACAAGCAGCGACGCTGACCCCGGCGGAAGCGATCCGGCGCGCGCCCGTATCGCAGGCGACCAACGGGGTGTGCTTCGCCTCCATGGGCGAGGTCACGATCAACTCCGCCGACCTGGAGCGCATGGTCGCCGCAGTGCCGCGCAGCATCGCCGCAGCCCTGCATCATAAGGCGTACTACTTCGTGCCGCTGGCGGTGAGTCAGGGCGAGGAGACGTTGATCGCCGAGCGCTACGATGTCACTCTCAGCGACAACGCCGTCTGCCACCGCAACCTCAACATCGGCGACTCGCAGTGCGTGTTCATCTCCACCCGGCTGATGGACGACCGCTTCTCGGTGGCGTTTGAGTTCTACATCAACGTGGCGCACGCGTTTGGCGAGCAGGCGGGCGTGGCCGAGAGCTTCGCTGACCTGACCTGGAAGCAGGCGGAAGACCGGGTGCGCGGGGAGACGTCGCTGGACGCGTTCGAGACTCGCAAGCTGGCGACCACGCCCGGACCGCAGGCGGAGAAGGCGCGCAGCGAGTACCAGACGGCGGCGTTTGCCGACGCCATCGCGATTTACATGCTGGCGACTTTTCTCGACGTGGATTATCACGACCTGCGCGAGCGCGAGTATCCGCTGCTGGCGCCCAGCGCGCTGGCGGAACGGTTGCGCGCGACGGCGGCATTATTCCCGCCCAATCCGGGCTTCGAGTTCAACGTGTATTACAAGCGGAGAGGATAGCTCTTAGCTATCAGCTCTCAGTAAGCTCTTCACAGGTCTTCCACTCTTAGCTTGGTATCGGCATTTTTCCACGCGGCCTCGAATTGCTGCCCGACCCATTCGGCGTCGTACTCGCGGCCCTGCGCTCGGAGCGCCTGCATCAGGCCGAACAAGGAACGCGGATTGCGCGGGTTGCGCTCCAGATCGTCGCGAAACACTTTTTCCGCTTCGGCGGCGCGTCCCGCCTGCAAGAGCAGGCCGCCGAGCGACTCGCGCGTGGGATAGAACCAGTCAGGCGGCTCGGTGTAATCCATGTCGTCCTGCAAGGTGACGGCTTCTCGCACGTGCTGGATGGCGGCGTCTTTCTTGCCTTGCGCCCATTCGATGCGGCTTTCCACGACATGCGCGGCCAGCTTGGGAATGATGCCGGCGTTTTTCAGCCCCGGAGCGCCGGTGGGAACCTTCGCCATCTCGGGCGCGATTTTCTCCAGCGCGGCAACTTCCGCCTGCGCTTCAGCCACCTTCCCGCGGCTGGCGAGGGCGAGACCGCGCGCGTAGTGCCACATCCCGTTGCTCACCGGGAGCGCGGGGTCGGGTTGCGGCAGGGCCATGATGTCGTCCCAGCGGCGGAAGCGTGCCATCACCAGCAGCGGCATGCAGTTGAAGCCATCGAGTGGCGCCATTTCTTTGGAACGTAGCACCGCCCGCGGTTGAGGTCAAAGAGTAACCGGCGGCGACAAATGCGCGTGCATGCAGCATCAACCACGGCTAATATCTCTACCGTTAGCGCCTGAAGCCCGAAGCCTCCCATGATCGCCCATCTACGCGGTAAGCTGATCGCCAAGCACCCGAACCAGGCCATCGTCGAGACCGGCGGCGTCGGCTACGACGTCACCATCAGCGTGCCGACATTTTCCGAGCTGCCCGTCGCGGGACACGATGTGGCACTGCACATCCACACCCACGTGCGCGAAGACGCGATTGCGCTCTTCGGTTTCCTGCGCGCGGAGGAAAAGCGGCTTTTCGAAAAGCTGATTTCCGTCAGTGGCATTGGGCCCAAGCTGGCGATTACGATCCTCAGCGGCATGCCGACCCTGGACATGGTAAGCGCCATCCGCGGCAACGATGTCGCGCGCCTGACGCGCATTCCCGGCATCGGCAAGAAGACGGCGGAGCGCATGGTGCTGGAGCTGCGCGACAAGCTGGAGGGCTTCGGCGCCGCCCCGCCCACGCCCGCCGCAACCCCGGCGCAAGAAGACGTTCTCTCGGCGCTGGTCAACCTGGGATATCAGCGTGCCGCGGCCGAACGCGCGGTGGCGATGGCGTCGAAGTCGGGAAACGGCGCGTCGTTCGATGCCTTGTTCCGAGATTCGCTGGCCGCGCTGTCGAAATAACGCGGGCTCACCGAGGAGCCGACTACCGACTACCAGCTACCTTCCTCACCTGTTGCCCTGGCGGAAGCGCGTCGCGCAGCTCGCGGACGGTGCGTTTGAACACCGGATGGCGCGCGTCGGGGGCGATCTCCGCCAGCGGCACCAGCACGAAGCGGCGCTCGTGCAGGGCGGGATGCGGAATGGTCAGTTGCGCCGTCTCCACCACTGACGAACCGAACAGCAGGATGTCGAGATCAATCGCCCGCGGACCCTTGGGCTGGATTCGCTTGCGGCCCATCTCCCGCTCGATGCGCTGCAACGCGGCGAGAAATTGCCGCGGCATCTTGTCGGTGGCGACGGCGACCGCGCAGTTGAGGAACCAGGGCTGCGCCAGGAAGTCCACCGGCTCGGTCTCGTAATATGAGGAGACGGCGGTAACTTCGCCCAGCTCCGAGAGGCGCTCAATGGCCTGCTGCAGGTTGGCCCGGCGGTCGCCAACATTCGATCCCAGCGAGAGATAGGTGATTTTCCTCATTCTAGTTTCCCGTTTCGCGCCCGCACACGCAAGTCAGAGACGATAGTAACTTGTCGATCCACGCCAACGGTGGTCACTTGCGCTACAATCGAGGGTCCACACTTGCTACTGGGGTTGGCATACGAGATGGCGCTGCAGTCCCTGCTGCTCAGCCGTGACGACGATGTAATTCGCGTGTTGCGGCGGGTGCTGAACGACCTAGAGATTGACGTCGAGGTCTGCACCCTGCCGGACAAGGCGGCGGAACAGTTGGCCCGCAAGAAATGGGACGCCATCATCATTGACTGCGACGACGTGCACGGCGCCCTCGACGTGCTGCGCAGCGTACGCCTGACCACGTCTAACAAGACTTCCACCGCCTTCGCCATCATCAACGGCGTCACCAGCGTGCGCAGCGCGTTCGAACTGGGGGCCAACCTGGCGCTGGAAAAGCCCATCACCGCCGATCGCGCCCAGCGCAGCTTTCGCGCCGTCCACGGCATGATGGTAGCGGAGCGGCGCCTCTACTACCGCCACCCGGTGGACCTCGCGGTCACCCTGAAATATGAGGACAAGAACAACCATCGCCATTTCGAGATTCTGGCCACGGCCATCAACCTGAGTGAAGGCGGCATGGCGGTAAAGCTGAAATCGCCGCCGCCGGACATGAAAGCGGTTGCGACCCTGCGCTTCATCTTGCCTGGAACGCACAATTGGATTGAAACTCCCGGTACAATCGCCTGGTTCGACGGGGAAGGCCAAGGCGGCATCCGCTTCGAAAATCCGCCCTTCTCCGTCAAGGAACACCTGGCGCACTGGTTCAACCAGACAATGAATCCGGAAAAAAAACCGGTACCCATGCCGGTAAAATGGAGATTCTGGAAGTAGCGCCGGGGTTCCACGTCACCACCGAGACATCGAGGCGACCGACCTGGACCGAGAATTCCCTTCGATCAATCTCGCTGAACCTCGGTGATCTCCGTGTTTCGGCGGCCGGCGCGTGTTGAGTGAAACTGGCCACTATTCTAGCCTCTGGCCACTCTCTTACTAAGTGCGGAGTTCGGCCCTAGGCGCGTACGCGGGCTCGGGGGAAGTTTCGTCGCTGGTTTCTTCCCACAACGTGCGATCGCGCAGCAGGCGTGAGACCAGCGCCGTGTGCATGGCGTGGCCAGCGCGATCGGCCACCACGCGTCCGATGATCCGCCGGCCGAGCAGCGCCAAGTCGCCGATCAAGTCCAGCACTTTGTGGCGCACGAATTCGTCGTGATAGCGCAGCGGGCCGTTGACTATGCGGTCGCGCGTCAGCACGATGACGTTTTCCGGTGTCGCGCCGCGGATCAGGCCCATGTTGCGCATCGCCTTTTCCTGCTCGATAAAGCCGAAGGTGCGCGCCGCCGCGATTTCGCGTCGATACTGCCCGTCGGAGAGTTCGACCTCGAAGGTCTCGCGCCCGATCAGCGGGTGCGGAAAGTTGATGGTGTAGGAAACCGAGTATCCCGGCGCAGGATACACGGCGATGAACTTGTCGCCCTCACGCAACTCCAGTTCGCGCCGGATGCGCAGGTACACGCGCCGGCGGCGCTGCGTCTTTAGCCCGACGCTCATCACCATATCCATGAAGGGGCGCGCGCTGCCGTCCAGGATGGGCAACTCCAGGTTGTCCAGCTCGACGATGGCGTTGTCCACGCCCAGGCCGATGAATGCCGACAACAGGTGCTCGGTAGTGGAGATGAGCACGCCTTTTTTCATCAGGCTGGTGGCGTAGCTGACGCGGGCCACGTTGCGGCTGTCGGCCTCGACCAGAAAGCCGTCGAGGTCCACCCGGCGGAAGACAATGCCTGTCCCTGCCGGAGCCGGCAGCAGGCGCATGTGCACCGGGGCGCCGGAGTGCAGGCCTACGCCCTCACATTCGACCGCACCGCGGATTGTCTGCTCGTAGGCCAGAAGGGAGGTTCCGGTCGCTCTCCGCACGGGCATGTTGAAACAGACCCGCGCCTGCCTGTGAAGTTCCGATCCTTGTCTAACTATTCTATGATGAGCAGATTACATCGGAGGATGCGGAAACCGCCTGTGGCAAATTAGCCACACCTATGGGCATTTTGGACGCACTGCCAAGGGTGGGACGCATCAGTCGTTCTAACGCGTGGCGCGCGAAAAAGGCTGCCGCCGAAGATCAGGACCAAGACCAGCAGAATCAGGAATAGGGCCAGCAGGAAGCGCTTGGTGCCCCACATCTGCCCGCCTTTGGCAGATGTGGGTAGACGCGACCCCAATTGGTGCGACCCTATTCCGCTCCGGCCTGCACGCGCCGCGCTTCCTGGATGATGCTCTGGAAGATGCGGGTGATGGCGTCGTGGTCGAACGGGCCGTCGTTGCTGCGGCGGACACGATCCAATACCTGTTGCTCGCGTTCGGGATCGATGATCTCCATCCCGCGTTCGCGTTTGACTTTGGCCAGCTCGTAGGCCAGCTTGGCTCGGATGTTGAGCAGGTTGAGAAGCTGGCCGTCGAGAACGTCAATGGCGGCGCGCCAGTCGGACACTTGGGTGGACATGGAGTCTCCTGAAAAAGCAAAAGCCGCGAACCCTGAGAGTTCGCGGCCTCGGTCTGGAATTTCTTGCGCTTACTTAGTTGTTACGGCACGTACGCACAAGCTCCGCCGAAGCCGCCACTCCCAAAGAAGTAGCGGTAGCTAAAGGCGAAGCTAAATCGCGTGCGAGA
Source organism: Terriglobia bacterium (assembly GCA_020073285.1). Classification (GTDB taxonomy): domain Bacteria; phylum Acidobacteriota; class Terriglobia; order Terriglobales; family Acidobacteriaceae; genus JAIQGF01. The sequence continues at coordinate 31,111 of JAIQFM010000011.1, read as the reverse complement.
CATATGCGCAAGAGCATCATGCCTCGTCACAGGGGCAGGTGTCAACCGGGAATTTGGGTAGTGTCCTAATCCACCCGACAACACCATTCGTAACCTTCCGCGCTCGTGACCAGCCCAGAGTCGTCGGATGGACAATGTTGTCGCGTTATAGGATCGACTAAATATCATTGTAGGTTCCGGCGCCCTCGCCGGAACCACCCTTCATTTGCCGGGAAGTTGTAGGGCCGCAGCCGCCCTCGGCCGCGGCGATTCCCAACGCTATTCGTAGCGTTCCGCGCTCGTGACCAGCCCAGCACGAACGGGATTCTGACGCACATGCTCCATTTTCTGATCGAGGTTCTCCGACCTGCGGATCGCCGTGTCGAAGTACTCTTCCTGCCAAACCGCGCCCGAGCGGCCAAGCAGCTTGTTAATGCGCCCTCGCAGGCTGCAAAAACTCAGCGAGAAATCTCTCCCGCCCTGGCGACTGAAGACTAAATATCCAGATTCTTCACATCCAGCGCATTCTCTTCGATGAACTTGCGCCGGGCCTCGACGTCTTCTCCCATCAACGTAGTGAAGATCGCTTCGCAGGCCTCGATGTCTTCCGCCTTCACGACCAGCAGCGTCCGCCGCTCGGGGTCCATGGTGGTCTGCCACAGTTGTTCGGCGGTCATTTCGCCCAGGCCCTTGTAGCGCTGCACGGTGAAATCCTTCTTGCCCTCGTTGAGCACGTAGTCGAACAGCTCGCGGACGGTCTGCTTCTCCACCGGCTCGGCATCAACCTTGGCGCGCTTGGCGGCCTTGGGCGCTTTCTTCTCCGCCTTTTCGAGTTCGGCCTTCTCGGTGTCGCTGAGGTCTTCTTCTTTTTCCTTGCTGCCGTTCGCTCCCGCTTCTCGCGTCTTGAACTCGATAACGAACGGCGGCTCCATGTATTCCGCGATCTGCTTGTACTTGGCCATCATCTGGCGGTACTCGGGCGTGGCCGCCAGCTCCCAGCCGATGACGTGTTCGGCGCCCTGCGCGTTGACGAAGTGTACCTCCCAGAGATTGTGCTCGTCGTCGAACTTCGATTCGACGCTCTTGAACTCTTCCTCCTTGGCGATCTTCTTCAACTCGCGCTCAAGTTCCCTGATCTTCTTGGGAGGCGCGCTCTTCTCGCCCTCGAAGTCGGCGCGCTTGGCGAGGTCCAACCTGGCCGCCAGCTCTGGCACTTTCGCGCTGCGCAGGCGGCGGCTGACCTTGTCGAGGAATCCGATGTACTCGTTCAGCGTGGTGATGAAGCGCGTCAGGGGCGCACCTTCCAGCCGCGCCGCGCCCTCGCCGTAACGCACGATGATCCCTTCCGACGCGCGCTTCACCATGACGCGCACGAACTCGCGGTCGTCCTTGATGTACTGCGTGGACTTCCCCTTCTTGATTCCGTACAGCGGCGGCTGGGCGATGTACACGTTGTCGCGCTTGATCAGCTCATTCATGTGGCGGAAGAAGAAAGTCAACAGCAGGGTACGAATGTGCGAGCCGTCCACGTCGGCGTCGGTCATGAGGATGATCTTGCCGTAACGCAGTTTCGCGGGATCGAAGTCGTCCTTGCCGATGCCCGTGCCCAGGGCGGTGATCATGGCGCGGATTTCTTCGTGCCCGAGCATCTTGTCGTAGCGCGCTTTTTCGACGTTCAGGATTTTGCCCTTCAACGGCAGGATGGCCTGGAAGCGCCGATCGCGTCCCTGCTTGGCGGTTCCGCCGGCGCTCTCACCCTCGACCAAAAACAGCTCGCAGCGATCCGGCTGGCGCTCGGAGCAGTCGGCGAGCTTGCCGGGCAGGCCGCCGCCGTCCAGCGCTCCCTTGCGGCGGGTGAGATCGCGCGCCTTGCGCGCCGCCTCGCGCGCGCGCGACGCCTCGACCGCCTTGTTGATGATCTTGCGCGCCACCGGCGGGTTCTGTTCAAAGAACGCGCCCAGGCGCTCATTGACGAACGCCTGCACGATGCCGGCGATGTCGGAATTCAGTTTGCCCTTGGTCTGTCCTTCGAACTGCGGCTGCGACAGCTTGACGCTGATCACCGCCACCAGTCCTTCGCGAACGTCGTCGCCGGTGAGATTTTCCTTCACGTCCTTGAACAGGCCGAGTTGCTGGCCGGCGTAGTTGATGGTGCGCGTCAGCGAGGTGCGGAAGCCGGAGAGGTGGGTGCCGCCGTCCACCGTGTTGATGTTGTTGGCGAAGCTGAAAACGTTTTCCGAGTAGCCGTCGTTGTACTGCAGCGCGATTTCCATGGCCACGCCGTCGCGCTCGGCTTCCATGTAGATGGGCCGGTCGTGCAGCACGGTCTTGCCCTTGTTGAGGTGCTTGACGAACTCGGCGATGCCGCCCGTGTACTTGAACTCCAGCTTCTTGTTTTCGCCGGTCTTGGAATCGGCGGTGCGCTCGTCGGTGAGGGTGATGACCAGGCCCTTGTTGAGGAACGCCAGTTCGCGCAGGCGCTGCGCCAGGGTGTCGAAGTTGTACTCGGTAACCGTGAAGATTGTCTTGTCCGGCGTGAAATGGACCTTGGTGCCGCGCTTGCGCCCCGCGCTGCCGGTTTTCTTCAGCTTGGTGGTGGGCTCGCCGCGGGAATAGCTCTGCTCGAAGGTGCCTTCATCGGGGCGCCAGACTTCCAGTTCGAGCTCCTCGCTGAGCGCATTGACGCAACTCACGCCCACGCCGTGCAGACCACCGGAAACTTTGTAGGTGGACGAATCGAACTTGCCGCCGGCGTGCAAGGTGGTCATGACGACTTGCGCGGCGGGAATTTTTTCGCCGTCAATATCCATGTCGCCGACGGGAATGCCGCGGCCGTTGTCAACGACGGTGACGGAGTTATCAATATGGATGGTGACGTCGACCCGGTCGGCATATCCGGCCAGCGCTTCGTCCACCGAGTTGTCCACCACCTCGTAGACCAGATGATGCAGGCCGAGTTCGCCGGTCGATCCGATGTACATGGCGGGGCGCTTGCGCACGGCTTCCATGCCGCCCAGCACCTTGATGGAGTCGGCCGTGTACTCGCCATTGCTGCTGTTCGCGCGACCGTTGCTGGCGCCGTTGCCGCTCTTCTTTTCCGCCTTCGCCTCGTTTGCCGCCGTGGCGTTCACATTCTCTTTGCTCGCCATTGCTCTCCGATTTTGGGCACAACCCGGGTGCTGGACGCGCCAGATTTCAGGCCGCCAATATTCACGTCAAACTATTGAATTTACTCGCACTTAGTCGCCGCCCGAACAGTTCTGATTTTACCACAGATGGAAGGGAATTTGGCGGCGCAGATGGTCCGTAAAACGCTGTGGAACAGCCACTTACAACGCTGGAATTTGGAGTGGTCAACGCCATGCCTATGTGGCGGATTTACGAATGGAAAAAATGACGAATTGGCGGATTGCTCGCCCTTCGTCGGAGCACTCAATCCGTCGATTCTTCAGTCCGTAAATCCGTCAATCGCTCTCAGGTCGGCTTCGTCCTCAGATTCATGTCCACGGCCGCCGGCGAGTGCGTCAGTGCGCCGATGGAAATGTACTCCACGCCCGTTTCCGCGTAAGCGCGCACCGTCTGCAGGTTGATCCCGCCCGAAACTTCCAGCGGCACGCGCCGCGTGTGCCTCTCCAGGCGCTCCACCGCGCGCCTGACGTCGTCCACCGGCATATTGTCCAGCAGCACCGCCTCCGCGCCGTTCTGCAAGGCCTGCTCGAACTCTTCCAGGTTGCGCACCTCGATCTCGATGGGCTGATCGCCTCGCCGATTGCGGTGCGCCCGCGCCAGCACCGGCGCGATCCCGCCCGCCAGCGCGATGTGATTGTTCTTGATCAGCACGCCATCGCTGAGATCGAGCCGGTGATTATGTCCGCCGCCGCAGCGCACCGCGTACTTGTCGAGCATGCGCAGACCGGGCGCGGTCTTGCGCGTGTCCAGGATGCGCGCCTTCGTGCCTTCGACCGCGTCGACAAATTTGCGGGTCATGGTGGCGATCCCGCTCAGCCGCTGCAGCAGGTTCAGGATCACCCGCTCGCACGACAGAATCACGCGCGCGTTATGCTGGATCACCGCCACGAAGTCACCCTTCCGCAGGCGCACGCCGTCGAAAATTTCCGGATGGCTCCTGACGTCGGCATAGCCGCTCACCGTGCCGTCCAGTTGCGCGAACACTTCCAGCGTGCGCGCGATCACGCCCACTCCAGCGAGCACGCAATCCTGCTTCGTCATCACCGTCGCCGTCGCCTGCTGCTGCGGCTCGATGCAGGCATAGGTCGTCGCATCGCGCGTCGCCCTGTCTTCCAGCAGCGCGTTCTCCAGGATCGCGGTGATTTTTCTCGAATGCCAGTCCATCGCTAGCGTCCCGTGTTCGCAAAAAAATAAACCAATGTCATCCTGACCGAGGCATCCCCGCTTTGCGACGCCGAGTCGAAGGACCCCTACTGCCGCCAAACACCGCTCGCAGGCGCCTCAACCAAGCTCATCCAGCGCGGCGCGCATTTTTCCGCGCACCACCTCCGATTCCGCCAACTGCTTCCGCAAGCCCTCCACCACCTTCGCCGGGGCCTTTGCCAGAAACTGTTCGTTGCCCAACTGCCGCTCTGCGCTCTCAATCTGCTTTTCGATCCTCGCCAATTCTTTGTTCAGCCGCTCGCGTTCCGCCGCGACATTGATTTTCTTTTCGTACAGAACGCGCACTTCAAACCTCGCGGTCGATCGCGCCCCCGCTTCCTTGGCCAGCGACTGTGGTACAAACGCCATCTCCTCCACGTTAGCCAGCCGCTGCACCGCGCCGCGGTTCTCCTCGAAGATTCGCCGCACGCCGTCCTGCGTATGCACCTGGATGGGAATATTCTGCCGCGCTTCCACCTTCAACTCCGCCCGCAAATTTCGCACGCTAACAATCAGATCTTGCAGGATTGCCATCTCCGTCTCGGCCGCCTCATTCACCTGCCGCGGGTCCGCCTGCGGATACCGCGCCAGCGCAATGGATTTCAGCGGCGGCTTCTGCTCGTACAGCGCGTGCCAGATCTCCTCGGTGATAAACGGCATGATGGGATGCAGCAGCCGCAGCGCCGCCTCAAACAGCGCCACCAGGTTGGCGCATGCGCGCGTGACTGTTTCGCGATCCTCGCTGTTTAATCGTGGTTTGATCAGCTCCAGGTACCAGTCGCAAAACTCGCCCCAGAAAAATTGGTAAATCACGTGGCACGCGTTGTCGAAGCGATATGTCTGGATCGCCTCATTCATCTCCTGCGCCACCCGATTGAACCGCGACAGGATCCACCGGTCCTCGAGCCCCACCGCTTCGAATTGCGCCACCCCGGCTTTCGCTGACTCCTGACTCCTGACTCCCGACTCCTCCGCCGCTGCTGCAGCCCAGTCGCTGGTATTCCACGAGCCTGACTCCGCCGCCCGGTCAATGTTCATAAACATGAACCGCGCCGCGTTCCAAATCTTGTTGGCAAACGCGCGATATCCATCCGTCCGCGACGGATTGAACGCAATGTCGGTTCCCGGCGCGGCCTGCGCTGCCAGCGTGAAGCGTGTCGCGTCGGTGCCGTACTGCTCGATCACCTCGATCGGATCCAGCACGTTGCCCTTGGTCTTCGACATCTTCTGCCGCTCCGCATCCCGCACCAGCGCGTGGATGTAGACCTCGCGAAACGGCACACTCTCCGCCAACTCGTTTTCCGCTGACTCCCGACTCCTGACTCCTGACTCCTGCCCTGCGCCTGAAGCCATAAAGTGACATCCCATCATCACCATCCTCGCCACCCAGAAAAACAGGATGTCGAAGCCGGTAATCAGCAGCGTGTTGGGATAAAACACTTCCAGGTCTCGCGTTGCGTCGGGCCAGCCCAGGGTGGTGAACGGCAGCAGCGCCGACGAGAACCACGTATCCAGCACGTCCGGGTCCTGCTCCAGGATCGAGCTGCCACAATGCGGGCACGCCGCCGGCGCCTCGCGCGCCACTGTGATCTTGCGGCACTGCGCGCAGTGCCACGCCGGAATGCGATGTCCCCACCACAACTGCCGCGAGATGCACCAGTCGTGCAGGTTCTCCATCCATTGCAGATAAACCGCCGCGTTGTTTTCCGGCGTGAAGCGCAGCGCGCCCGTCTTCACTGCCTCCGCCGCCGCGCCCGCCATGCTCATCGGTGTGGCGATGAAATTTGTATCGCTGTCATCCGGCAGTTTGTTCACCGCCACAAACCACTGCGTCGAAAGCCGCGGCTCCACGATCGCATGGCACCGCTGACACTTTCCCAGCGGCACCACGTAATCCTTGGTCCCGGCGAGCAGCCCCTGAGCTTCTAAATCGCGCACGACGCGTTCGCGCGCCTCGAAGCGGTCCAGCCCCGCATACGGGCCGGCGTTTTCGTTCATGCGCGCGTGCTCGTCCATGACCGTGATCTGCGGCAGGTCGTGACGCAACCCGGCCTGGTAGTCGTTGGGATCGTGCGCCGGCGTAACCTTCACCGCGCCCGTGCCGAACTCCGGCTTGGCAACTTCATCCAGGATGATCGGAATCTCGCGGTTCATCAGCGGCAGGATGACCTTCTTCCCGTGCAGATGCCGGTAGCGCTCATCCGCCGGATTCACCGCTACCGCCGTGTCGCCCAACATGGTCTCCGGGCGCGTCGTCGCCACGGTGATGAACTCTTTCCCGCCTGACTCCTGACTCCTGACCCCTGACTCCTGACTCCTCTCTTCGGCCACCGGATACTTGATCTGGTACAGCTTGCCCGGCGTGTCCTCGTGCACCACTTCCAGATCGCTGATCGCGGTCACGCACCGCGGGCACCAGTTGACGATGTACACCCCGCGATAGATCAGCCCCTCCTCGTACAGGCGCACGAACACTTCCTTCACCGCGCGCGACAGCCGCTCGTCCATGGTGAAGTACTCGCGCTCCCAATCCACCGACGTGCCCAGCCGCTTCATTTGCTTGAGGATGGTTCCGCCGTAGTGCTCGCGCCACTGCCACACCCGCTCCAGGAATTTCTCGCGCCCCATCTGACGCCGGTCCACGCCCTCGCTGGCCAGTTGACGCTCCACCAGCATCTGCGTCGCGATGCCGGCATGATCGGTGCCCGGAATCCACAGCGTCAGATCGCCCTTCATGCGGCGCCAGCGCACCACGATGTCGCTTTCGGTGTGCTCCAGCATGTGTCCCATGTGGAGCGCGCCGGTGACGTTGGGCGGCGGCAGCAGCAGGGTGAACGTAGCGGGAACTCCGTCGACCGTCGACCGTCGACCGTCGACCTCCGACGCGGGCGTCTTCACCGCGAACAGCTTCTCGCGCACCCAGTATTCCGCCCAGCGCTGCTCGATGGCGCCCGGGTCGTACGCCTTGGGTAGTTCGTGGGGCATGTGCTCTTCAGAACCTGAAACCGAAACTGAAGTTCGATATTACAGGCGGGTGGAAAACAGGGTCAAACGGCGGGGGGTCTCGCTCACTGCGTCGGGTGATGTTGCTCACCGCGTGCTGTGCCGTCCGCCCCTACACTGAACCGTGCTCGCACTCAGGCTCTCTCGTTAGCTATCCTGGAGGGACAGATGGGAAACAAGATGGATCGCCGGAAGTTGGTAATGCTGCTGGGCGGACTTGCCGGAACAGGCGCTGCGGCGACTCTGGTGGCCCGTGCCGACCAGGTTGCGCAGCCGGCCCCAACATCGTCATTGCAGAAATTACCATGGCCGTACAAACCGATAGATCCGGATGCTGCCGCTCAGCGCGCCTTCGAAGGGTATTACAAAAGCGAATGCATGTATGGCGCCTTCGAGGCCATTGTGGGACCGGTCGCTGAACAGCTTGGTTCGCCGTACAAGGATTTTCCCTTCCTCATGTTCAAGTACGGAGGAGGAGGAGTAAAGGGCTGGGCGACCCTGTGTGGCGCGCTGAATGGCGCAGCCGCTGCCATTCAACTTCTCTCTCCCGACCCCGACCCGCTGGTCAACGCGCTGTTCGAGTGGTACGAGCACGAGCCATTGCCGGACGTGCATCCCAAAGGCGCCAAGTTCGTCGAAATTCGATCCGTAGCGGGTTCACCACTCTGCCATCAGTCGATTGCGAACTGGACCAAAGTCAGCCACAAGCATGCCTATTGTCCAGAGCGCTCCGAGCGCTGCGGCGCCCTGACCGCCTCGGTAGCCAGACAGGTTGTGATCCTGTTGAACAGTCAATCTGCGGGGAAGCCGGTTGCGTTCGCTCTGCCGAAACAGACCCAGAGCTGCCAGTCATGTCACGAAAAGGGCGGCGCTGTGGAGAACATCCGCACCAAGATGGATTGCGGTGGCTGTCACGCACCGCTGATGGGAAAGCATCCCGGCATTTCGTAGCGCAGTTTTGATGGCTAGGGGCCGCGCGGGCGGCGCCTTCACCGAGAACAACCGTTCGCGCACCCAGTATTCCGCACAGGGCTGCTCGATCGCGCCCGGATCGTACCCCTTTGGTAATGCTGCGGCATCGGCTTTTCTGAAACTGAAACTCGCAGAGCGCTTCGATTGGGCAAGGTATTTATCGTGTTTTTTTGCAGTCTAGTAACCGCTTGACCCCACCTGACGTGCTTTCTGCACTACATCCACCCGCAACAGTTCGTAGCAGTCTTGGCGGTGCATAATGCGGCTGTAGACCAGCACCACAGGTTCCGAGGTGGTGAAGTCGAGTTTATCTTCTTGATTGTCGCAAAACGTGACGAACTGGGAAAACATGGGGTACGTCTGCACGGGCTTGACTTCAACGTTGGTGAACAGTTGGCCTCCATGGCGAAACACCTGGGCTCTGACCACGTTCCCGTACAAGTACTGGTATGGGTTATCCTGATAGGCGAGAGACGAGGGCTTGGATTTCTTTGGGACGGTGGAGGATTCTAAGCTGGATGCCAGAATCAGGACCAGAGCGGCCAGGCCAAGAACGAGGACGACGCGGCAACCAAGCTTCATACAGTAGTCCTTTAGGAATGAGCGGCGATTCCGCCGCCGACTGACTTCACAGTCCATTTCTCATTCGCCACCTGCGTCCAGCCGCGCTTCGAGGCAAACCTTGGGCGGCAAGTCCTTCCCGTTTGGCGAATACTTCCAATGGCGCCGCGATGAATCGAAATGGCCTGTATCGTCATGGCCGTAGCATACGGCGATAAGAGCCGATTTGTATCCAGATGGACCGGTTATTGGTAATCGAGCAAGGTTACTGACGTATCAAGCCGGCTTCGACTTTTTTCTCCGCAGTGGGGTCGGGCATTGCGCAGTCGAAGGGCGGTGTTCGAAAGCTGGGAATAGACGATTCAACCCTCGCGATCCCTTTCTCAAAACCGGTAATTGGCGGGTGGAAAACTGGGCAACAGGGAGCGGACGGAATTAGGAGACCCAGCGTCCCGTAACCGAGTGCAAAGAAAGTCGCCTCCCAATTCAGGAACCGCTAATTCGCCTGTTACGTCTCTCGATCTCGCCAGTCATAGCTTTGTGATCGCTCGTTTCCTATACTGACCCAGCGATTCTCTCGGCGAGGAAATGTATGCGATACAAACACATTGCAGTTCTTCTTGTACTACTCCTTGCCGCACTACCACTGGGTGCCCAAGTGTGGCAGGTTTACGACAACTTCAATTCGGATCACATCAATCCGGCTCTGTGGGTCAGCAAATGGGGAGTCTGTGAGAACGCGCTCGACTGCGAACGTCAGACCAGAATCGGCTGGCTCCAGCTCCGCATGCGCGGCTATGGGCTGAACATCACCGATCCTAATGACCCTCGGCTGAATCAGCAGAATTGGGCCCTAAACAATCTCGATGTAGCCGATCCGGCAGGGATCGTAGGCATTGGCGCAACGCTGGTGGTTACACGAGACTCAGGCAGCCCAACCATGGGCTATCAGCTTGGACAATTCGTGCTCAGGGCTACCTTTTTTAGCGGCGTTTCTCAACCACAAGAGAACCGGGATGTCGAAGCCAACATCTCCGTCGGCGGAGGTGGAGGGAACAACCAGCTTTCCGTCGGCGCGCTCGTGAATAAGATGGGACCCCAGCTTGAGACTCTCGGTAGTGCGGATCTGGGTACCGTACATGTTGGGGAACCCATAACCATCTGGCTGCGCTGGGACAAGGCGGGTCACCGCTTCCTCTACGGCTTGCAACGCCTTCTTCCGAATCAGACAGTAGTGAAGGAGATTTCTTACAATACCAGTGACGCGTTTTTTCCACCATTGTATCCGTACCGGTCGGTGCAGTTGCAGACCTCGCCGCCAAATCTCCTAGGCTCTCAATCTTTCTCTGATTGGGCGGTGACGATTACTCGTGTAATTGTGTTGCGATAATTCGCACACCAGGTACTCGGTAACAGGATTTTCGTTCCCGGACAATCGCCGCGATGCCTCGGCGACGGCGGGTGGAAAGCACGGTCAAACGGCGGAAGGGACAGTGTCCCTCGGAAAAAATTCTGCTGTACACCCCACCTCACAACGATTACTACTTAGTTAACAAAGCAGTGTGACGCCGGACGGTACAGGGGCGCGGGCACGGGGAGAGGTCGCGCGAGCCAGCCATGAACTCCTTGCGCCCCGCGTGGCGATTCTGAACCGCCGTTTATCGCCCACGTTACTCGCGTTCCAAATCTATAGACCGTGCTGAACTGATGTGCCCTGCGTCACTGCGCCAAGAAACGCACGCGCGTACACTTGGCTTAGACAATCGAGAGCGCCGAGCCGCTGGCTGACCCGACGCTTGAGGAGATGTGCCATGACTGCCACAACTCCACAAGTCGCGCTCGCAATCCGCAACGTGCTGGTCGCAACCGATTTTTCTCCTTGCTCGGAACGAGCCTTGCTCCACGCCGTGGCCGCGGCCCATCATTTCGGCTCCGCGCTGCACCTGGTACACGTCGTGCAGCCCGGACTTTTTTCCTTCGTCCCGCCCGAAGCTTACCTGGGCAGCGCCGAGGCAGTCGCGCGCGCCATGGACCTGGCCCGCACCGAAACCCGCGCCCTGCTCGATCGTGTTCTGCTCCGCACCCATTGCCAGGACCTGACCCATCATTCCTGGATCCAGGCGGGCGCGGTTGGCGACGTACTGCGCGCCATCATGGAACGTGAGCACATCGATCTCGCCGTGGTCGGCACGCATGGCAGAACGGGGCTACGCAAGCTGGTCCTGGGATCGGTCGCCGAAGATCTATTCCGCTGTGCCTCGTGCCCGGTGTTGACCGTCGGCCCGCAATCCCGGCCGTCCGACCCGCAAACGGTGCGCTTGAAGCACGTTTTGTTTCCCACCGACTTCTCCCCGGACTCGGCGCGCGCCCTGCCGTTCGCCATGGCCATCACCGCGGATTTCGCCGCCCAGCTCACCCTGTTGCACGTGGTCGAACGCCTCGACGGCGAGGCCGCTCACGATCGTCCCCGGATCGTACACGCGCTCGAACAGCGCATGCGCGAAATGGTGGCCGCCGCCGGGGCAATGCCGCCGGGGGTTGACCTCCAAGTGGCTTTCGGGAATGTCGCCGACATGATCGTCGAAACGGCCGCACGCCTTGAGGTGGACCTGGTCGCCTTCGGTCTGAAGGCGCCCGACACTCCGGTGGACCGCTTGCCCTGGATGCACGCATACAAGGTGGCGTGCCAGGTCGAATGCCCGGTGCTCAGCTTGCGCGGTCCATCCGCCCGGTGGCAGACGGACTAGGCCTGCTCCGTGCCTGATGAACGCTTGGACGGGGGATGGGTGCCGTCTAAGGTTTACCGATGAGTAATCTTCCCGATTCGGAGCTGGACCATGGCGAGGAGTGCTACAGATATCGCTTTGGCTTTTGTAGAGCGGATCAACCGCCATGATGTGGGCGGACTGGTTGCGCTGATGACCGAGGACCACCGCTTCGTCGATGGTCTCGGACAAGAAGTACGGAGCCGGGAACAGATGGAGAAAGGCTGGCTCGGTTACTTTGCCTGGTTTCCGGATTACTCCATCCACGCGGACGAAGCCTTGTGTAACGGCAATGTGGTCGCATTGTTCGGGACGGCTCAAGGCACCTACGCAGGGAAGGGGAACCTCATCGCGGAGAATCATTGGGAAATTCCGGCGGCATGGAAGGCAGTGGTGCGTTAATCAACGCGTCTCGGAGTGGCGCGTCTATGCCGATAACGAGCCGGTCTGGAAGGTCATGGGAGTGAAGCGGTACTGACTAAGCGAGCCGGCACAGGCTCCTTTACAATCGGGGTCGATCCTCGTTCGTCGGCGGCTACGATTTTAGTTCCTTCACAATCGCCGCGATCAGTACCCCCTTGTACCGCTCCAGCACGCGGCCGACCGCTTCCTCGATCTGCTGTTCGTCCAAGACAGCAACCGCCGCCGCTGCTTGCGCCATAGGCTCCATCTCCGGCTGCGGCGCGGGCGCCGGAGGCGCTTCCTTCTGCGCCGCTTCCAATTCGGCCGCGAATTGTGCCACCAGTTGTTGCGTGAAGTTGTGGGATTCAGCGATTCCCGCTTCCGGTTCCGGGACGGCGTCCAGCCGTTGTGTATCCACTCCGACCTCAGGTTCGGGCTCCGCTTCAGGCGCTGGCGCTGCAGCGGGCGCCCCGCCTCCAGAGAACCCCAATGCACCCCGCACGTCCGGATCGCCCCAATGAGGACTGGGTGTTTCCACCGAAGCGAACTGCATCGCGATCCCGACCGGCACTTCCTCCGGATGCTCCTGGCCGAACTTGGTGGCAAACTGCGCGATGTCCGTCCGCTCGGTGACCAGCGACGCGTCCTGCACAATCGGCACTTCCGCCGCCGATTCCTGCGCCGTGACTTCCAGTTCCGCCGCTGGCGCTACTTCCATCGCCGCGGTTCGCGGCGCCGAGGTAAACTCCAACTCCGCCGGTGGCGCAATCACCGCCGCCGCCGCTTCGGTATATTCCGGGCCGAAAACCGGTGAGGGCGCGTTCACGTCAAATGATGGCGCCGTCTCCGGCTGACTCTCTGCCGCAAACGCAGCGGGCGCCGCTTCCACGCCAAACTCCGGCACCGGTCTTGCCGGTGCAGCCCCCAGATCTTCGATCCCCAGCGCAGGCGCAGACCCCACTTCCTGCGACATATCCGGCGCGTTGGCGACGACCTCATCCTCGGGTGTGCTTTCCGCCTTCCACTCGGCGTAGCTTTCGTCCTCGAAGTCCTGCAGCGCCGGCATCTTGACGGTCGTTCTTGCATCGGGGGGCGGCGCAGGATGGATCTTCTCCTCGAACTTGTGCACCACGGCGAGCAGGTCAGAGGCCTCGAACGGCTTGACCAGCACCCCGTCGGCCCTCACCCGGTTGCCGTCGGCGGCGTTGAACGGCTCCATGTTGGTCACCGTCAGCAGCACCGGCACATGCGCCGTCTCGGCCGCGTTCTTCACCTTCTCGCAGACTTCCAGGCCGCTATAGCCCGGCATGTAAACATCCAGGATGAGGAGCTCCGGCTTCTCGGCCACGATCTTCTTCATGGCGGCCGCGCCGTTGCTCACCGCGATCACCGTGTGGCCAGCGTCGCTGAGGATCTTGCAGCCCATCTTCTGGGCGGTGATATTGTCGTCCGCTAGGAGTACCTTGAGCGCCACAAGAAGCCTCTGGGGGGAACGGCTCCGAAGTTACTGTTTCTGCCCCTTCAAGTCAACCCAAACGGCAACCCGGTGGAGCTGCATCATCCACCGTCGGACATGTCCATTCAGGCTTTCGGGCTTCGGGCTTCGGGCGACCGTGTCGATCGCCCTCACGCATATTCACTCCACAGCCTAAAGCCTAGAACGGATTCAGCCTTCCCAGCCCCTTCTTTTTTTTCTTCTTGCTCGTCGACGACGTTTTCTTGTCGTTCGCAGTGCTGGCCGGAGCCGAGGCAGCCGTTGAAGAACTGGAATCGGCCGGCTTGGCCGCGTCCTGCTGCTCCCCGGCCGCTTCGTTGATTTGGGCTGGAGGCGTCGCCGGTGCGGACGCCGAGCTCGCCGCCGATTCGGCGCTGTCCGCCGGCTTGATCGGTCTCAGCACCGGGACGCTGGTGTCGCCGGCATTTTCCGCCGTCGCCGCGTCGCTGCGCGGCACAGGCTGATTGGGCGGCGGTGCGCCGGCCTTCACCGCTTCCACGCTGACGCTGCCGGTTCCCGCCGTCGACTTGCCGGCGGCAGCGGCATAGGCCGCCACATTCGCTTTGACGATGTCGGGTGCGTTGGTCGGCGTCGGATCCACTAGCGTCGGCTCGCCCGCCCGCGCCGCCAGCGAGGTGTCGGGGCCGCGATGCAGGTTCAACTTGAGCTTGCCCCAGTGTCCCAGTTCCCGCCGGCTTTCTTCTTCCTTCTTGTTCTGCGCGATCATCTCCGGCGTCGCCGTGGGAACCGGCCGGTGCAGCGCCTCCAGCCGCTTGCGGGCGTCGCCGGCGCGGTTGGTCACCGGGTAGCGGGTGATGATGCGCGCGTACGCAGCGGCGGCCTTGTCGCTGAATCCCGCGATCAACTTTCCTTTCACCACCTCATCGAATTTTGCCGCGCGAATAAGGTCAATCTGGCGCTCGAAGGCGCTGCCCAACAGGTACAGCGCCTCGTCGGCGCCGCTGTAGAGCGGATACTCGTCGGCGACGGTCTGCAGCCGAGCCACCGCCGCCGCCCACGACTCGCGCATGAAATAGAACCGTCCGATGCGGAACTCGCGCTCCGCCAGCACCTCCTGCACCTCGAGCAAGCGCCCTTTAGCCTCCGGCACCAGCTTGCTGTCGGGATACTGCTGGACCAGGTTGCGGTACTCCTCCTCGGCGCGCATGGCGTGGGTGAAGTCGCGGTCGGGCTTCTCCATCTGCCGATAATGGATGTTGGCGATCTTCAACTGCGCTTCGGCCGCTTCCGGCATATTGGGGAAGAAGGTTTCGAAGTCCTTGTACTCGTTCTCCGCCTGGGCCAAGGCCGCCGACCCGCCTTCGGCGTACCAGGAATCGCCTACCGCCAGCTTGGCGCGCGCGATGTACTCCGAATCCGGGTAAGTGTTGATCAGGGTCTGCAAAATGATCCGCGCCTGGTCCATGTGGTTGTGCTTCATCTGATCCATGGCACGGTCGAACAACACCTTGTCCGGCTGCTTGGAGCCGACGTCGGCCAGCGGGTTGGTAACTTTCTTGTTGTGGCAGCCCGCCAGCGCGAGCACCATCAGCGCCAGCAAGAGAAATGAAAGAAAACGTCGGAACATGCCCTACCTCAGTACCTCTGAAAACCGAGACTTTGGAGCGGAAAACGGCACTACAAGTTTACAGGAGATCGAGGGTGGCGCGCATTTTGAGTGAGAGACGAGGTTAATCATTGGGTAAACCTTAGTTGCATACCCCCCTCCCCCACCCCCTAAGTGGAATCAGCAACTTACGTTCCGGATACTGGCCGGATACTGGCCAGTAACTGGGGAATTGGTTGTCAAAGAACACATAAGCCGCAGATAACGTTGTAGTTATCGGCGGCTGCGTGCTCGATTTGAGCTGCTTAAATTATACGACGGGTGTCAAGGGTTGGGTTGCGAGTTGGCCACTTTTCACGCGTGCGGCCATGCGTACAAGTTCGCCTTGACGGCCGTGTAGTTGGAGTCGAGCTGTGGTTGCAGGAGGCAGAGAGCGGCGATGCGTCGTGCCATGTCAGAAACGTACCGCGCCTCATCGGGCGTTATCGGTCGGCCCAGCAGTTTGCTCTCGCGGTAACTCAGCCATTTCTTGATGACCTGGTAGCCGCCGATGGTGTACTCCCACACCCTAGGGGGGATGTTTTTCCAGTAGGCACGGTCATTGAGGTAGATGTCATAGGTCGTTTTGCCAAACGGAGCGTTCTCCGCTGCCGCTCGCTCAACCACCTTGCCCTTGCCGGGCATCGTCGCGCCATCCTTGCCAGCATGCCCCCAACCGGCTGTCAGTTCAAAATCGGTTGCCTCATTCAGCTTGTGGTCGGGCTTCAGCGAGAAGACGGCGATGTCGTTGACTTCGGAACGCCCAAGAGCCTTGACGGCTTCTGGCTGCTCAGTCTCGGTGTCCAACAAAGCGGCCACCTGTCGCCCAAGCGCGGCCGATACGAGCAACACTTTCCGGGAGTCCGGCAGGGGCACACGCGGCCAATTTTGGCGCAACGCGCCGCCGTTGTCAGCGCGGTAGGTCGGCGCGTGGAGGATAGCTAGCGTGTGGTAGAACAATTCTTCCTCGCTGGCTTTGATATTCGCGATGTAACTGGCCGCACCGTTGCTAATGTTCTGGGAGACACCACGTTCTTCAAGCAACGAATGAGCGTCAGTACAGATATACAGCGGAAATCCACGCGCACCGCTATCCATGTAATTAAGGTCATTCAAAACGCGCATCGGTACACCTGGTTCAATTAGGTTCTTGCGCGTCCTACCGGTCGTAAACAGAAATACATTTCTGTCGCATACCTGCTGGAAGTATTCCGCTCGCTTTTCATCAAGCAGTTTCGTCTCCGGTTCCCAGTAGAGCCAGCGCACGTCAAAAGGCCGGTAGCAGTAGCGGACAATCGAGTCTGGCTTGAAGCCCCGCTTGAGAAGTTGGTTGCGGACGGCTTGCGCTTGAAATCGGTTTGTACTGGTCATCGCGCCCGGTGCAATGCGGAGCATTTCCTCGTGGCTGATCTCCGGGCTGAAGTAATTTTGCATACGCTGCGCGAGTCGGTCGCGGTCAATGTCCACCACTACGTCATCGCGGCTTGTCTTTACACCCGGGAAGGAAACCGGAAATAGTTCCGGCAGCAACGGCCAAGCTAGGTAACTTGTGGCGACTTGACCCGGCATGAGCGAAAGGCCCAAGCCGAGGCCGGGCGTGAACGTTTCATACTGGCCCGGCGAGGCAAGCAGTTGGGTGCGCTTGGTCTTGCCCCAGAGGTGCCGGAACTGGACGGCATTTGCCGACTGGTGCTCGGCTTTGCGCACGAGCAGGGCAACGGCCGTGCCGACTTGGATACCTTCAGGATTAGAGTCAGTAGAGAAAACGCTGGGATCGGGCTGCCCGTCGGGCGTGAGCTTGCCGGTCTTGTACTTGTCGCCGTTGAGGCTATCAATCCAGATTTTGTCAAAGATCTCCAAGTAACGCTCCCGCATACCCGTGTGCGATAGCCCATCGAGCCAGGAATAGTTTGAGATGAAACACACGATGCCTGAATGGGTGCCCTCGACAATCTTGCGCTCCGCGATGCGGAAGAATCTAACGTAGAGGTCATTCAAGCCTTGGCCCTGTGGTGTTGGCGCCTGCTTAACGCTGCGGTAGGCTTCCGTCAGAGCGTGCTCCTCCTCCATACCCACGCCCGCGAAGCCGTTGTATGGCGGGTTGCCAATGATCACCAGGATTTCCACGTGCTGTTTCACGTTGTCAGCGGCATCGCGTTCCTCTTCCATCTCATGGAACATCAGCCGTTGCTTGGGGCCGGTAGGCGGTTCCCAGCCAGTCAGTGAATTGGTCAGATATATCCGGGCTCGTTCGTTGGCGACCGGATTCAGTGGTGCCTCAAGTTCCTCAAGCACTAAACCCATCTGCAGGTGCGAGATAACGAAGGGAGCGGGAAGAATCTCAAAGCCGAATAAGCGCTCCAGCGCGGCGTGTTTCACGTAATGTGGAATCAGCGCATCGCCGCTCTTTGCTTTAAGCGTAGCTTCTATGGTTCTGAGCACTTCGATCAGGTAAGCGCCGGTGCCGCAGCATGGGTCCAGGACGTAGACATTGCTGGCAGCGAAACCATCGCTGACCCCGAGTTCGTCGCGGAGCACCTGGTCGGTGCGAGCGACCATGTATTCCACCACTTCGGACGGCGTGTACCACACCCCAAGCTGCTTGCGAAGTTCCGGGTCGAACGCTTCCAAGAAAGGCTCGTAAAAATATTGCACCGCATGTTGTTCCTCAAAAACCTTGAAGAACTCGTTGTGGTCAACCCGATTGAGCGCGGCCTGCGCCCAGTCCAACACTTCGACTATGTCGGCCATCCCATCCGAATCCGTGGCCGTCGCCATCGCGAACTGGTTGAACAGGACGCGGATCACGGGCACGCGTAGCGCCCACGCCTCTTCGCGCCACGAGAACTTTGGCTTAGTCGAGAGTAAACGTTTCTTGCTCCACAACACCCAAGCCGAGAACATGCCGTAAAACAGGGTCTGAATGATGCTTGACCGGAAAAAATGTTCGCCCTTTTCCCGGTCCTCCCGCTTCTTCGATCTGGGGTCGCTGAACTTCAGCCCCAACGCCTGTTCAAGGGCTTCGCGTATTGTCCCCATGGCGGCCAAGTTCTGAAGTTGGTCGAGGCGCAATTTGGCATCGCGGGCGT
Source organism: Terriglobia bacterium (assembly GCA_020073285.1). Classification (GTDB taxonomy): domain Bacteria; phylum Acidobacteriota; class Terriglobia; order Terriglobales; family Acidobacteriaceae; genus JAIQGF01. The sequence continues at coordinate 12,847 of JAIQFM010000011.1, read as the reverse complement.
AGGACGCCAACACCCAAGCAACATCCTTTGGTTTGGTGAGGGTGGCGGTGGAAAGCATTACCCGTTTCAGGAATTCCGCGAACCGACCAGCATCGCCGTCGCTGGTTTTCCGGTGGCGGGCCGACCGTCCCCAGAAGGATTTTTCGTCCGTTGCGAGCCGATACGACTCCAGTTTGACGGCATTGCCTTCCTTGTCACGACCCACAAGAAGGAAATCTCGGTAGTTCGTCACCAGCACTTGGCTGTATCTGTTCCAGTACCTTGATACCTGCCGACTATCCGCCGTGAGCCACGCGTCATCCTTGGTGGACTTGACCTCGATTGCGCCACGGGCGGGAATTTGGCCCTGAAGCGGCTGTCCGTCTTCAGGCAGTTTCTGAAACTGATCTTGGGTGAAAAGTCCGCCGTCAGGTAGTCCCGCGCCGCGGTTCTTGATGTTGATGACGCAGCGCACCTTGGGCTTGAGGTGAGCGCCGACGTTGTTCAGCAGCGTACGAAGTGCAGGGTAATACGAGGTTTCGTCGGTTGCTTCCCCGGAAGAGCGAATTTCGTAAAGGTCCTTGAGATAGATTTCCAGCGGATTCATGGTCACCTTGGGCAGGGACATTCGGACCGATTGATCCCCGGTTCCGGCTCGCTTTCTAGGATGAAGATGGCGAGAGTATAAGCCCGATTCCATGCAAGAAGGGTGTGAGGATTTCAGTCGTGCCTACGGCACTTGACGATCTTTTCCGCGATGACCCGCCGCTGAAGCGGTGGGCTATTGTCAATCGCCCCGCTGGGGCTGCGATGTCGCGGTTTCGTGGCACCGGCAATCATGACAGAGCAGGTCTCTTACAGACTCTTACGTTCCGGGCTGGATTCTGCCGTCCCTGCGGGACTCTCGTGTGCTGCGGCATTGATTCCCGGCACTCACGAGCCGCGCTGGGTTCTGCCGTCCCTGCGGGACTCGGAGAATTTTGGGTGAGCTGTCCCGGGACTTACGTCCCCGGGCTATGAACTGTCGCTTCGCGACTCTCCTGAACAGCGACAGGCGGACAACCGATTGCGAATCCGGCCCTTGGGTCCGGGTTCGGTCGGGGGTTGGTAGCTGCGGGCGAGGGCGCCCGCGGCGTCGAGAGTTTGGGCGAGGAAAGCGCGGCCCCGGCGAGGGCGCCGGGGCCTACAGATATTGAGAATCGAAACCAGATTCCTCGGGGCTTCGGCGCTTCGCGCCTCGATCACGGCTGAGGCCGTGACCTACCGAGGCCGCTCGGAATGACAAATAACGGAGGCGCGTTTTCGCCGGGCTGAAGCCCGGCGCTTCCGCCTCTCTACACTTTTTGCAGGGTGGCTTCGGTGGCCGCCTTGAGCAGCGCTTCCGCGTTGCTCTTGATGTCGTTGCCCTTCCTGTCGCCCGAGCCGAACACGGCGTTGCCCGCCACCAGAATCTCCGCCCCGGCGCGCACCACTTGCTGCACCGTGTCCAGGGCGACCCCGCCGTCCACCTCGATGCGGTAGCCCAGGTTGCGTTCGGTCCGCATGGCCGCCAGGCGCGCGATCTTGTGCAGCGAAGCCGGGATGAACTTCTGTCCGCCGAACCCGGGGTTCACCGACATCACCAACACGAAGTCCACGAGGTCGAGCACCTCGCAAAGGGTGGCCACCGGGGTCGCGGGGTTGATCACCACGCCGGCGCGGCAGCCGTGCGACTTGATCAAGTTCAGGGTCCGGTTCAGGTGCACGCACTCTTCCTGGTGGACCGAGATCCAGTCCGCCCCGGCGTCCGCGAAGGCGCCGATGTACTGGTCCGGGTTCTCGATCATCAGGTGACAATCCAGCGGCAACTCGGTGACTTTGCGCAACGCCTTCACCACCGGCGGCCCGATGGTGATATTGGGCACGAAGTGTCCGTCCATCACGTCCACGTGCAGCAGCGACCCGCCGCCCTGGGCCGCCGCGTGGACCTGGTCCGCCAGGTGGGCAAAATCAGCCGACAATATCGAAGGCGCCAGCTCGATCACCGTTCTTCTCGCTTTCCCCGCAGACGATTGGGCGCAGTTTACTACATCGTGGAACTTGGCGGCTGGTAGTTGGTAGCTGGGTAGTCAGTAGTCCGTAGTCGGTAGCTCGGGGCCTAACTGCCAACCATCAGCTAGCACTCCACAGGTGACCTAACCAGGGCTGAAGCCCGCATTGAGGGAGCCCGATTCACCGGACTAAAGTCCGGTGCTTCCACCGTAGGACATGCGGCTACACGGATGAGTGGAACCGCTCTTCCACCTAGCAATCTCAATTGGCGATGGTCTTGTTTTGCGACGTTCGTTTACACTCCAGCAAACCCAGCGACGAACTCCTGCGCTCCAAGGCGTGAGCAGCGCACGACCTCATGGTTCAGGGTTCAGACCTGGGAAACCAGCGTTGTCAAAACGGTCGGATCATCGCTGCGGTGTGCCATGCAGCCATTGACTGATCTCTTCGGGAAAAGCCAGGACGGCGCTGCGCTCCTTGCCCTTGGGACGATGCACGGGCAGGCCCTGATGTTCCCAGCGCTGCACCGTGCGCACACCTCGACCCGTGTAAGCGGCGATTTCTTTCCACGAATTCAGCGGCTGAAAGACCGTGGCCAGAGTGGCCCCGCACGAGGGACATCGCATGGATGCAGGCATATGACCCTCCGCTAGCTGGAGTACCTGAATTCTTGCGAATCTCGGTACCGGCGTAAGTGACCACCGTCACGCTCTAGCGTGCGCCCCGCATAGCCAGCCTCGCGGACAGTCGGAAGGGGGCCTTGTGGCCATGAGGTGTGTGGCTATAATGTTTGCCGAACAGCAAGTGCGGATCCGCAGTGCAATACTTCCGTCCGAATGCGCATTGCCCAGCCTGCAACAACGCAGATATCGCGCGTTCGCATCGTGCCAATTTCAGAGAGGTTCTCATGTCATGGCTGATACGGGTCTGGCCATTACGGTGCAATCAGTGCAGTTCCCGATGGCTGGTGTTCAGTTGGGTTGATCCCAAACACCAGCTCAACTAGCGGATATTTTGATATAGGCTCAGGCGCCATGCCGCTGCTTGAAGTGCGCAACGTGACCAAGATTTTTCCGCTCGGCGAATCCGCGTGGGGCGGAGGCGCGAAGGGCGAGGTGCGCGCGCTCGACGACGTGTCGCTGGACATTCACGCGGGAGAAACGCTGGGCCTGGTGGGGGAGTCGGGCAGCGGCAAAACTACGCTGGGCAGGGTGATTCTACGGCTCATTGAGCCGACGTCGGGAGCGGTGCGCTTCGCGGAGAGCGTGGATGTGCTGTCGGCGAGCGCAACCCAGATGCGCCGGCTGCGGCGCGACATGCAGATCATCTTCCAGGACCCGTTCGGCTCGCTCGACCCGCGCATGAAGGTGCGGGAAGTCCTGGCTGAACCGGCGCAGATTCACCGGGCGCGGATGGGCCGCGATGAGCCGGCGGCGCTCACGCCGGCGGAGTTGCTGCGGGCCGTCGGCATGGACGAATCGGCTCTGGAGCGCTATCCGCACGAGTTCAGCGGGGGACAGCGGCAGAGGATCGGGATTGCGCGGGCGCTGGCGCTACGCCCTCGGTTCATCGTGGCCGACGAACCGGTGTCGGCGCTGGACGTCAGCGTGGGGGCGCAGATCGTCAACCTGATGGCGCAACTGCAGCGCGACTTCAAGCTTACCTACCTGTTCATCTCGCACTCCATGCCGGTGGTACGTTACCTGGCGACGCGGATCGCGGTGATGTATCGCGGAAAGATCGTCGAGGTGGGGACGACGGAGCAGATGACCACGCGCGCGGCGCATCCGTACACGCAGTCGCTGCTGGCGGCGACGCCGGAGCTGGCGGAAAGTAAGAATTAAGAAGTCAGAATTAAGAAGTGAGGAATTAAAAACCAAGAAAGACGAACTATTATTTTTCGTGAGGTAACGAGCAGAAGATAGGGACGCAGACTGAGAGTTTACGAGACTTTAATTGACGCACTACGGAGATAGTGATACCACTACCTTAATTCCACGGGATGAGGACCGCGTGAGCATACCCCCAGCCAGCCGGACGCGTCGTGGCTCAAGCCAACCCCAGGCTTCGCCGGCTCGGCGACGCATTGTCGTGGTGGATGACGAGCCGAGAATCCTGGAAATTTGGGATTCGATTCTGACCACCTCTGGATACGACGTGCAGTGCTTCCCGGATCCGGTGCCGGCGCTGGAGGCTATCGCGAAGGGCTGCGATTGCGTGATCACCGATTACCACTTGCCGACGATGACAGGTGTGGAACTGATCCGGGCGGCGCGGTCGTTGTCGAAAGCGAAGTTTCTGGTGATGACGGGGAACGCCTCGGACGCAGTGGCTCAGGAGGCGCTGGCGGCGGGCGCATGCTGCGTGGTGCACAAGCCGACATCGCCGCCCATGGTGCTACAGAAGCTCGCCGGCTTGTGCGGGTGAACCGTTCAGGAGCCCGCTTCGCTTATCATCTGGTCGATCAATTGGAATAGCTGCGAACGGTCGACGACTTCGATGAAGGGGCGGCCAGTGCGGCTGTTGTTGACGACGTACAGCGTCGGCGTGTGCTGGATGCCGATACGGGTGCCGATGTCGCGGTCGGCGCGGACGGCGTTGGCGAACTTGTTCTGTGGGTCCACGACGAAGGGCAGTGCGAGCTTGTGCGCCTGGGCGAATTTTTCGGAGGCGGCGCGCAACCGCTGCTTCTGGCCGGTTTCGTCCAAGGGATTGGCGCCGGTGATCTCCTGCTGGTGCGAAAAGATGTACTCGCGGAATTCCACACCGAGCGCGGGGGACTTGCTGCCGAAATAGCGGGCCTGCACGGCGGCGTCGAACGACCACAGATGCTGGGGCAGGGGAAAGTCGTAGCGCACGACCGGAATCTTGTAGGTCTTGGAGGCTTCCTCAACGAGCGGAGCGGCGCGGGCGCAGTCGGGGCACTCGAGATCTTCAAAAACCACGATGGCCACCTTGGCGCCCTTGGGCGGGCGCAGGATTTCATTGCCGCTCTGCGCGCGCAAGGCGACGGTGCCGCACAACACAAGGACTAACAAGCTGATCAGTTGCCTGCGTTTCTTCATTTTCATGTTGGGCGATGCTCTTTTCATATAGATGCGAGTCTTATAGATGCGACCGGGCACATATAGTCGCGCTGGCTCCGAGCCCTGCACTTTAACGCCCCTTCAAAGAACAGTCCGTCGCGGCTACAGCAATTCCTAAACTGCGCTAATACTTGAAGCGGTAGCGGACCTCGACCATGACTTCGCGCGGATTGACGTAGTGGGTGCCGCCAAAGGTGTTGCTGTTGTCGAGCAGGTAGCGGTTGTTGTTGAGATTGAGCGCGCTGGCCTGCACGGTCCAGTTCTCGTGCAAGGTCTTGCCCAGCGAGAGATCGAAGGTGGTGTGCGAAGGCAGGTGAACGGGGCCGTCGCCGTCGAGGAAGCCGGAACCGTAATTGAGGTTGGCGGACATCCAGGAGTGCAAGGGCAGGCGGACATTGCCGCCGAAGCTGAGGGTGTCGCGCTGGTCGTGATCGAGAAGGAACCAAGTGTCCGCGGGCGGGGAGAAGTCGGTAAGACCGCCAGTGACGCCGCCGAAGCCTTCCACCCACTGGCGCGAGAAGGCAAGATGAAGCTGGGCGCGGCCGGCGATCTGGGGCGAGCGAACGGTGGCTTCGTAGCCGTGAATGCGGGCGCGCTCAATGGTGAGCGGGAAGAAGATGTTGGAATTGCCGAGGACGTCGTGGTCGAAGAAGTTCTTGGCGGCGGTTTTGAAGTGGGAGAAGTCGAGCGTCCAGCCGCGCAGGGGAATGGCGAGGCCGAACTCATGCTGCTCGTCGCGTTCGCCTTTGAGCGGCAGGAAGCCGAAGCCCTGGTCGGTGGCGAGGGCGAGCACGGGCCCGCCAACGCTGAACAGAGGCGGCGCCTGGTAGTAGCGGCCGTAGAAGGCGCGCAAGGTCCACCGCAAACGAGGGACGGTGAGGGCGGCGCCGATGCGCGGGTCGGCGACGGTTTCATTGACCCCGCCGCTGTAGTGGGTGAGGCGCACGCCGGCGTTGAAGGTAAGCCATGAGGCGGCCTTGAACTGGTCTTCGGCGAAGAGCGCGGCGAGGCTGCCCCACGAGCGCTGTGACGCGCTGAACGCACCGGTGTCGCTGGTGAGGGCAAGGGCGCGGGATTCGTGCTGCGCGAAGCCTTCGACCCCGATGCGCGCGTTGTGGCGTCCGCTGCTGGCGCCCAGGGTGACGACCCCGCCGGCATAGTTGGAGCCGCGGTCGTCATCCACACTGCCCCGATAGTGCGCGGAGTTGAAGTGGTAGAAGGGCGAGACGGTGAGCATCAGCCCTTGCGGCGAGGTGTGCACCCAGGAGAAGTTGGCGAAGACATCGCGCTCGTTATTGATGTCGCGCAATCCCAAGGCTTGCTGGTCGGGGTCGTTGGGAACCTGGTAGTGGTCGCCGCGCACCGAGACGACGGAACGAAGCTGGTCGTTCGGCGTCTTGTTATAGATCAGTGACGTGAAAGCGCTGAGGCCGCCGCCGAGGTCGTGGATAACCTGCGGCACCGGGGTCTCAAGGCCGAGGTCGGTACGGTTGCCGGAGATGCTGCCGTAATAGGCGAAGCGCTGGTTGTGGCTGCCGAAGTTGAGTTGGTTGTTGGTCTGGTTGAAGCTGCCGTAGCTGGCGACGAGCTCGGCCTGATGGTCGCGCTCGAAGCCGGAGCGCGGGACGACGTTGAGCACGCCGTAAGCGCGATCGCCGTATTCAGAGGAGAAGCCGCCGCGCTGGATTTCGAGATAGTCCATGTCCTTGGGGTCGAACTGGGGGCCGACGTTGCTGGCGATGTTGGTGTTGGGCACAGGAACGCCGTCGAGCAGCCAGGTGACCTGGTGACCGCCGCGGAGGTGCAACTGGTCGTGCACGATGACCGCGCTGGGAGTGAAGTCGGTGATCATGGCGAGGCTGTTGGTGCGGTCGGCGCCGGGGGTTTGCGCGATCTGCTCGCGGCTGACCAGGGCGCTGGTGGTAGACGTAGTGGTACCGACGGATTCGGGCTCGGCTTTGACTTCGATGGACTCGTGGACTTGGGCGATGGCGAGCGGGAAGTGAACCTCCAGGACATTGCCGGAGGTGACGGTGAGGGTCTGGCGTGAATCGGCGAAGCCGGGGGCGGAAACGTCAATCTCGTAGGCGCCGGCGGGAACGGCGTCGAGGCGAAACTCGCCGAGGTCGTTGGTAGTGGCGCTCTTGCGCCAGTCGGAGTTGACGGCATGGATGACCACCTGGGCGCCCGCAATGGGGCGGTGCTGGGCGTCATGAACCAGGCCGCGGATGCCGCCAAAGACGGTGGCGTGGGCGGCGGCGGCACAAAGGAGAAGCAGAAAAAAAATCCAATTCTTGCGCATGTAAGAAGACCCTTCCCGCAAAAGACGCGAATGCCATCAATGATCGGGGCAGACTCGGATGCCAGTTCACCACCGAGGCGCCGAGTGCACCGAGGTTCACCGAGAGTTGATTTCTTGCCACAGGGACCCTCGGTGGCCTCTGTGTCTCGGTGGTGATCGGCAGCTCGGACTGCTCTAGGTTTCAGCGGTGCGCGGAGGGGCGCGGGAGGAGTGCAGGCGGGAGGGCGCCGGAGCCGGCTGGGATTGCGAGTCGGCGGGTCCGGCCGCAAGATAAACCGAGAATGAGAACGTGACGGAGGCGGACGCCAAGTGCGCCGGGGCGTTGGGGAGCGCGTGGCACCATCCGCAGGCATGGCAGATGGATTCGAACTGGTCGCCGGACTGGTTGCCCGACTGGTCATGCTCATGGCAGCCATGCGAGGCGCGCATGCAGCAGGCTTTTTGAGCGGGCGCGGAAGCGGCAGCGGCGAAGGCCGTCGCCATCGGCCAGCAGAGCGCAAGGACGATGAGCGAGGCGATTGCGCGCGCGGATTGACGTTTCGCGCCAGTCATGAACCGTTAGAGTTGTTATCCGGCGTCTTGGATACGCAAAATTAAAGCCCCCACAACGTGGAGCCAGCATGCGATGGGGCAGGGGGCGGGCGCAAGGAGTAGAAAGGCTTCCCAGGCTTCGGGCTTCGGGCTCCAGGCTGCTCCTTCGGACGCCGGCTAATTAAGATATTGGCCAAAAGGTGAGGTGGCGTGTGATCAAGCTCGCGATTCCGGTCCTGCATGTCTCGAGTTCGGTGGCAGCGGAGGAGTTCTATTGCAAACGGCTCGGGTTCCGACTTGAATTCGCCAACCGGCTCGGTGCTGCGACGCCAGACCCGTGTTACATGGGTCTATCGCGCGACGGTGTCTGGCTACATGTGTCGTCATTGTCCGGCGACGGCGTTTCCGGCGGTGCGGTCAACCTGGTGGTGGACGACGTGGACGCCCTGCATGCCGAATTCGTCGCCAAGCAGGTGCCGATCGCCGTCGGCCCCGTCGACCAGACCTGGGGCACGCGAGAAATGTACGTCAAGGATACCGATGGCAACAGCCTCCGGTTTCAGGCGCCGCTCAAGGCCTGACCATGAGATCCCTCGGCTTCGCCTCGGGATTTCGGCGGCGGGCTGCCGCTCCGCTCACGCCCGCTACAGGCTTCAAGTTGAGGGGGAAAATTCGCGTCTGTTAAAATCACAGGTTTCCTAGCTCTCCCATTCGCCCTTCCGCAAGGGGTCCGAATCCCGTCGGCGGCACAACCCGGGAAGTGGAATGGCCTAAAGGAGTTTCAATCGTGAAAGTTTATGAAGGCGCAAACGTGCGTAATGTCGCGGTGGTGGGCCACGGCCACGCGGGCAAGACGCAAATGATCTACGCCATGCTGTACACCGCGGGCGCGACGCCGAAGCTGGGGCGAGTGGACGACGGCAGCACCACCACCGATTTCTACGAAGAAGCGATCGCGCGGCAGATGACGATCTCCAGCGCGGTGGCGTTGGCCGAGTGGAAGGGCACGAAAATCAACTTCATCGACACGCCGGGGTTCAACATGTTCGTGCACGAGGCCAAGATGGCGATGCCGGCGGTGGAGGGCGTGGTGGTGGCGGTGGACGGCGTCGGCGGGGTGGAAGTGGTCACCGAAAAGACGTGGCAGTACGCCGAGGAGTACAACCTGCCGCGGGTGATCGTCGGATCGCGCATGGATCGCGAGCGCGCGGATGCCGAGCGCATGCTGGAGTCGGCGGCGGCGGCGTTCGGGCGGACGGCGATCCCGGTGCAGCTTCCCATCGGCAGCGAGAAGAACCTGAGCGGAGTGGTGGACCTGGTGCGAATGAAGGCGTTCACCTACGAGATGGGCGGCAACGGGCAGGGCAAGGAAGGCGAAATCCCGGCGAATTTGAAGGACGCGGCACAAAGCGCGCACGAAAAGCTGGTGGAGTTGATCGCCGAGGGCGACGACGCGCTGATGGAAGAATTCTTCGACAAGGGCACGATCGGGGAAGAGCACCTGCTGGCGGGGCTGCGCAAGGCGGTGGAGGCGCGGCGGATTTACCCGGTGCTGTACACCTCGGGTTTGGGGAATATCGGAGCGGATCGATTGCTGCAGTTCATCGCGGACTATTTGCCGGCGGCAACGCGGCGACCGCCGGTGGAAGCGCTGCCGGGCAGCGGCAATGGAGCGCCGCAGGTGCGGAAGGTGGCGGACAACGAACCGGTGTCGGCGTTCGTGTTCAAGACACTGAACGATCCGTTTGCGGGACGCATTTCATACTTCAAGGTTTATTCGGGCGTGCTGAAGAACGATGCCGCGCTGCAGAACATCACGCGGTCGAGCCCGGAAAAGCTGGCGCACGTGTCCGTCATGCAGGGCAAGAACATGGCGCCGGTGAACGAAATCCATGCCGGCGACCTGGGCGCGGTGGCCAAGCTGCGCGACACGTTGACGGGCGACACGCTGGGCGATAAGGCGTCGCCGATCCAGTATCCGCAGGTGAAGCTGCCGGAGCCGGCGATCACGTTTGCCATCGAGCCGAAGACGAGAGCCGATGAAGACAAGCTGTCGAACGGCATCGCCAAGCTGCGCGAGGAGGACGCCATGCTGCGCTTCTTCCGGGACGAGCAGACGAAGGAGTTTTTGATCGCGGGCACGGGACAGCAGCACATCGAGGTGACGGTCTCGAAACTGAAGAAGCGCTTTCACACCGAGGTAAACCTGAAGGCGCCCAAGGTGCCCTATCGGGAGACGATCCGCGGAAGGGCGGATGTGCAGGGACGTCACAAGAAGCAGACGGGCGGACACGGCCAGTTCGGCGATTGCCGGATCAAGATGGAGCCGCTGCCGCGGGGAGGGAATTTCGAGTTTGTGAACGAGATTTTCGGGGGCGCGATTCCGAGGAACTTCATTCCGGCGGTGGAGAAGGGCATCGTGGAAGCGGCGCAGCGCGGCTTCCTGGCCGGGTACCCGGTGGTGGATTTCAAGGTGGTGCTGTACGACGGGTCGTATCACGACGTGGATTCCAACGAATTGTCGTTCAAGACGGCGGGGCGGATCGCGTTCAAGAAGGCGATGGAGCAGGCCAAGCCGACGCTGCTGGAGCCGATCATGAAGGTGGCGATCGAGATTCCGGACGAGTTCGCGGGCGCGGTCATGGGCGACCTAAACGGGCGGCGCGGGCGCATTCAGGGCATGGACAACAAGGCGGGCAAGACGGTGATCAAGGCCTTGGTGCCGATGGCGGAGATGCTCACCTACGGCGTGGACCTCACCTCCATGACGCAGGGCCGCGGGTCGTTCAACATGGAAATGGACCACTACGACATCGTGCCGGCGCAGCAGCAGGAAAAGATCATCGAGAATTACAAGAAGTCGCGCGGCGAGGAGACGGCGGAGGAGGAGTAGTGGCGAGCCGCGGCGGGTACCGGGCAAGGCGGCTGAGAGGACCGCTTTGATCGTTAACGGAGAACCCCCCACCGCACCGCAACGGGTGCACAGGATTGTGGCAAGGCGGGCAACGACAACCGATCACGGTAGTGCATGGCGAGGTTCGTACAGTTCGAGATCTGGGAGAACAACGGCGGGAAGTGGGAGTTTATTGCGTCGTTCATGGACTTCGACCTCGCCCAGGTGATGGCGCGCAAGCGCAGTTATCGGGTGCGATTGATGCACGTCGTGTACCAGGATGGCAAGGTGGTGGGGCAGGAAGTGCTGACCGAAATCGGGGCAACGCGGCAGGAGCCATGAGACTGGTAATCCGTGCACGACCTTAAGTAACTTGCCAAGTCCGCGGGGTTGCGCCACAATGCGGACGCTTGCCCTCCTCCCGTTACTCTTAGAGTACCCTCCCCAATACTCCGCCAAAAATGGGCCTATGATGTGCCTTGCGTGCCTACCGCAGCGGGGCGGAGAGAGTGCCGGGTATGAGGAAAGCAAAGGGATTCTCGCTGATCGAGCTGCTGATCGTAGTGGCTATCATCCTGATCATCGCCGCGATCGCTATTCCCAACCTGTTGCGATCGAGACTGGCGGCGAACGAGGCGTCGGCGATAGCGTCCATCCGGACCATCTCGACGGCGGAAACTACCTATGCGACGACGTATCCCTCCATCGGCTACACCTGCGCGTTGAGCGAACTGGGTCCGCCGGCCTCGGGGGATCCGACCAGTTCGTCAGCGGGAGGAATCCTGGACGCGGTGCTGGCCACGGGAGTGAAAGCGGGCTACACCTTCTCGCTCGGCAATTGCACCGGCGCACCGGTGTCCACGTACAACTCGGCGGCGGTGCCGCTGACCGTGGGCGCCACCGGGACGCGCGCGTTCTGCTCCGACGTCAGCGGGATCATCTGGCAATCGAATGACGGGACGGCGGCGACGTGCCGGGCAACGGGGATCGTGCTGCAGTAGACATTGGGTGATTCGCCGATTTAGTGATTTGGCGATTTAGGATTCGGTTGTCGGTTGCTTCCGAAACGCTTGCGCTCGCCAAGTCAATAGGTCAAGTCAGCAAATCACTCAATCGGCAAATCGGCAAATCAAGCATCGGCAAATCCCGCAATTGCCTCAGCGGCGCTTTCGTCTTACTATCGCCGCACCGTGGCTACATCCAAGGAAAACCCAGACCGCATTGTTTCCGCCGCTCCGGTGGACGACGATGCGTCGTTCGAACTGAAGCTGCGGCCGCAGCGGCTGCAGGAATTCATCGGCCAGGCCAAGGTCAAGGAAAACCTGGCGGTGGCGATCGAGGCGGCGCGCTCGCGCGCAGAGGCGCTGGATCACGTGCTGCTGTATGGGCCGCCGGGGCTGGGGAAGACGACGCTGGCCACCATCATCGCCAACGAGTTGGGGGCGCAGTTTCAACAGACCTCGGGGCCGGCGCTGCAGATCAAGGGCGACCTGACGGCCATCCTCACCAACGTCCGCGAAAAACAGGTGCTGTTCATTGACGAGGTGCACCGGCTGCAACCGGCGCTGGAGGAACTGCTGTATTCGGCGCTGGAGGATTACAAGCTGGACATCATCATCGGGCAGGGACCGTCGGCGCGGACGCACACCATCGAGGTACAGCCGTTCACCTTTGTCGGGGCGACGACGCGGGCGGGGCTGCTGTCGTCTCCGCTGCGCTCGCGGTTCGGGATCGTGCTGCGGCTGGAGTTTTACACGCACCAGGATTTGGAGGTCATCGTGCGGCGGTCGGCGGAAATTCTTGGCGTGAAAATTGATGGCGAAGGCGCGCTGGAAATTGCGTCACGCGCCCGCGGAACCCCGCGAATCGCCAACCGGCTGTTGCGGCGCGTGCGCGACTACGCCCAGGTCCGCGGCGGCGGGCACATCGATCGGGCGACCGCCGAGGCGGCCCTGCAGATGCTCGAGGTGGACCGCCACGGCTTTGACGAGATTGACCGCAAGCTGCTGCTGACCATCATCAACA
>JAIQFM010000010.1 GCA_020073285.1 Terriglobia bacterium | reverse complement strand
CCGGCGGTGCCGCGCGCGCTGGCCCGGGCGTACTACCTGGGAAACATAAAGTTTCACTTCGATATCCACGAGCAAAACCATTACAGCGACAAAGCCTGGCCGATGGCCTGTACGGCGGGCGAAAGCACGGTGGTGATTGATCACGACGGCCACTTCCGCGCCTGCGAACTGCGCCCCAAGCTGGGCCGGTTGCAGGATTTCGATTTCAATCTTTCCGATGCGCTGGCCTCGCGGGAGATGCAGGAGGAAGTGAAAGCGATCCCGGGAGCGAAGTGCTGGTGCACGCACTCCTGCTGGATCCACACCTCTTCGAAGTTCAGTCCCCGCGTGCTGCTGTTTCATATTCCGTGGGCGTACCTGAAGTCGAGGTGGCAGCGGCTGCCAGAAAGCGAGATCGCGGAGTTCGAGCGGTTCCAGGTAAAAGACGCGCCGGTGGTGTCTCAGCCCGGCGCGTGATCCGCAGGCGGATAAATAGCAAAAGGCGCCGATCGTGTTCTCGCGGGCTGAAATCAGCTGACGGAGCGATTATGAAGACTGCGGTTGTTCCTTTAGTGCTTCTGTTTGCGACGCTTTCGGCTGGCCAAACAAAATCGGACCAGGCGGCGATCCGAAACATTCTCCAAGAAGAGGTGGCCACCTGGAACAAGGGCGACACTGACGGCTATTCGCGCCATTTCGCCGCCGATGGGACATTCACCAATATTTTGGGGATGTTCTTCACTGGGCACCAGGCGTTTCGCGACCGCCATGAAGAGATCTTCACGGGAATGTTTCGCGGAACGATCTTGCGACAAGAAGTCGTTTCACTGAAGTTCGTCCGCCCCGACGTTGCCGTTGTGGAAACGCTCACCTGGATATCGGGATTCTCCAAAGCGGGTCCGCCCCCAGGCGCGCATACCGATGGCAACGGACGCCTTCGCACGCGGCTCCTCCAAGTCATGGCGAAGAACGGCGGTGAGTGGAAAATCGTCACTTATCACAACGTGGATTTGAAACCGGGTGTGAGCGCGCCCGATCCGCAATGAATTCGATTGCGCAGGCCGGTGAGCATGGCTCACCACCTTCGACCATGGCTACTGACTACACGCCACGCCGCATCGTTTCGCTCCAGCCCAGCGCGACAGTGATCATCGAGCGCTTAGGACTGCTCGACCGGGTTGTCGCCTGCACGCGTTACTGCGCCGATGTATGTCCCGAGGCAGCGCGCGGCCGCGCCATCGTGGCCGATTCGTGGACAGCGCAGGCCGGGGAGATCCTGGCGGCCAAGCCCGACCTGGTGATCGCATCGGTCCCTTACCAGGAGGAGGCGGTCGGCGAAATCCTGAAGGCGGGCATTCGTTTCCTGGGATTCGCGCCGCGGACGCTGGCCGACATCTATGGCGATATCGCCGCCATCGCCGGCATACTGGGCGCGGCGGAGCGCGGGGATGCGGTCATCGGCAAGATGCAGGGCGATGTCGCCGCCATCGCCACGCGCACTCGCGGAACCACGGGCCCGCGCGTCTATTGTGAGGAGTGGGGCAAGCCGCTGATCCACTCACAGCGGTGGGTGGCGGAACTGGTGGAGGCGGCCGGCGGCGAGTTCCTGGGCGCGCCCGGCAAGCAGACCACAGCCGAACAAGTTCGCGACATGAATCCGGAGGTCATCATTGCCGCCTGGTGCGGCGCCGGCGACCGCGTGCCGCTGGAGAAGATGGTTCGCGACCGCCAGTGGCAGGATCTGGCTGCGGCGCGCAACCGACGGGTGTTCTGCATTCGCGACGAACTGCTGAACACGCCCGCGCCCACGCTGGTCGGCGGCCTGCGTGCCCTGGGCCATGCCATCCATCCCGACCTGTTTCCCACCGCCGAAGGCATCCGAGGCATCGCCGCGCCTGTGCTTTAATACCGCCTATGACATCACCCATCAAAGCTGCGGACGTGCTGCGCGAAGTCGACGATGCGGCGCGCTCGGCGCGCTCGGCCGACGAATTGATGACCTTCATCTGCGACTGCCTGCAGCAGCGCATGCTCAAGTACAACTGGGTTGGCTTCTATATGATCCAGAACGACGCCGAGGCCGGCGAGCGCTTCTTGCAACTGGGCCGCTTCGTGGGGAGCATGACCCCGCACACCCGCATCCAGCTCCACCAGGGAATCTGCGGCGCCGCCGCCTCCACCGGAAAAACCGTCGTCGTGGACGACGTCAACCAGGACGCACGCTACCTCGCTTGCTCCCTCGAAACCAAGTCGGAAATCGTGGCGCCCATTTTCGTGCGCGGCCAAGTGGTGGGCGAAATTGACATTGACAGCCACTTCCCCGCCGCCTTCACCGCCGACGATCGCAAGCTGGTGGAGCACTGCGCCGAGCTGGTGGGGCTCATGATCGAGAAGCAAGGATGATGAAGATGAAGCGGCCCAGCGTAAAAACAACCCGGCGCTCCCGCTCCATCAAGCGCGTTGCCGCCGCCCTTATCCTGCGGCGCGCCAATTCGGGCGAGGACGAGCGTACCGCTTCTGCTTCTACCGGCGATCTCAGTATCCTGATCTGCCAACGTACCCGCCACCAGCCGTTTCCCCTGAAGTGGGAGTTTCCGGGCGGCAAGATCGAGCCCGGCGAGCAGCCGCGCGACGCCCTCCGCCGCGAGCTGGACGAAGAGCTCGGCATTGACGCCACCATCGGCGACGAGATCACCCGCATCCAGCACACCTACTCGCGCGGCGGCACGGTCGAGTTGCGCTTCTTCGTGGTCAACGATTTCGCCGGCCAGATCGAGAACCGCATCTTCAAAGACGTGCGCTGGGTGGCGCTTCAGGAGCTGCCGAAGTTCGATTTTCTGGAAGCCGACGCCGGACTGGTGGAAGACATCGCGGCGGGACGGCTCCTTAACATCGGGTGATCAGGTGACCGGAAGAGCACGCTGCATGGAGTACGACCTACCGATCAAGTTCCTGAGTCTGCCTCACTCTGCGTCTCATGAATCCGGCACACCTGCCGACTGAAACACCGCCTCGCTGGCTTCATTCACTAGATCAGCAGATCGCCCGATCACCCGATTACCCGATCGCTCGATGACCAGACAAAAAATGCCAGCCCCGAAGGGCTGGCCTTGATCGTCACCGAATCGACTTGGTCTAGAAGTCGAAGCGGAGAGCAAGCTGCGTGATGCGCGGATCAGCCGCCGTGGTCGACCTGCCGAAGCTGGTCGAAGCGGCGTTGCCCATCGTGGCATCAACCAGGAAGTTGGTGTGGTTGAAGACGTTGAACATGTTGCCCGAGAAGCTGAAGGCCATTCTTTCGTTGACCTTGAACTTCTTCGTGATACCCAGATCCTGGTTCCAGTAGCCGGGTCCGGTCAAGTTGTTGCGGCCGATCGGAGGATCGCACCACAGGGCGGGAGCGCAACTGAACCGCTTCCACTGCGTCTTGTCGAAGTAGCCATCGGCGGCATTGTGGCCAGTGAGGGTTCCCATGGCCGATGCTCCGGTGGTGACGTAACGGTCGGACGCCAGTCCATCCTTGTTGGGATCGTACGTGGTGGACGAGGTGTACGGCTCGAACGCGGCGCCGCTCTGGATTGACAAGATGGTGTTGATCGACCATCCGCCAATCCAGCGGTTGCTCTTCATCCACGGCAGCTCGTAGCTCAGGTTGGCCACGAACCGGTGCTTGAGGTTGAAATCGGCCGGTCCGTAGTCGTACCCGATGTTCTGCACATCGGCCACGTGCGGCGAACGCCAGTTGAACACATCGCTGAGCGTATCCAGCACCTTGGACCAGGTGTAGTTGGCCTGGAAGCCGAATCCGTTGGCGTAGTTCTTGCGCAACGAGAGCTGCAGGCCGTTGTACTTGGACGAGAAGGCGTTGGTGCGGAAGTTGTCCGCTGCAATGTGGCTGTTGATGCGGGTACTGCTGCTGACACCTGTGGTGCTAGCCGCTGCGCCCGCCACCCGGCCGTCAAAGGTGTTGATATCGAAGTAGCCCGTCAGCTTCTTGCCGAAGGTCCCGACGTACTCGGGCTCGAACACGTAGCCCTTGGCAATTTCGTACTGGAAGCCGAAGTGAAATTGCTCCGAATACGCCGTCACCAGGTTCTGGTCGATGTGGCGCGGATTCGGCAGGGGAGCGTTCGCCCCCGGTGCGCCGAAATACGCGGTTGCGGTGAACGGATATCCATAGATGCCCGGCGAGTTGATGGCGCCGATTGGAACTCCATTGGCCAGAATTCCAGCCGTGTTGTCCGAGAAGTACGGCGGGTTGAAGCGGATATTCTCGAACACGTTGTTGTAGAGGCGGTCATACATGACGCCGGCGCCGGCGCGCATGACCAGCTTCTGGTTGCCCAACATATCCCAGGCAAAGCCCAGGCGCGGAGCGAAGTTGTTCGTGTCTTTGTTCCAGATCTCGTTATTGCGAATCTGGAAGGCGCCTGTGTTGACCTCAGCCGCAAATGGCGTCCGCGGGTAGAAGATGTTGGTGGAGGCGGTCACGATGGCCGAGGGTACCGCTTGGCCAAAGTAGAAGTTGGAATCGATGTTCTTCTGGAAGTTGTGCGGCGGTCCAAAGTACTCATAACGCACGCCCCAGTTGAGGGTGAAGCGCGGGCTCATGCGCCAGTCGTCCTGGAAATAGCCGGCAAATTCGTTGGCACGATAGCCGCGGTAGAACTGCGGCACCAGGCGAGTGGTCGTGTCCACTGCAGCGGAGGCTTGCGCCACCGAGCCTTCGTTCAGCGTCGCAGTCGAGTACGGTTTCTTACCCGTGGCGATCGATGCCAGATCGGTGAACGCGAGATCGGTCACCAGGTCATTGACATCCCACGGGTAGAAGGTACCCGGGCCGTCGTTGTGGAAGGCCGAGCCATTGCGCGTGCGGCGGTACTCCCAGCCTGTCTTGAAGCTGTGCTTGCCGCGCACGAACGACAGATGGTCCTGGAACTGGAACTGGTTGTCGGTGAAATATTGCGGCAGGCCCGAATACAAGCCCAAGCCGACCGATATCGGGTCATCCCAGGTCAGGACCATGGGCATGGCATCCAACGCCGGGTTCGGCGAGGGAAAATCCGAGCGGTGCCGCAGGTAGCTGATCTTGAAGGTGTTCAGGATCGTCGGGCTCAGGGTATGGGTCCAGGTAAGGCCGGTGTCGATGCCCACGCCGTCGTTGAGGTACGGCGGTCCAATCGTGCCGCCGCCGCCACCGAAGGTGTCACCTGAATCGGCCTTCTGCATCAGCCACAAGAAGTTGATCTGGTCCCGGTCGCTGAACTTGTGGTCGAACTTGCCGGTCATCTTATATTCGTTCAGGTGATACGGATTGTTCGCAAACACGTCGCCGTACAGCGCCACCGGGAAATGCAAACCGTTCAGGTTCGCACCAGCAACGCGCGTTGAAGTCAAAGCGCTGACGGCACCGGTGTATTCGCCCTGGCCGGTGCAAGGATCGCTCGCATCGGTGCACGGCAGCGCCGGCGCTACCGGGAAGCCGCTGACCTTCACCATGCTGTTGAAGATGGGTGCGAGCTTATTCGCCGCGGCGAACTTGCCCGGGCAAGCGGCGCCGGTGTACTGCATGCAGATCCCGTCGGGGCTGCTCTCCGCCCAGGTCTGCAAGCCGCCGCTGTTCACCCAGTCAAGGTACTGCTGGGTGGTACCGACGGCGTGCAGCGAGCCCGCCTGACGAGCGCGGTGAAATTCCAACTGGTAGAAGAAGAAGGTCTTGTCCTTAATGATCGGACCGCCGATAGCGCCGCCGAACTGGTTGCGCACCAGGCTGTCTTTGTTGCCGGCGCGGTTGGAGAAGAAGCTGTTGGCAGCCAGCGCCTGGACGCGGTTGTACTCAAATAGCGCGCCGTGAAAATTGTTGGTGCCTGACTTCACCACCGTGTCGGTTACGAACCCCCCCGCCTTGCCGTACTCGGCGGAGAAGCTGTTGGTGATGACGCGGTACTCCTGGATGGCGTCGGGCGAGATGCTGGTGGCCGCGCCACCTGAGTCGTATCCACTGAGCTGACCACGGCCGCCCTGGCCCTGGTCGTTGTTGTCCATGCCCTCAACCATGTAGTTGCCGGTGCCGCCGCGAGCTCCGTTCACGGAAGCGCCGCGCGTGCTGACCACGTCCGGCGTGGCGCCCGCCACCAGGTTGATGAACGTATTCTGGTTGCGGGTTTCCAGCGGCATGCTGCCCCAGATGTTGCTGCCGATCAGGGCCGAGATGGAGGATTCCGTGGTCTGCACGCCCATCGCGCCAGCTTCCACGGTTACCGTTTCCTTGGCGCCGCCGACTTGCAGGTGGGCATCCTGTGCGAAGACTGCACCCGTGGATACCACCAGCTTGGCGACTCTGAACTCCTTGAAGCCGGCAGCGCTCACCACCAAGGTATAGCTGCCTACGGGCACCGCCGGAAACGTGTACACGCCGGCGGCGGTCGGCTTGGTACTACGCGTAACGCCTGTGGCGTCGTTCGTAATGGTCACTTGCGCATTGGCCACCACCGCCCCCATGGGATCGGAGATGATGCCGGAGATTTCGCCGGTGCCGGCTTGGGCCCACAAACCGATGCTTGTGGCCAGCACCACCAGCACAACCAAAGTAAATCGTGGAACACTCCTCATAGTGCCTCCCGAATCATGCCGGTGCGTCGCACCGGTAGGATCCAAATACGAATATTTTGTCGACATCCCGGTACAAAGCGCCCCGAACATGACTTTGTCCCGGAAGACGTTTGCCCCGCTAATCGACTACGAGTCTGGGAAATCGACTCTGTCTAGTGCACGTCTGGGACCAATAACCTTGTAATTTAGAATCAGCTACTTACGACAATTTTAGGGACGGAAAATGAGGCGGTGTTCCGGATTCCATAGCGGTCGCTATGGAAAATGAAATATGCCAACGCCAAGCCTGCGTCCGCTGCGGACTGGGCTGCTGGCTTGCTTCCCGAGTGGGACTTTTAGGCTCTTCGCAGCGTGAAAAACCACCCCACGGTCAGCGCGATTAACACCAAGGTGGTGGCCCACGCGACTACGTTGAAGAACCGCGAATTGACGTACTCGCCCATGAGCTCGCGCTTGTTGATCAGCAGCACCATGAATACCAGCACAAACGGCAGCGCGATGCCGTTCAGCACCTGCGAAAACAGGATCACCTTGATGTAGGGGAAATTCGGGACTAGGATCACGCCCGCCCCGGCGGCGATCAGCGCGGTGTAAAGCCAGTAAAAGACCGGCGCCTCGCGGAACTTCTTCCCTACCCCCGACTCGAAGCCCAGACCCTCGCAAACCGAGTACGCGGTGGAAATCGGCAGGATGGAAGCCGCGAACAGCGAGGCATTGAACAATCCCGCCGCGAACAACAGGTACGCATATTTTCCCGCCAGTGGGCGCAGCGCGATGGCGGCTTGGGCGGCGGTATCGATGTTGCGCACTCCATGGACGTGCATGGTGGCGGCGCAGGCAACCACGATGAACCAGGCGACCACTACCGCGAAGATGCAACCCGAGATCACATCCAGACGCGACGTGCGGTACTGCCGCACGGTAATGCCCTTCTCCACAAATTGATGCTTGCAGGTAGAACTGCATCCAGGGCGCGATGGTGGTACCGATCACCCCAATCGTCATGTACAAGTACGCTTGGGACGACCACACATTGCTGTGCGGCGGCGTCACCGTGCTGGTCACCGCCTCCACCCAGTGCGGCTTGGCCAGCACGCCCGCGACAATGTAGGCGACATAGAAAAACGACGCCATCAGGAAGACTTTTTCCACGCTCTTGTAACTTCCCGCCACCACGATCAGCCACACGAAGGCCGCGCACACCGGGACGGTGATGTACTTGCTGGCGTGGAACAACTCCAGGCTGCTGGCGATGCCGGCGAATTCGCTGAGGATGTTGCCGAAGTTGATGACGATCAGCGCCAGCATCATGAGGAAGGTGATGCGGAAGCCGAACTCCTCGCGGATCAGGTCGCTAAGACCCTTGCCGGTGACCGCGCCCATGCGCGACGCCATCTCCTGCACCACGATAAGCGCGATCGTGGTGGGAATCATCGTCCACAGCAGCGAGTAACCGAATTGCGCTCCGGCCTGCGAGTAAGTCAGGATGCCGCCAGCGTCGTTGTCCACGTTGGCCGTGATGAATCCCGGCCCCACTACCGCCAGTATGAGCAGGATGCGAATTCGCCACCGTCTCAGCCATTTCATCGGTCACGCCGGTTCGACTGTCGGACTCGGGCTCTCCGACCCGAGGAACAGTTGCGGGATCAAACGGGCACCAGAATAAATGCCACGCTCGAATCCCGTCACCACAATCCTGCGGCAACTGCATCTAAATTTTGTATTTGGAGGAATGATCCCGTGCGCAAGATTCGCCAGACCATGGTTCTGATGTGCCTGCTCACGCTGTTGCTCGCCGTGCCCGCGCTTGCCCAGAAGATCGAATTGGCCGTCGGCGCCGGCGGATACTTCCCCGTCAACCTCACCGGCGTCGGCAATGCTGCGGCGATCGAGGGCAGCGTGGCCTATCGCGTGGCCTCGGTGCCTCTTCTGTCCGCCTACGTCGAGGTGCCGGTGGTGGGCACGCTTAATTCCAGCGTTACGACGCTCGGGCTCACGTCCTCGGCCAGTTACTCGGCGCTGTTTGTCGCGCCTGGGCTGCGGGTGAAGTTCGCGCCCGGATTTTTCGTCTCGCCCTGGTTCGCAGCCGGGGGCGGGCTGGCGCACTTCAGCGCCAACTCCGGCCTGCGCCAGCTCGGCGGCTCCGACTCCACCAACACCAACGTCTTTGACTACGGTGGTGGACTTGACATAAAAATCGCGCCCTACCTCAGCGTCCGCGGCGAAGTGCGCGATTTCTACTCCGGCGGACTCGGGTTCAGCCTTGCCACGTTTAACCAGCGCCAGCACAACATCGTGACCACGGGCGGGCTGGTGTTCCGATTCTAGTACCTGAGTAACTCAGTACCTCAGTGCCTCTGGCGGCGCAGCATGCGAGGTACTCAGGTACTGAAGTACTTAGGTACTTGCTGCACGAGACATCCGCCGCTGACCCCGGTAATATTAGGATCCAGTGAAGCCGCCCATCCGACTGCTCGCCATCGACATCGACGGCACCCTGCTCGATCCCCAGTTCCAGGTCTCCGAGGCCAACCTGCGGGCGCTTCGCCGCGCCCACCAGGCCGGTGTCGAAGTCGTGCTGGTCACCGGCCGCCGCCACATGTTTGCCCTGCCCATCGCACAGGCGCTGGGATTCGAGCTGTGGCTCATCAGTTCCAATGGCGCGGTCACCAAGTCCACGCGGGGCGAGCACTTTTTCACCGACAAGCTGCCCGCCGCCACCGCCCGCAAGCTCATCCGACACATGGACGAGTTTCGCGGCAACGCGGTCCTCACCTTCGATCGCGAGGACAAGGGGTCGCTCGTGGTGCAGCGCGCCGACGAACTGCACGCCTCCATCAGCCGCTGGATGGAGAAGAACGCGGCCTACATCGAGCGCGTGGCGCCGCTCGAGGATGCGCTGGTCACCGATCCCATCCAGGTCATGTACTGCGGCGCCATCGCCCGCATGGCGGAGGCGCAGGCACGCCTCGCAGCCGCTGGAATGTCCCATGAAATCACGGTCTTAAAGACGGAATACGTCGCCCGCGATCTCACCATCCTGGACGTCCTCAATCGGGGCTGCTCCAAAGGCCATGCCTTGGAACGTTGGACGCGCCATCGAGGTATCGTTCGTAACCAAGTCATGGCCATCGGTGACAACTACAATGACGTCGAGATGCTTGAGTTCTCCGGAGTACCCGTTATCATGGGGAACGCCTGTCCGGAATTAAAGCGGTTCGGCTGGACAGAGACTGCATCTAACGACCAGAACGGCGTCGCCGCCGCGGTGGATCGGGTGTTGGGTGTGGCTGCGGAAACAATCGGTAAGGAATGAAGAGTCTGGCGCAAACCGTAAGTTGCGTGATCGTGCTGGTGGCCGCGGCTGTGGCGGAATCGCTCCCCCCCGTACCGCTGCCCACCGCCACCGCTTCCACGCCGGGCATCGTGTACGTTGCCACCCTGCGCAACGGCTTCAGCATGCGCTTCGATCACCGCCAGATTATCCAGGAAACCTCGCGGCTGTTCACTACCGCCGAGGACGACAGTTTCATTGACGTTGCCACCGGCGACATTGTTTCTCTCTCGCAAGAACAACTGCCACTGCCGCCACCACGCGCCGTGGCGCCCACGCCGCCTGCCGTCATGGACATGAAGTCAGTCGTCGCCGCCGCCAGCGACAAGCACCTGGTGGATGCCGACCTGATTGACAGTGTCATCCGTTTCGAGAGCGGCTTCAATCCCAAGGCGGTTTCCCCCAAGGGCGCGCGCGGCCTGATGCAGCTTATGCCGGACACCGCCGCCAAACTGGGTGTGAAAGATTCCTTCGATTCCCAGGCCAACGTGGACGGCGGCACGCGTTATCTGCGCGAGTTGCTGGCACGCTATGACAACGATCTCGCCAAGGCGCTGGCCGCCTACAACGCCGGGCCGCACCGCGTCGAGCAGTACCATGGTGTCCCGCCCTATCACGAAACGCGCGCCTACGTGGCCGGCGTTATTCGCGATTTCAATCGCAAGAAGCTGGCTGCGCGCAAGGCCCAGCCGAAGAAGACGACTCCCGCCAAGCCGCCTCAGAACGCCGCCAAACCCGCCACCACCTCTGTTCCGGGCTCTTGACCATGCTTGCAACCTGTGGGCCGCTGCATTGACCCTCCGGGACGCGGTCGTTTAAGTTGACGTGTGTGGCCCCGCCTTGCCGATGAATACCAAGCGAGTCCTCACTAGCGCCGTCGTCATTGTCGTGCTCGCAGTACTGGTGTATCTCCAAATCCAGCACTGGCGAACTTTCGACTGGGCTCGCTTCCGCGCCGAGACGGGCGGCATCGGCAAACTCCACATCCTCGTCGCGATTGCCTTGATCTATTCCACCTACTTCCTGCGGGCGCTACGCTGGAAAGTGTTTCTCAAGCCGATCTGTCATACGCGTGCCAGCCGCGTCCTGGGCCCGACATTTATCGGCTTCGCCGGGCTGGCCTTACTCGGTCGGCCGGGTGAGTTTGTCCGCCCGTACCTGATCTCCAAGAAAGAGAATGTGTCGCTCTCTTCGCAGATCGGCGTCTGGACGGTGGAGCGCATTTTCGACGTCGGCGCCTTTGCCGTCCTGATGGCGATAAATGTTTTTGTCCCCAGCAGCCTCCAGTCGAACCCGTATATGCCAAGATTTCGCGAAGCCGCATTGCTGCTGCTGGGGATGGTGGCGGCGGTGTCGGGACTTTGCTACCTGATCCGCACCCAAGGGCCGCACGTCGCCGCCTTCCTCCACCGCACCGTTAGCCCTTTCTCCCGGACGGTGGCCCAGCATCTGGAGGAAAAAACGCGCGCCTTCGGCGTCGGCCTGAACACCATCCAGGATCGCCTCTCGTTTCTCCAGCTCACCGCGCTCTCGCTGGCAATCTGGTTCATCATCGCGCTCGCCTACCGCGAGGTCGCGCACGCCTACCCGCCGGAACCCGGTTGGCGCCAGGCTCGCATCACGGGCGAGAAGCCGGAGCCGCGTTCGGTGGACGTTGAAACCGCCAAGTTGGCGGACTATCCCCTCTTCGCCGGCCAGCCGCTCGATGAAACCACCGTCGCCGAACTGCGCAGCGCTCTCCAACCGAAGGGCTATCGCATCGAGCGCCACGACGCCCCGCACGACCACGGATATTGGCTGTACCGGGGCAAACGCCGCGAGAAGCGCATCGGCGACCGGCCTCATCTCTCCGACCTCGACGTCGGTCACACCCTGCTGCTGATGGGCTTCAGCATGGTCGGCTCCGTCGCTCAGTTGCCCGCCGTAGGCGGCGGCAGTCAGCTTGCCGTGATCAGCGCTCTGCAGGTCATTTACGGCATCCCGCCCGAGCTCGCCGTCAGTTGCGGCATCCTGCTCTGGCTGGTGACCTTTATGGCCGTCATTCCCGTCGGGCTCGTCCTCGCCCATCGCGAGCACCTTTCGCTGCGCAAGATCTCGCACGAAGCGCACGATCAAGAAGCGCTGGAACATCGGGCTACAGGCTTCGGTCCTCAGGCTCCAGGCGAGACCCGCAAGCTGTAGCTCGCAGTCCACCATTGCCGAAGTGCGGAACTGCCGAATTGCCGAATTGTCAACCAAGGCGTTCGTCCTTAAGGGCTTTCAATTCCGCGGTTCCACAGTTCTGCAATTCCGCAATCCAGAGCGCCTGCAGCCTGCAGCCTGCTTGTGTACAATCTGTTGTTACCCGAAAGTTGAAAGCCCCAAGATGAAGTGCCCGTTCTGCGGTTTTGAAAACGACCGCGTGGTCGATTCGCGCGAGAGCAAGGAAGGCGAATCCATCCGCCGCCGCCGCGAGTGCCTGAAGTGCGAGAAGCGCTTCACCACCTACGAGCGCATCGACGAGATTCCCTACATGGTGGTCAAGAAGGACGGCCGCCGCGAAAAGTTCGACCGCCAAAAAGTTCTCAACGGCCTGCTGCGCGCCTGCGAAAAGCGTCCCATTCCCATCGGCAAGCTGGAACAGATAGTCAATGAGGCCGAAGAGTTCGTCATCAGCTCCCCGGAACGCGAGCGCAAGACCAGCGAGATCGGCGAGTTGATCATGAACCGCCTGCGCCGACACGACAAAGTCGCCTATGTCCGCTTCGCCTCGGTTTATCTGGATTTCAAGGACGTGCAGGAATTCATGCTGGAGTTGAAGGACCTGCTGAAGGCCAAGGATGTGGCGGAACCTGCGAAGACGAAGGTTCCTGGGGCAAAGACGCCGTAAGACGTTTGCCGTAGATCACAACGCGTCAACCATTCAATCTGCCTCCGCCCCCACTTCTGGAGCCCCATGCGCCGGCAGCTGCGCCCCCTGGCGCAATCGCGTCAGGGCAATGACTACCACCATCCCGACTGCGATCACCAGCGAAGAGGCAATCCGGTTGAGCCCCAGCCCGCCCTCGGCATGCGACTTCGTCAGCGTGTCGCCGAGCGTCGCTCCTAAAGGACGCGTCAGGATGTAAGCCGCCCAGAACACCACGAAATCAGGGAGTCTGGTGAGGAAGTAGGCCGCGGCCACCAGCGCGATCAGGCCCGCAAACACCAGCGCTCCCCACTCGAAACCAAGCCCCGTCGACGACGCCATGAAATCGCCCAGCGCGGTGCCCAGCGTATTGGACACCAGGATCGCTAGCCAGTAGAAAATTTCGTTGTTTCGCGAAGTGATGTGCTCGTATTCGATCCTGCCGGTTGTGAATCGCCACAGCAGGAGTACGGCGATCACCGCACTGAACAGCATGATCGAGGACTTCACATATCCCAGCCCAACCGTGCGGTCGAGATAGTCGGAGGTCGTCGTGCCCACCGTCGTAGTCGCCACCACGACCGCCCAGTACGACACCGGGTGATAGCGCTTCGAGGCGACCTGCGCCGCGAGCGTGACGGCAAAGAACCCGAGAAAGACCAGCGTGCTGACGGCGTACCCCAACTGCAGCGTCATGGACAGCGCGTCGCCGCCCGTTTCGCCTAGTGTGGTGGCAAGAATCTTGACGATCCAGAAAGCAATCGTGACCTGGGGAACCTTGCTGAAGCCCGAACGTATCAATGCGGCAGGTTTGTGGCGCGTCAACGTCCCACTCCGATCCGTGACGGACGGTTCACACCTGTGATGCTACTCAGCGCGCTTGCGTCGCCTTGAAACGTGATTCCGCGCTCCGCGGCTGCTAAACTGTGAGGGGTCGAACCGCTGTCGCGGCGCATCAAGATATTCTCGGCTTTCGCAAATGACTCACACTGTCACTCTCATTCCCGGCGACGGCATTGGCCCCGAAATCACCGCGGCCACCGTGCGCATTCTCGAAGCCACCGGGGTGAAGTTCGAGTGGGAGCGCCAGGAAGCCGGCGCCGACGCCTACGAGAAGTACCACGAGTATCTTCCCCAGGACCTGATCGACTCCTTCGAGCGCACCCATGTCGCCCTCAAAGGCCCCATCACCACGCCCATCGGCGGCGGCTTCTCCAGCATCAACGTCGCCCTGCGCAAGCGCTTCGAGCTGTACGCCAACTTCCGCCCCATCCGAAACCTTCCGCACATCCCGACGCGCTATCCCGACGTGGACCTGATCATCATCCGCGAGAACACCGAGGGCCTGTACTCCGGCATTGAGCACGAAGTCGTGCCCGGCGTGGTCGAGAGCTTGAAGATCATCACCGAGAAGGCATCCACCCGCATCGCCCGCTTCGCCTTCGAGTACGCGCGCAAGAACCAGCGCAAGCGCATCCACTGCATTCACAAGGCCAATATCATGAAGCTCTCCGACGGC
The DNA here is from genome assembly GCA_020073285.1 of Terriglobia bacterium. GTDB lineage: Bacteria > Acidobacteriota > Terriglobia > Terriglobales > Acidobacteriaceae > JAIQGF01. The sequence continues at coordinate 27,975 of JAIQFM010000010.1, read as the reverse complement.
CTGTTCCTGCGCTGCACGCGCAATATCTCTCACGAATATCCCGAGATCACCTACGGCGAGCACATCGTGGACAACACCTGCATGCAACTGGTCACCAATCCCTACCAGTACGACATGCTGGTGCTGGAAAATTTTTACGGCGACATCATCAGCGATCTTTGCGCCGCCTTTGTTGGCGGCCTGGGCGTGGTGCCGGGCGCGAATTTCGGCGACGGCCGCGCCATCTTCGAAGCCGTACATGGCTCCGCTCCCGACATCGCGGGACGCGGCATCGCCAATCCCACCGCCCTGCTGCGCTCCGGGATTCTCATGCTTCGCCACCTCGGCGAATCCGACGCCGCCTGGCGAATCCGCAACGCGATCGAGAAGGTCTATCGCGACAAGACCAAGCGCACCCGCGACGTCGGCGGCACCGCCACCACTTCCCAGTTCGCCGACGCCATCATCGAGGCCATGGAAGCCCAGTCTGAATCGGCGCAGGCGGAAGCGGTAATTCGCCAGACTTGAGTCAGGAGCCGAGGGTCAGCACTCAGGCGTCAGCGGACGTGGCCCGATGCGAATCCCTGACCCCGACTCCTGAGTACTGACTCCTGACTCCTTCACCACAAAATCCAGCCTTCGCCAGAACCCGCTCCCAGCGTGGCTTTCGGGGCACCTGTTTTCCACCCACCGTTTGACGAGCGGCAGACGTTTTGAATATCATCGCTTCGCACTGTGGGGTGGTCCTCCAGAATGGCGCGAACCAGTCGTCGCGTGGGTGTGGTGTTGTTTCAGCTTGGCGGCCCGGATTCCATTGAGGCCATTGAGCCGTTTCTCTACAACCTATTTTGCGACCCCGACATCATTGACTTTCCTTTCGCCAGCATTGGCCGCAAGGCGCTTGCCAAGCTGATCTCGACCACGCGCGCCCGCAAAGTCGCGCACCACTACAAGGCGATCGGCGGCTACTCGCCCATTCGGCGCCATACCGAGCGGCAGGCTCGCGCGCTGGAGAAGCGGCTCTGTTCCGAAGGTCTCGACGCCCGCTGTTTTGTCGCCATGCGATATTGGCATCCCTTCACCGAGGAGGCCGTCGCCGCCCTCGATGCCTCGGCTTGCGACCATGTCGTGCTCCTGCCGCTTTACCCGCAGTACTCCAAGACCACCACCGGCAGCAGCCTCAACGAGTGGAACCGCAAATTCTCTGCAGCCGGACGCCAGGTCTCCTGCATCCATGACTTCTATCGCAACGGGCTTTATCTCGATGCCCTTGCCGATCGCGTCGACGAAGCTCTCTCCCGTTTTCCTGACCCGAACGATGTCGTGCTCGTGTTCAGCGCGCACAGCGTTCCGGTGGCGGTGATCGAGCAGGGCGATCCCTACCAGCGCCAGATCGAGGAAACGGTCGCGCTGCTCGTGCGCCGCGGCGGGTGGCTCAATTGCCATCGGCTCTGTTATCAGAGCAAGGTCGGCGCCAGCAAGTGGCTGCAGCCATCCTTGCGCAACACCATCCGCGAACTAGGCGCGGCCGGCATCAGGGACATCTGCGTGGTGCCCATTTCTTTTGTTTCGGACCACGTCGAAACTCTGGGCGAGATCGATCGTGAAGGCCGCCAGTTGGCCCTGCAGGCCGGCATCACGCGCTTCGAGATGACCGAGGGCCTCAACGTTTCGCCGGAATTCATCGGCGCGCTGGCGCAATTGGTCACCGCCTGCGTCGAGCCGGCAAGAAAGGAGCCCGCGTTCGCCTCCCAGGCCATGCGGGTGGTGGCAAAGGGGTGAGGAAGAATGGTTGATGAGGGATCCAAGGCCGTGGCCGGCGGCGAGTTGGGCCGCCTTCCCGCCTGGCCGCGCAAACCGCTCAATAACTCCGCCATCGCGGCCGAACAGGCGTACCGCAAGCGTTCGGGCCTGCCGTTGATCGGCGATGAGGACATTGAAGCTCTGAAGGCCGGCCAGCCCATGTCGTGGGAAGGCGGTGAAGCCGCCCCAGCCGCCCCTGCGCCGTCCGTCCCAGCCGCCGCCGCACCCGCTCCACCGCCGGCTCCCGCTGCCACGCCGCCCGCCGCCGCCGCTTCCGCCACTCCCAGCCCCGCCGCCGCTGAATTGATGAAGAGCGGCTTCAAGTGGAGCAAGTCATCTCTCGCCGCCGAGCAGGCACGCCGCAAACGCAACAGTCTTCCGCCGCTCACCGATTCCGACCTCGCCCTGTTGCTCGGCGAAGCTCCGCCCGCCGCCCCAGCCGCTGCTCCTGCTGCTGCCGCGCCGGCCCGGCCCGCGGCTGCCGTTGCCGCCAAGCCCGCTCCGGCCATGCCCGCCGTGTCTCAGGTGGCGCGCACGGGTTCCGCCGTGAAGTTCGTTGGCACCCCTGCCGTTGGCACTTCGAAAGCCGCCGCCGCTGGTGGCGTCAGCAGCGGCGGGAGAATCGGCACCGAGATTGACGCCAAGCGCCGTCGTCTGGTCTGGACCGGCGTGGTCGCATTCCTGGCGGTGTGGTTGTTGGCGTTCTTCCGCTTTTTCCTGCCGCGGACGCTGTTCGAGCCGAGCACGGTTTTCAAAATCGGTTATCCGTCCGATTTCGGCCTTGGCGTGGACACTAAGTTCCAGCAGCGATACCGCATCTGGGTGGACCGCATTCCTGGACGCCTGTTTGTGATTTTTGCCAAGTGTACGCACCTGGGCTGCACGCCCGACTGGAAGCCCAGCGAAAACAAATTCAAGTGCCCCTGCCACGGTAGCGGCTACGACAGCGAGGGGATCAACTTCGAAGGTCCGGCGCCGCGCCCCATGGACCGCGCCCACGTCGAGATCGCTCCCGACGGCCAGGTCCTGGTGGACGCCAGTCGCCTGTATCAATGGCCCAAGGGACAGGCCAGTCATTTTGACGATCCGGGAGCGTTCCTCTCGGTGTAGCGGTTTTCGGTTTACGGTTTTCGGTTGTCAGTTTTCGGTTGTCGGTTAGGTCTTTCGTTCGATCGGTCTTTCGGTCTGTCTGTTGGAGCTGAAAGACCGAAGGACCGATAGACCGACAGACTGACAGACCGATTAACCGATAACCGGCAACGTTTTAGAGGGTCTTATGGCCGATGATGATGTGAAGGTTTCCGGCGATGGAGCGCGTTCGCCCTCGAACGCGACGAACGGCGGCGCTCCCAAGAACGGGAAAAAAGGCATTGGCATCATCGTGAAGGAAGAGGTTGAAGCCTTCCGCGCCGAGATGCCCGGCAAGGTCAAGGAGCAAATCGAAAGCGTCAAGGACCCCACCAAGACGCAGCTCTACACCTCCATCTTCCGCCACAAGCGCGACGAAACCCCGCGCAACCGCGCTCTCGGCGTGCTCTCCAACGTCTTCCTCCACCTGCATCCGGCCAAGATCAATCGCGACTCCGTACGCTACCCCTACACCTGGGGTATGGGCGGCATTACCTTTTACCTGTTCATCGTCCTCACCTTCACCGGCGTGCTGCTGATGTTCTATTACCACCCGACCAAGGTGCAGGCCTTCCGCGACGTGCTCTACCTGGAGCACGACGTCCCCTTCGGCAAGATCCTGCGCAACATGCATCGCTGGGCAGCCCACCTGATGGTGATCGCCGTCGAGCTCCACATGTTCCGCGTTTTTCTCACCGGCTCTTACAAAAAGCCGCGCGAATTCAACTGGAACGTCGGCGTGATCCTGCTCGTGCTCACGCTGCTGCTCTCCTTCACCGGCTACCTGCTGCCCGACGATCAGCTCGGATTCTGGGCCGTCACCGTGGGCACCAACATGGCGCGCGCCACGCCGCTGCTTGGAAACGAAGGTCCCTTCGGCTCGCAGCTCGGCATGACGCCCTACAACGACGTGCGCTTCGGCCTGTTAGGCGGCTCCATCGTGGACGCCAATGCCCTGCTGCGCGCCTATATCTGGCATTGCATCGCGATTCCGATCATCGCTTCGGTTTTCATGATCGTGCACTTCTGGCGCGTGCGGAAGGACGGCGGCATCTCCGGTCCGGCGCCGGTCATGCTCGCTTCCGAAGCCGACAAGCCGCGCCGCGCGCAGTCGGCGGCGGGAGCGTAGACAGAATAGTTTCGAGTTTCAGTTTCAGGTTCAGCGGATGCGAATCGCGGACTGAAGCTGAGTCGACTGAAACCGAAACTGAAACTGAAACTTGGGATTTCTTATGAACTGGCATCAGCTCTGGACCATCGCGACCACGCCTGACAACATCCCCATCACCGCGCTGCTGCCGCTCGTGCTGTTCTATCTCTGGCTGGCCTTCCGCCAGGCCAAGGGCAACGACGAACTCATCGCGCAACTGGAAGCCGATCCCGCCCTCGCCAAGACGCACCATCGCAAGACCTGGCCCTTCCGTCCCGGATGGCAGAAGGAAGTCCACGTCTGGCCCTTCCTGCTGCGCATGGAATTTCTGGCGGCCATCATCGTCACCGCCATCCTCATGGTCTGGTCTATCACCATGAGTGCCCCGCTGGAAGAACCGGCCAATCCCAACCTGACCATGAATCCTGCCAAGGCCCCTTGGTACTTCCTTGGTCTGCAAGAAATGCTGGTGTACTTCGATCCCTGGATCGCCGGCGTCGTCATGCCCACGCTCATCATCATCGGCCTGATGGTGATCCCCTACATTGACACCAATCCGCTGGGCAGCGGCTACTACACCCTCAAGCAGCGCAAGTTCTCCATCGGCACGTTCTGCTTCGGCTTCCTGATCCTGTGGGTCTCGATGATCATCATCGGCACCTTCATTCGCGGCCCCGGCTGGCAGTGGTTCTGGCCCGGCCAGACCTGGGATCACAACCGATTAATTTACGAGGTGAACCGCGATTTGCCTGACCTGTTCGGCATCACCTCGAATCTCGGCAAGGGAATTTTTGGCGCCATCGTGGTGGGCGGCTATTTCGCCATCGGCGGCTTTGTCATGACCGCCCTGTTCCGCCGAAAAATGCCCCGGGACTGGCGCCGCATGAGTTTGCTCCAGTACCAGATCATGATGTTTCTCATGCTCACCATGGTCGCGCTGCCCATCAAGATGCTGCTGCGCCTGAGCTTGCATATCAAGTACGTGTGGATTACGCCCTGGTTTAACGTGTGAAAGCTGTCTGCTGTCAGCTTGTTTGCTGAGCTGAGCTTGCGCATCAAGTACGTGTGGATTACGCCCTGGTTCAACGTGTAGAAGCTATTAGCTATTAGCTTTTGGCCAGATCGAATCGGAGTCGCGAAGCGACGCCAGTACATAGCCCGGGACGTAAGTCCCGGGGGCAGCTACGCACGAAATTTCAGAGTCCCGTAGGGACGGCACAAAGGATTTCAAACACCGGCCGTACTCGCTGATAGCTGCGAATGCGAATCCAAGATTTGGCGAAACACGAGTCCAGCGTCGCAGGATTTGGCGAAACACGCACCAGCGCCGCAGGCGCGAATGAAAATAGCCCGGCACTTCAGTGCCGGGAACGATGCGAATAAGACGCCAGTCCCGTAGGGACGGCTGAAACCGTCATGGATCCGCTGAAAGCTGATAGCTAAAAGCTGATAGCTGTTTTCGGAGGAGAAGGGTGCCAGAAGGTCAAATTCCCGAGCAAGACCCGATCACCACCAAATCGTACGCCCTGCACTACACCATCGCTATCGTGGTGCTGATCGGAACCCTGTTATGGGCCATGTGGGACGAGGCTTACGGCCAGCGCCCGTGGAAGCGCTACCAGCGCGTCTTCCAGGAACGTTACACCGCCTTCCTCAAGCAGGCGCGCTCGCAGTCCGCCGACGCCGAAAAAGACCTGCAGAACAACCCCGACTTCCGCGCCCTCGACGACGCCTACCAGTCTGCCTACAAATCCGCCGCGCCGAAAGTCCAGGAGATCAACCAACAGCTCGCCGAAAAATCCGCCGAAATCCTCGCCGTCCAAAGCGTCTTCACCGACAAGCGCGCCTACGTCAACGCTCTCATCTACGACATCGAAACCGACAACAGCCCCAGCTCCAAAGCCTCCAAGCAAAAGGACCTCGACAAGTACAAGGCACAGCAATTCGAGGTGCAATATCCCGACGGCGCCCGCAAGAAATATAACTTCCAGCAACTCGAAGAAACGTATAACGAGCTAAAGGACCAAAAGGGCCGGCTCGGCGGCCAGCTCGGCGACCTGCTCAAGCCCATCAACGAGGCCAAGCTCGCCCGCGACACCTGGATCAAGGAGCACCTGCTGTCGCTCCCGCCCGATGCCCTCCGCGGCCTGCAAAACAAGATCGCCAATTGGGACCCCGAAATCGTTCAGATCAACGTCGCGGAAGCCAACATCGTGGACCGCTGCGAGTCCTGCCACATGGGCACGCGCGAACCCGTCCGCCTCACCGCCGCGCTCATGACCTCCAAGGGCCGCAAGTCTCCCGACGAATACGCCCTCGCCTCCACCAGCCATCCCGAACCCGACTTGCTCACTATCCACGACCCTGACAAGTTCGGATGCTCGCCTTGCCACCAGGGCAACGGCCGCGCCACCACCAGCGTGGAAAAGGCGCACGGCTATTACGAACACTGGCTCTGGCCGCTGTTCCGCAAGGCCAACATGGAAGCCGGTTGCCAGACCTGCCATCAGGCCGACATGTTCATCCAGGCCGGTTCGGTCGGGCAGGTGATCAGCGAGGGCAAGTTCCTTTTCCGCCAGCGCGGCTGCAACGGCTGCCATCGCTACGAGGGCTATGATCGCGAGCCCGAAGAACTCACCAACATCGGCCAGCAAATCAAGCAAATGGAGCAGCAGCAGCGTGACAACCTGCACCAGGCCTCCATCGCCATGCAGCAGGCCGATCAGACCGAGTCCAACGACGAGGCCAACCGACTCAACCAGCGTGCCGAGGCCTTGCGCGTCGAGAACAGCAAAATCGCCGGCCGCATCGAGCAGCTCGATCTTCGCTCCAACAGCCTCCTGCGCGACATGAAGAAGATCGGCCCCGACCTCAAGGAAGTCCGCGAAAAGTTAAACCGCAACTGGATCCCCGTCTGGCTGCACAAGCCCACCGACTTCCGCCCCAACACCAAGATGCCGAACTTTCGTCTCAACGACGGCCAGATCAAGGCGATCTCGGCATACCTCTGGCAGACCGCGCTTACCGATCCTCTGCCCAAGGCCCAGCCCGGCAACGCCGCCCGCGGCAAGGAGCTTTTTGAAACCCGCGGCTGCCTGGCCTGCCACTCCATCGGCGAAGGCGGCGACCGCATCGGCGGCGACTTCGCCGCCAACCTTTCGCGCCTCGGCGAAAAAGCCAATTACGACTACATCGTGCGCTGGATCAAGAACCCGCGCGTCCGTACTCGCCCCTACTGCGCCTACGAAAAAAAGGACATCGGCCCCGAGGACTACGCCAAGAAGGGCCTGCCCTACGTCTTTGATTTCGATCACAGCAAGTGTCCCAACGACGGCCACGAACTCCAGGTCGAGCAAATGACCGTCATGCCCAGCCTCCGCCTCGCCGATGACGAGGTCGCCGACATCGCCACCTACCTGCTCACCCAGAAAAAGCAAGATTCGTCCTCTTATCCCGACGCCTCCTTTATGGACGATCCCAAGCTCAAGGCCGAGGGCAAGAAGTGGATCCAGCAATTCGGTTGTGCCGGTTGCCACGAAATCGCCGGACTGGAAGAGGAAGGACGCATCGGCACCGAACTCACCACGGAAGGCAGCAAGCCCATCGAGCGCCTCGATTTCGCCCTGCTCACCAAGGTGGCCGAAGACAGCGGCAAGGAGCCGATCAACGACCCCGCTATCCGCGAGCGCCTGCCTGAAGGTCCAGCCAACGCCCCCTGGTACAACCACAAGGGCTTCTTCGAGCACAAGCTCGCCATGCCCAACGTTTACGACCAGGGCATGATCAAGAGCGATAGCGAAAAGCTGCGCATGCCGGATCCGCACCTCGCCAAGGACCAGATCCGCGCTCTCACCACGTTCCTTCTTGGCAGCCAGGAGACTTCCCTTCCCGCGAGCTATCAGTACCGTCCCGAGGATGCCCGCCGCGACATCCAGGAAGGCTGGTGGATCGTGCGCAAGTACAACTGCGTCGGCTGCCACCAGTTCACCCCCGGCCAGAAGACCGCCATCGAAACCGTGCCCCGCTACCAGGACGCAAAGGAAACTCTGCCGCCCAAGTTGCTCACCGAAGGCGCGCGCGTCGATCCCGAGTGGCTACTTCGTTTCCTTTCCAATCCCTCGATGGCCCCCAACCCCAACGACCAGCATCGCAACGGGGTGCGGCCGTATCTCGCCGTGCGCATGCCCACGTTTTTCTTCTCCGACGACGAGCTGCGTAAGCTGGTGCGCTTTTTCCAGGCGCTCTCCCAGCAGCCCATGCCTTACATCCCGCAGAAGCAGCAGCTCCTGACCGCCGCCGAGACCGACATGGCGCGCGCCCTCTTCACCAGCCAGGCCGCGCCCTGCCTCAAGTGCCACGCCACCGGCGATCCCACCCATGACAAGATCGCCACCGCACCCAACTTCCTGCTCGCCAAGGAGCGCCTCAAGCCTGGCTGGACCGAGCGCTGGCTCATCGACCCTGCCAACATCAGCCCCGGCACCGCCATGCCTTCCGGCCTGTTCAAAAAGGAAAACGGGCGCATGGTTTTCGCTGGGCCGACTCCGCCCTCGTTGCAAAATTATCCCGCCGATCAAACCAAACTGCTGGTTCGCTACATCTTTCAACTGACGCCGGAGGAGCAGCGCCGCCTCTCGGCCCAGGCGCCGCGCAGCGCCGCGCCGGCCAAGAAGTCATCCCGCAACTCCACATCCGGTTCCAACTCGGGCTCGGCCCAAAACAGGCGATTCTCCGGCGCAACCGGCGCGGGCGGCTCGCGCTAGAATAGTTGGATTTGTTAGTTGCTCAATAACTGAACCGAGAGGCATTCACACAATGAAAATAAGATCGACAGTCGTACTGCTCGCGCTGGCCGTTCTCGGCTTGCTGCTGTTGTCCGCCTGCGGCAAGAAGGAGGAACAGGCGAGCACCAAGCCGGTAGAACAGGCAGCCCCCGCCGCTGCCCCCGCCACTCCCATCGACCAAGCCACCGTGGGCAGCATCAGCGGCACCGTCAAGTACGCCGGTGCCGCGCCCAAGCCGGCCAAGATCGACATGAGCCAGGATCCCGCCTGCAAGGGCGACAACACCGTCGAAACCTTGGTCGTCAATAGCGGCAATCTCGAGAACGCTTTCGTTTACGTCAAGGACGGGCTCGGCAGCCGCACCTTCGATGTTCCCAAGCAAGCCGTCACGCTGGATCAGAAGGGCTGCCGCTATCACCCGCACGTCCTCGGCATCATGACCGGGCAAACCTTGAGCGTTATCAACAGCGACCCCACCACCCACAACATCCACCCCACGCCGAAAGACAACCGCGAGTGGAACGAGTCGCAGCCGCCCAAGGCCACTCCCATCGACAAGACCTTCGCCCGTGAAGAAATCATGCTTCCGGTCAAGTGCAACCAGCATCCATGGATGAAGATGTACATCAACGTCGTCAAGAGTCCGTACTTCGCGGTTACCGACAAGGACGGCAAGTACGCGCTCAAGGGGCTCCCGCCGGGCAAGTACACCGTCGCCGTCGTACAGGAGAAACTCGGCGAACAGACTCAGGAGGTGACGGTCAGCCCCAAGGAAGCCAAGACCGCCGACTTCACCATGAAGGCTTCGCAGTAGGCTTGGCGCGGTTGTGTGGTACGCACGCCCTCGCATGTGCCGCACCAACATGAGGCTGGCAGATCGAGCCGGAGCGCGCTCGCCGCGCGACAGAACCGTGGTAGCCCTGGGCTTCAGCCCAGGGTCTCCCACGGCGTAACAGACTGTTACGAAACGCCAAGGTCTCTAGCTTGAGTGGACCGAAAACTCGTATTTAGCGCCGTAGGCGCGACAGTGCATAGCCCGGCACGTGAGTGCCGGGTATGCGAGTGGAATAAGATTCAAGCCCCGTTAGGGACGGCACCAGTTTCGTAACAGGCTGGTAAGCTGTGGGTTGGGATCCGAATTGAGTCACGAGCCCGCTTTAGCGGACGACAGAATTCTTGAATGTGGAGCGACGAAACTCGTGGACCTTGTCTGTACGTGGAAGGATTTTGCGCGTGCCACTGGCCACTGACCACTGGCCAACTGCTGTTATGCATTCGCTGACAACGCCATTCAATCGAGCTCACCATCGCTTCGCGACCTTCGTCGCCTTCTGCACTTTTCTCCTCATCATCGCCGGCGCCCTGGTCACCAGCAACGACGCCGGCCTCTCCGTTCCCGACTGGCCAACCTCGTTTCATCACTGGCCCATCACTTACGCTTACTTCACCGTGCCGCTCACCGGCGGCATACGCTGGGAGCATGGGCATCGCATCATGGCCCAATTCATCGGCCTGCTGACCATCGTTCTGGCGGTTTGGACTTCAAGAATTGACCACCGTCCCTGGATGCGCAAACTCGGCTGGGCGGCGCTCGCCACGGTCATCGCGCAGGGCATTCTCGGCGGCATCACCGTGCTCAATTTCCTTCCGCCCAGCATCTCCTCGGCCCACGCCACGCTCGGTCAGACGTTCTTCTGCCTCGTCGTTGCCATCTGGCTCTTTACCGGACGCACCTGGGTACAGGAGCCGCGCATGCAGCTTCCCAGCAAGCGTCCGAGCCTTCCGTGGCTGGCCACCGCCGCCGTGGCCTGCGTGTACGTGCAGCTCGTGCTAGGCGCCGCCTTCCGCCACCATGGCATCAAGTTGCTGCCGCACATCATCAGTGCCGCGGTGGTCACCTTCGTCCTGCTCTGGACCATCGTGCGCGTGCTCAGCGAATACTCGCAGGTGCAGCAGCTTCGCCGGCCGGCGCTCATCCTGCTGACCCTGCTCATGGTCCAGCTCACGCTTGGATTCGGCGCCTGGCTCACCCGCGTCGAATGGGGACGCGACGCTCCCCAGCCCGCAATGCCGCTGGTCTATACCACCGTGGCGCACGTCGCCATCGGAGCGCTGCTGCTGGCCACAACCGTCATCATCGCCATCCAGGCATGGCGTCACGTCGCCATCCCAGTCGCGGACCGCGTCCCCGCCCACGCCAAGCCGGTGGCGATATGAGCGCCACCACGCCTCCCATCCGCTCCGATGTACCACATGACGTTGCGGCACACCCCTCTTCGCCGAGGTTGCCCCACCCTTATCGCTCCCGATGGGTGGCCCACCCTTTCGCCCGGTTTTGGCGAAGGGTGGGGGTTGCTACTCTCCTTCGCGACTATTCCGAGCTCATCAAGCTTCGCGTCACCAGCCTGATCGTACTCAGCGCCTGGGCCGGCGCTTATTTCGCCGCCCCGCGCGCCGGGATCGCACAGCTCTCCTGGCCGGTGCTGCACGCGCTTATCGGGATCTCTCTGATCGCCGCCGGAAGTGCCGCGCTCAACGAGGTTTTTGAGCACGACGTTGACGCCCTCATGCGCCGCACCGCCCATCGCCCCCTGCCCGCAAAACGCATGGGGCTGGTCCACGCTTCCATGGTGTCGGGGATTCTCGTCTTCGGCGGCGCGCTCTACCTGGCGCTCTACTGCAACCTGCTGACCGGATGCCTGGCGCTCGCCACCGCCATCGTCTATCTCGCTGCCTACACGCCGCTGAAACGGGTTTCGCCCGTCTGCACCTTTGTCGGCGCCTTTCCCGGCGCCATGCCGCCGCTGCTCGGCTGGACCGCCATTCGCGGTCGCATCGAACTCGAAGGCCTCATCCTGTTCGCCATCGTCTTCTTCTGGCAGTTTCCGCACTTCTATTCCATCGCCTGGCTCTATCGCGAGGACTACCAGCGCGCCAACATCCGCATGTTGCCCGTGGTCGAAGCTACCGGCAAGGCCACCAGCCGCGAAATCGTCGCCTACTCTGTCGCGCTCTTGCCCGCCAGCTTCGCGCCCACGCTGCTGCACATGTCTGGCAACCTCTATCTTTTCGGCGCGGCCGTCATGGGCATGATCTTCTTCTATTTCGGCGTTCGCCTCGCTGCCTACAAACAGCCTCTCACTTCGGGTCACTCCAAGCGCCGCGCGCGCCAGTTGCTGCTCGCGACCGTCTTTTACCTCCCGCTGCTCTTTGGGTTGATGATGCTCAACTCGCGCTAGCTCGCGCTGCTGAATTTGTGGCACTCGCCACGGCCTTGTCTCGCGAGCTGTCTTTGACCCGAGCAGCCCTTGCAAGGTGTTTGCCTGCCGGCGCACAATCCCCCTACCGCACAATCCCATACGAAGAGAAGTGAGATGACACTCACCGATGTGCTCCTGCATGAAGCGAAAGTGACATACGCCGTAACAGAGAAGTTGTTCCGTCGTGTCGCTGATGCGGAGCTTTCTTGGAGGCCGGCAACCGGTAACAACTGGATGACCGTCGGACAGTTGATGATGCATTGCGCCAGCTTCGGGTGTGGTAAGGCCATTCAGGGCTTTGTCAAAGGAGACTGGGGGCTGCCTGAGGGCACCCAAGTCGAGAATCTGGGTGCCGAGCACCACATACCACCGGTTGCGGCGCTGCCCAGCGTTGAAAGCGTCGAGCAGGCGCTCAATCTCCTGGCGGGGGACCGGGACATAGCGCTCGGTTGCATCGCGGAAACGAAGGAGGCCGAACTGCTGACCAGAATATTCGCTGCTCCCTGGGGTGGTCACGAGCTATCGCTGTTCCAGCACCTACTGCAGATGATTGCGCATCTCGGCCAGCACAAGGGCCAGCTCTTTTACTACCTTAAGCTGATGGGGAAAGATGTAAACACCAGCGACCTCTGGGGGAATTAGATCGGGTACACTGCGCAGTCGGAGGTTCGAATCGCTCGACCGACTTACCCCCCTCGAAATCCGCGTTAGGAGGCTACTCTTGCAGCCGGTCTCTATTGCTCACCTGCGGAAAACCAATCCGAAAGAGTGGATCCGGCAATTCGATGCCTGGGTAAACAGCCACGATCCCAACACGCCCGTTCTCTCGGACGAGGCTATGAGCCGCGAGAGCATCTACCCCGACCGGACTTAGCGCGTGGGTGGCGCAGGCCTTCAGGCCTGCGGAAAAGTCGCTGCCATAATTCCGGCTCTAGCTGCTGAGGTACCGAGACGGCGGCTACCGGTTAAGAAGGCTGGCCACCCTGGCCTTGAACCGCTCCCACCAATCCATCGTTTGACTCGTGGATGCTGGCACTCTGGGGTTTCGCTCGATGTGTTGCACATGCTTGAATCCCAGTGGAATTTCGAACAGCCCCGGATCGAGCGGCCCTTGCTCAAGCTGTGTCACGAGCGTATCGCTCTTTGAGTCTGTCTGCTTCTTGGTTCCGTCCGGCAGTGTGTACGTGCTTTTCGAAATCGCCACTAGCTGCACGGCGAATCCCGTTTCTGCTACCCCGATATCGACGAATTCGGGCTTTTCCGCTGGCTGGTTCCCTGCCATCAGATAGCTGTGAACTCGTTTTCCCCCACTCAACCTCGGCTCGCACGGAACATGAGGATCGAGATCGAGATCGATATACCATCCGTCCGTCACCGTCTCTTGTGGTTCGGAGCTTGAGCCCTCAAGCGGAGTCTGCTTCCTCGTGCTGATGACATGTCTCGCGATGTGTCCAAGAAGCTCTTTCCGTTCGCCGGTATCCACCGTAGTTGATTCGATTCGCAGTGTCGGTTTTCTTGACTTGGACATCTCTAGCCAGCCTAATCCACGTGCCTCGATCTCTTCTTTGGTCAGTGGCTTCGGAGGATAAGGCGCTGAGACGTATTCGCCGGCATCAAGGTTCAACTCAAACATCTGTCCCAAGTCGCACCGTGTAATGGCAACCAGCCGCGGCCCTTTCGTCCGTCCCAGGGAATTCCGGAATTCCATCCGCTTCCGGTCTCCCTGCAGGTAGATGGTCTGTTCGCTCGAATTTCCGGCAAGAACGTGACGGATCGACAGCTTGGTTCCGGTGTTTTCCGGGACCTGCAACAGTGGGACAGCGGCAAGAAGGAACCAGAGGGGCGAGAAATGCACGGCGTGGCCTCCCGCATCGCGCATCGCGAACGCAACCCTACGCTAGCTGGGGCGTTATTCCGAGTCAAGCCTTGTGCCCCTTGTTTCGGGCATCCGCTTTGGGAGGCCTCCGCCGGAGCCAATCTTCCGCTTCCTGCTCTCGTTGGCCGGTTTTGGGTGATCGCCGGGGTTCAGCCGTGCCGCCATGCTGCCCATTACGCTTCGGCTTGAGCCGCCGAACCGCAGCCGGTTTTTCCCGTTGACGCGCCGCTAACATCGTGGTAAGATATAAACATATCGTGTTACGATATATCTTTCGACAAGGAGGCTCCCATGGCTGCGTTGTTTTTTTGGGCGGTGCTCGGAGGACTGGTGGCTGGCTTTGCACTCTCGGTCTTGTGGTTTGACCGCGATCAGGCTTGGTTGCCGGCCGTGCTCTTTGGTGTCGGCGGCGGAATCGCCGGCGGTTTCCTGCGCAAGCTTGCGGGCGCAAGCGACGGGTTCGACTTGAGCTCCATGGGCCTGGTCATCCTGGGCGCGGCGGCGCTGCTCTGCGTGTACAGCCTGCTCGCGCTGCGCGGCCGCGCCACCGAGATGGCGAGCCATACGCGCAAGGCGGCCTGAAACCGCCAGCTTACCAAGGGACCAGGAAACCATGCAAAACGGGTTCGCGGACGAGTGTCTCATCTCGCGGGTGACATCGCGCTGGGCTATGAAACGCCTGACACCTGACGCCCGAAGCTTGTAGAATGGCTTGTGGCCTTGTCCGCCGAACTCACACCACAAGTTGCCGCTGCTGCGCCCGTGATCGAGGTGCAGGAGCTCCGCCATCTCTACGATGGCCGCGCCGCGCTCGACGGCGTTACCTTCGACGTGCATCCAGCGGAAATCTTCGGCCTGCTCGGGCCTAATGGCAGCGGCAAAACCACGCTCTTCCGCATCCTCTCCACGCTCATGCTTCCCTCCGGCGGACGCGCCATCATCATGGGCTGCGACGCAGCTGAGGATCCAACGGGATTGCGCCGCCATATCGGCGTCGTCTTCCAGGCGCAGAGCATTGACATCAAGCTGACCGCGGAGGAAAACCTGCGCCACGTCGGACACCTTTACGGGCTGAGCGGAGCGCCGCTGCAGTCGCGCATCGCAGAGATGCTGGCTCGCGTGGGTCTGGCCGACCGCGCCAAGGATCGCGCGGAAACCTTCTCCGGCGGCATGCAGCGCCGTCTCGAGCTCGCCAAGGGCCTGCTGCATCATCCCTCGGTGTTGCTGCTCGACGAGCCTACGACCGGCCTCGATCCGGGCGCGCGCCGCGACCTCTGGCAATACCTGCACATCCTGCGCGAGCAGGAACGCGTCACCGTCATCGTGACCACGCACCTGATGGAAGAAGCGGAACGCTGCGACCGGCTGGCGATCTTGAGCGAAGGCAAATTGGTTGCGCTGGGCACTCCCGCGGAACTGAAGCACGAAATCGGCGGCGACGTCATTCTGCTGGAAACCGCCGATCCGGAGTCGCTGGCGCGGCGCATCCACGGGCGCTACCACCTGGACGCGACCGTGATTGCCGGAAAAGTGCGCCTGGAGCGGGAGAGCGGCCATCGCTTCGTCACCGATGTTGTCGAAGCTTTTCCCGGCGAAATCCAATCTATATCGGTGAGCAAGCCGACGCTGGAGGACGTTTTCATCCATCGCACCGGCCACAGATTCTGGACCGAGGATAAGAACCCTGAGGAACAACGTGCCGCTGACCGCAAGTGATTTGCCGACGACGAACGACCAACGGCCAACGACCGTGGCTTCGCAAGCCCAGGCCATTCCCGCGACCCTCGCACCGACGTCGGTCGGGTCGGTGATTCCCGCGCTCAGCCTCTGGTGGCGCGAGATCGTGCGCTTCTACCGCCAGCGCTCGCGCGTGGTTGGCGTCATCGCCTCGCCGGTGGTCTTCTGGATCGTCATTGGCTCAGGCTTCGGCACCTCCTTCCGGGGCGGCAGCGGCGCGGGCAACGAGCACTACCTCGACTACTTCTTTCCCGGCGCGCTCATCATGATCGTGCTCTTCACCTCGATCTTCACCATGATGTCGGTGATCGAGGACCGCAAGGAGGGCTTCCTGCTTTCGGTGCTGGTTGCGCCCGTGCATCGCTCGGTGATCGTGCTGGGCAAGGTTCTGGGCGGAACCACGCTCGCGACCATTCAGGGACTGGTGTTTCTCTGCTTCGCGCCCGCGTTGCGCATTCACATTGGCCTGGCGCAGCTTGGGCTCACGGTTCTGACGGTCTTCCTGGTATCGTTCTCGCTCACCGCGCTGGGCTTCGTGATCGCCTGGCCGATGGACTCGACGCAGGGCTTTCACGCCGTCATCAACCTGTTCCTGATTCCACTGTGGCTGCTTTCGGGCTCGCTGTTTCCGCTGACCGGAGCGTCGGGCTGGATTCGCCTGCTGATGCGCATCAATCCGCTGACCTACGGCACCGAAGCGCTGCGCACGCTGCTCTTCCCTGCCAGTGCGACCTTCGCCGTCAGCACTTCACTGATGGTGCTGGTGGGGTTTTCGCTGGTGATGTTCTTCGCGGCGTTCGTAGTTGCGAATCGCCGCACAACGAAGCCTGCGGCGTAGCTCGTAGCCGGTAGCTGGGTTGAACGCCGAGCTACGAGCTACCAACTACCTCTTGCGTTCCCTGTCCAGGATTGCCTTCTCCGTCTGCACTGCCTGCTCGCGCACGCGGTCGGGCATGTTGGGCAGGCTCTTCCGGTAAGCGACGACTGCCGGAAGGTCTTCCTTCTCTCCGACGAGATAGAGAGCGCGTAGCGCTTCCCAGACCTGCTCGGGCGCAGGATCCATCGTCGCCAACTCGCTTCCAGCCTGCACCGGCGCGCCGCGCTCAACGCTGAACGCGCGCACGCGTCCTGCGATTGGGGAGCGCACTTCCACGGTGTTTCCATTCGCTTCGATCTTGGCGATGGTGCCGTTCTGGCGGATCGCTTCGCCAACCTTGGCGAGATCGGTCACGCGGCCAGCTTGCGGCGCAGTAACCTTCGCGGGTTGGAGCATCTGGACCAGTTGCGGACGCCCGCTGGCGTCGCCGAAGCGCACCAGCGACAGCGCTGCGTTGGCGCGCACCGTCGGCGCAGGATCGTTCAGCATGGGCAGCAGCGCCTGATGGAATTCGGGGCGCGTGTTGTCCTGACCCATGATCCACGCATCGGTGTTGCGGATTTCCTCCACAGAACTGCTGGCGAGACGCACGACCTCGGGATACCAGCGCGCGGCGCTGGAATCGCGCTTGGCCATGCGCTCGCCGAGTTGCACCAGCGCGTGCTGCATGTGGCGCGGCTTCTGCTGGTCGTGGATGTACTGGTCGAGTTCGCGGTCGGTGAGCGGACGCCCGAACCAGGTGCTGCGCCAGAACAGAAAGGGCAGCAGCACGATCGCCCAGGCGACGACGAAGAAGAGGATGCGGTTGCGCACCGACATGCGCTTGCGCTCAAAGTTAGGGTCTTTCACGATCGGGGTCGGTAAAGGCAAAAGTCCTCACTCCTCGATATCGACGTCGAGCACGCGCTCCTGCTCCAGATAATGCGACATCGCATACTGCGCGAGCAAACTGGTGGCGACCAGAACTTCCGCGCCGATCCATTCGCCTTTGGGATGCGGAATGTTGGCAGGATGCTTACAAGCTCCGCTGGAGCCGAATTCAGGACCGAAGAACGCGCCTTGGCTCTCGGGATACTGCTGGAGCGCGAACCAAGCTTCGTGGCCAACGGTTCCACCGACATCGATCTTGAGCTTGACGAGCGGCATGAATCACGCGCGGAAGAACTGGTACAGCATCAAGTAGATCACAACACCGGTGACGGAAACATACAACCAAATCGGATAGGTCCAGCGTGCGATTCTTTTGTGGCGCTGATCGCGGCGGCGCAGGCCGAGTGTCAGGGTGATGATGACGAGCGGCGGAACAGTCGCGGCAAGCATGGTGTGCGTAAAGAGGATCGCGAAATATACAGGACGCGCGAAGCCTTGACCTGGGAAATGAACGCTGCCAACGTGCGCGTGATAGTAGACGTAAGAGGCGAAGAAGAGAGACGAAGTCACGGTCGCGGAAATCATCAGGGCGCGATGCAGGGCGATGTTTCGGCGGCGAATGGCATTGCGCGCGGCGACGATCAAAACCGCGCTTGAGCCGTTCAAGATTGCGTTAATAGTTGGTAACGATGACAGATTTGATATCGTATTCGTAGTTACGCTACCCCCCTCCCCTGCCCTCTATGGAAATCCAACAACTTACGTGCAGGTAACCTGCGAAAAAGCCCAGGTGATCTGGAACTGGTCCAACTAGCACGGCAAGGACGAGTGCCGACCAGCGCGCAATGATGAAAATTTACCATATAGTTAATGGGGCGCCCAGGCCTTGTTACGGTAGTTGGATGATGGCGTTGGGAATTCGATTCGCGGACTCGAATTGGTAGCTGGTAGCTGGCGAAAGGTGACCCTCTGGTTTCACTTCTGCAATGCCACGTCTGATTTCTTACTTCTGACCCATGCCCAGTTAAGCAGGGCGGCGGCGGCGGTGGCCCCTATGATCCGGGATTCAGTCAGGTCCACCTGGGTGAGTAACACCAGGCACAGCAGGATGCCGATGACAGCAAATATGGGACCGCCAGGAAGCCGGAACAGCGCTGCTGCCGGCTGTCTGCGGCGCAGCACGATAAGAGCCGCACAACCAACACCGTAATGGAAGACACGGGCCACCACCGAAAGGGAGACGTTCCACTTAAAGCTGCCGCCGATCGCCAGCGCCCAAATCACAACTGCATAAACCAGAATCGAGAACCATGGGGTGTGGAAGCGGCGGCTGACGGCGGAAAATAGGTGTGGCAGATCGCCGCGTTCCGCCAGCGCAAAGGTCACGCGCGGCATGGCAAGCAGTTTTGCTCCGAGGTATCCATACATGGAGACCAGCGCTCCGAGGGCGACCAGGGTGGCTCCGCGCCCGCCCATGGTCACATGCGCCACCTCGGCCAGTGGACGATCGCTGGTAGCCGCCGGCCCGAGCACGCCGACAACAACCCACTGAATGAGCGCGTAAATGACCATGCAACTGATCAGGGAGATCAACAAGGCGAACGCAATATCCCGCCGGGGATTCCGGGCTTCACTCATAGGGGAGAGCGCAGACTCGAAGCCGCCGTAGGCGAAAACGATGAGCACCATCGCCTGCAACCATGAATTCCCGGATATGTGGATTGCAGGACCTGAGATAGCCGATGGGCGCAAGAGGATTGCGGCGGTTCCCGCCAGGATGACAACCAGCAAAGGAACGACTTTGGCCACCGTGAACACGTTGCTGACGGCAGTTCCCTGTCGTACGCCAACGATGTTGATCAACGTCAGCAATCCGACCAGCAATGTCAAGAGCGCAAAACGCGGCCAGGGTTCTTTTGCCGCCGGCCAGAACTGAGCCAGGTAGATGACAAAAAGATTGGCATTGGCGGCGGGCGCCGCAGCTTGCGATAGGTAAAGCATCCAGCCGACGAGGATTCCAACCAGCCGGCCGAAAGCGGTGCTGGCATAAAGGTACGGTCCACCCGCCTCGGAGAATTGCGAAGCAACCTCGGCAAAGCAGGCCATGATGATCCCCATGGCCACTCCGCCGATTAGCACCGCCACCGTGCTGTACGCGCCCAGAAGTGCGGCGTAGGTGGACGGCAGCCCGAAGACGCCGCTGCCAATCACCGAATTGATCGTCAATGCGACCAGGCTCCAGCGGCCAATGGCCCGCAGCAGCCCAGTTTGCGCCCGTCCGCTTTGCCCGGTGCTCATTTCGCACCGTTTGTATCACAATCAACAGCGTGCTTCTGGCAGGCTGCTGAAAAGTAGTCAGGGGCCAACTGCGGAAAATCCCCACCCTGTCTCGCTCATCGGTCCGCTCAGGACAGGCTCTCGCCTGGCGAGACAAGGGTGGGGCAACCTCAGGATTGGGTTTTGATGAGTGGCCAACCGCCAGGCTCAGTAGGGCATGACGCCGCGGCTCTAAGGGTTGTGTTGGATTTGCACCCCGGCTCGCTCTTGGTGGCCGCGCCCATGGCGTTGCTGCCCGCAGCAGCCAGGCGCGCGATCGACTCCGACGCCGTGTCCCGCGGTTGCACAGCAGCCTGCACCGCTTCGCTCAGAGCGGCCGGTGCCTGAGGACGTTTGCGTCGGCCCCTTGGCCGGGGAGAGCTCACCGCGGCTGAGGCGCTCCAGCAGCTGCGGGACGGGAAGATTCGCCGGCGCGAGCCAGGCCCGGATCCCAGCCTCCTGCAGGTGGCGAAACGCGCCGTGTCCGATCTCGGTGAACACCGCATCGCTGCATCCGGCGCGCGCCAGAATATCCACTACCGCGCGGCCAGAGAGGCCGGTGTTCTGCTCGAACCTAGTCTCGCCGGCGTCGTCATCGCGAATCATGACCCACTTGGCCATTCCGAAATGTGGCGATAGGACCGAATCTTCCCTGTTTAATAGCGTGGTAAACCCAACTTTGCTCATTGCTTTCTCCTATAAAAGACTTGCTGCTTTCAGAGCCGCGATGATTCCCGCCCCGGCCAAACCAGCGCAAAATTGGCGCAGGCCGGAGGCAGGATAGTTGACTTCAACTCTGGCTAGATGTAATATACATCTAAATGCTGCTTGCAACGATATAAATAAAAATCAGCAGCACACAATTCGTGCCCACTGCATTCGAGGTGCTGATGTCTTACGTGTTCGGGATCTGCGCCAAGGCCACGCGAGAAAGAAGCAGTGAGCGTGACGAACGCGGGCGCGAGAAATGCAAAAACGGAGAATGGTAAATGCGGCGTGCTGTGTGTCCTCGCCACGGAGACGACCCTTGTACCTGTGCGATGGGCAATATCTACCGTTTTGTGGAGCCTGTCCTTCTGCTGATGCTGAAAGATAAGGGACACTCGTATGGGTATGATCTTGCCGCCAATCTCAACCAGTATGCGTTGACGGATGGCCGGATAGAAGGGGCGGCGCTGTATCGAACCCTGCGGCGGCTGGAGCAAAACGGCTACGTGGTGTCGAGTTGGGACACTCGCAACGGCGGCCCTGCGCGGCGAGTGTATGCGCTCACCAAGGCAGGTGAACGGCACCTGGTGGAATGGGCCCAGGTGCTCGGTAATCTTGGCGCCGCCATGGGACGCTTCGCCACGCGGGCCGGCGCTAGCCGCTCAACTTGAGAACAGTAGACAGGGGAAGCGAAATCGACGATTGGTCTTCGGTTTGCAATCTTCGCACCAAAGGGCTTGCATGTGCAGCTCTGGGGTTGCGTGTGCCACAGCCTCTAAAGCCGCCGCCTGCGGGCGCTGGTTCCGGCGGGCTGAAGCCCACCGCTTCCACGGTGACGCACGATGTTGCGGTGAGCAACGCGGGGTGCAAGACGCAAGGTCCCTCGACTCGCACGGCCCTTTCGCTGCTCTCAGGGCAAGCTCCAGCGGGCCGCGCTCGCTCGGGACGACACGCGTTTGATTTTGTCGTGAGCTTAAGAAATTCGTGAGTGCGCACATGGCAACCCACATCTGCCAAAACCGGGCAGATGTGGCCCACCATCCGTTCAAATTTATCGTGAACGACCGTTCTAGTAGGGCATGACGCCAACTTCTTTTTCGACCTCGGGAGTGTCCACCATGACGATGGCGTCCCAGGGGCAGCCGTCGAGGAAGCAGCCGTCGGGACCTTTGCTGATGCACTTCTTGCAGCCGATGCAGAGCAGAGGATCCACCTGGATGCGGCCGAAGGGCGGATGATCTTCGTCGGGAACCCAGAACATGCAGTCTTCCACCGGGCAGTATTCGACGCAGGCGGGCGAACCGGCGCATCCGGTGCAACATTCGGTGATCACGGCCAGCTCTTTGGGTTTCTTCTTGCGCGCGGTGGTGAGGCCCTTGGAACGAGGCTCGTGCTTGAGTTCGTCGGGAACGAGGCCGGGCTGCGGTTGTGTGGACATTGTCTCAGTTTCTCAGTTCGTCAGTTTGTCAGTCTGTCGGTCTGTCGGTCTGTCGGTCCATCGGTCGTTCAGTCTATCAGTCTGTCAGTCTATCGGTCTGTCGGGGCCGCCTTCACTGATGGACCGAGAGACTGATAGACCGAAAGACTATCCCGCGGCCGCCTTCACTGATGGACCGAGAGACTGATAGACCGACAGACTATCCTGCCGCGATGTGCTCACTGAGGGCGTTTTCGACGTCTTCCGAGGTGAGCTTTTCGCCGTCGTTGAGGCGCTTCAGGATGGAGTCCACGATGTCCTTGGCCTCGTCCTTGCGATAGTTCTTGATGAAGCCGTCGTAGAAATGCTCGCCGGAGAGGGCGCGGTTGATCTCCCACTCCTTGTTGTTCTCGTTCAGCTCGGTGTAGTAGACGACGCGGAATTTGCCGGTGTAAGCGGCTTCGCGGTAGATCTCGAACATCACCTTGTCGGATTCCATTGCCATCCGTGCGTTCCTCGACCCCTGGGAGCATTTTACATGGAGAGGAGCGGATCGCGACAGACGTTCGCGGCGTCGGATGCGCAGGCCTGACAACCGAGGACATCGCGGGCGAGGCGCCCGCGCCACATTCACTTTGGACAGTAATGATGCGGCCCCGGCGAGGCGCCAGGGCCTACAAGTACAACGTTCGACTGCGTTCGTCTCGCGACGCAGGTCACTTCTGCATCGCGGCCATGCGGCGCTGCATTTCTTCGGGCGAGACGTCTTCGACGTGAGTGGCAATGGTCCACTGGTGGCCGAAGGGATCGTAAATGGTGGCGTTGCGGTCGCCGTAGAACTTGTCCTGGAGATCCTGCTTCACCTTCGCTCCGTTGGCGACAGCCTTGTGAAAGACGGAGTCCACGTCTTCGACGTAGATCATGATGGCCGAGGCGGTGCCGCCGACGGTTTCGGGGCTGACGGCGTTCATCTCGGGGAATTCGTCGGCCAGCATGACGTGAGAGTCACCGAACTTGATTTCGGCGTGCCCGATCTTGCCGTCGGGCATGGGGAAACGCATTTCCTCGACGGCGCCGAGAACGCTTTTGTACCAGTCGAGGGCCTTGGCGGCGTTGCGGACGATCAGGTAAGGCGTAACGGTTTGGTAGCCGGCGGGAATGTAATGAGTCTTGGTGGATGTGTTAGCCATAATCCTCCTCCCACGATGGAGACAGATTTTATCAGGTGCACGCCGCGGACGGCATATTGGTGTTGCCATTCGAGAGGATTGGGAAGGAGAATAACGGGTTTACTTTATGAACCTCCATCGGCGACTTGTCATACTGCTCTGTAGCACGCTGACAGCGCTCCCAACGCTGTGGGCGCAATCACCAGCCCAGCGTCCGGAAGACGAAGTCCTAGTGCGCATGCAGCGCGTACGCCGGGATGAGAATGTGTGCGTGCTGGTGAAGCGAAGCGGCGAGTACGAGCTGGAAAAAATCTATCCGGCGAAATCCGAGGTTTATGCCGGGACGCTGCCTGCCGCCGGCATATCCGAATTGGAGCGGTCGCTGAATAGCGACGATCTACGGCGGCTATCGCAGAAGCAGATCAGCTTACCGCCGGGCACCGAGAGCCTCGAGCAATTATATTTCGCCATTCGACGGCAGGAGGGATGGCAGAGGCTGACCTTCAGCACTCCGGAGAGCCGGAAGCCGTTCGCGAATTTTCTGGATCCGCTGACCAAGTGGTTTGACATGGTGGCGAAAGAGCGGCCGGGAGCGTCCAGCGTGAAGCGCGAGCCGACGCACTGCGAATCGAGTGGCGAACGCGCGGTGGCTCCCGCCCTTCGTGGAGCAGTCGATTCGTCGAGCCACGTGCGAGCGGCGTCCAGCAGTGGCGTGGTGGCGCCGTTTGTCATGCGGATCTCGCTGGAACACGTCGCTAATGGCTACGTGAGCCGCACCTGCGCGACCGTGTATCCGGACCTCCACTACCATCTGGAACGGGGCGAGCAGAACCCTTCGTTCCAGGCGAAGCCGCGGGTTTACGAGAGCTCGGTCACGGCGGAACAACTGGACGAACTGCGGCGGTTGCTCGACACGCCAGAGCTGAAGGGCCTGGAGCACTCCAACCTGCCGAACGGCATGGCGGTGCGGGAAGCCGATTTCGCGGTAATGTCGATCGCGCGCGGGGAGGGCATCCAGAACCTTGCCTTTTCCAGCTACTTCGGCATCCAGAACGACCGGCGAGACACGACACAAAACAAGGCGAATTCACGTTACAGCACCGATGACATGACGGCGATCAAGCCGGTCCGCAAGTGGCTGAAAGATGCGATTGAAAGCCGCAAGACTCCTGAAATCAAAAAAGCGGTTGCGACCGATTGCGTTCCCTAGGCGATTGCCGCCAATCAACGAAAGCGGTAGCTCGTAGCTGGCGGTCCAGAGCGTAAGCCGCCGGGCGAGGGCGCCCGCGGCGTCGAGTGTTTGGGCAAGGAAAGCGCGGCCCCGGCGAGGACGCCGGGGCCTACAAATCCAGGGTACAGCTTCTGTAAATCCGTTTTAGTCTCCCGCCATCTCCACCAGGTCCTGCTGCGGCTGCGAGACGCTGGCAATGGAAATCAGTTCGGCGGGCGCGGTTTCTTCGGTGCCGCAGCAGCCGGGCCTGGCGCCGACGCTGGCGGCCAGTGTGAGTTCGTGGCGCAGGCGCTGCTCGAACTGCTTGAGCTGCTCTTCCACCGTGTGCTGCTTCTGGTTGTTGCGCACCATGTCTTCGCGGTAGCGCTTCAGGAAGTAGCCGATGGTTTCGACACGAATTTTGATGGAGCCGGTGGGCTTGTTCTCGTCAATGTCCTTGAAGCAGAAGTAGGGCGTGCCGGAGTGTTCGACGACTTCTTCGATCACGGTATAGATGGGCGCGTCGTGGCCGCACTTGAAGCTGGATAGCTCCAGGGCGACCAGGTTGGGATGGCGCGCGATGTACTTCGCCGCCCACACCTTGCGCGTAGTGTTTTCCGAGTACGAGTTTTTCCAGGCGTCGGAAACGTCGAGCGGGTGCGAGATGGCGCCGGCTCTCACTTCATCGCCGAAGAGCTTCCAGATGATCTCGTCGTCCAGCGGCAGCGAGTCCTGGGAGAAGATGGGATAGCCGAGCTTCTGGAATTCCTCCAGAATCTCGTGATTGATGCCGGGATCGTTGTGGTAGGGACGGCCGAGCAGCACGATGCCGAGCTTGTCCTCGCGCTCCAGCTTCTTCAGAACCTCGCGGGCAGCGCCGCGCATGATCTCGTTGTCGAACTTCAGCATGGCGTTGAAGCCCTGCTCGACGGCGCGGTAGTTCTCTTCCTCGCTGAGGCCCAGGATATCCTTCCAGTCGTCGTACATCTGGCGGTGCGCGACCTTGGGGTCGGTGAGCTCGATGAGCGTGTCCTTCCAGATGACGCCCTTTTCGGTGAAGAGATCGGATTCCTTGGTGAAGGCGGCCTTCACCGATGCGGGCGTGGCGGTGACGGTGGGGCAGGCGCGCGAGCTCTGCGTCTTCACCAGGAAGGTGGGCAGCGAATCGATCATCGGGAAGAAGATGATGTCGAGCTGCTTCTTGGCGTGAATGACGTAGAGCAGGTTGTGGACGTGCGGGATGCCGACCTTGGACGGGAAGCATGGATCGATGGCGCCGCGCTTGGCGCCTTCCTTGTAGAGCTGTTCGCTGGTGTACTCCGACCAGATTAGGTTTTCCGCCTTCAGGCCGAGCGATTCGAAGTAGGCGGTGAAGAAGGGGCCGCAGGAATACATGTTGAGCGCTTTGGGCATGCCGATTTTTAGCTCGGCGCGCTTCTTCATGAGCTCGGCGCGTTTTTTCTGGACGGCGGTGAACTGGAGCTTGGGTAGCGGGTCGGCGACGACGGGTGGCTCGTAGCTCTTGAAGGCCGCCTTGGCCGCGATCTCGACCAGGTTGGGGTTTTCCTTCTTGATGGCGTCGATGTCGCCCTTGATGACGCGCATCTCCTCGACGTTCTCGACGGTTCCCTTCTCGCAGGTGGCGATGATCAGGCGCTGTGCGCCATCGAGCAGCGGGACCTTCGTCTTGACCGGCGGCTTGTAGCTCGGGTTGGGGGTGGCGGTCTTGACGTCGATGAAGGTGCGCAGACACTTGTTCTTGCAGAAGTAGCAGCGCGTGGCTTCGTTGCGCGTGGTGGTGAAGGTGATGGACGCGACCTGGTCGAGACCGATGAAGGTGGTCTGCTTGCCGTTCTCCCAGAGGCGCACGGCTTCGAAGGCGCAGCCGATGGCGCCGGCTTCGCCGCAGTGCTGGTGGACGATAACGTCGGGCTTGATTTCCTTGCCCTTGAAGCGCGACTCGATGAAGTCCACCTGCGACTTGACGGCGGCGAGGTTGTGCTGCGTGCCGCCCTGGAGAATGAACTTTTTCCCGATCGCCGACAGGTTGGGAATCTGCGATACGTACAGCCAGATGTTCTTGGGCAGCACGTTGCACAGGCCAGCCATGATCTCTTCC
Organism: Terriglobia bacterium; assembly: GCA_020073285.1. Lineage (GTDB taxonomy): Bacteria > Acidobacteriota > Terriglobia > Terriglobales > Acidobacteriaceae > JAIQGF01. The sequence continues at coordinate 1,572 of JAIQFM010000010.1, read as the reverse complement.
GGCTTCCATCCCTGGCGCTGGAAGTCGACGATGTCGGACTGCATGAAGACGGCGCAGCCGTAGCCGAATTGCGGGTAGCCCTTGGCGTTGAAGGCGATGTCGGCGAATTCCTCGACCTTGAAGCCGAAACTCTCGCAGGTACCCTGCAGGAAGTAGCCGTTGCCGGCCGAGCACTGGGTGTTGAGCTTGAAGTCCTTCACGCGGCCGTCGCGGAGGATGATGATCTTGATGTCCTGCCCGCCGACATCGCAAATGACGTCCGCGTCGGGATAGAAATGAAGCGCGGCCTGGGTGTGGGCGACGGTCTCGACCAGGGCAACATCGGCGCCGACGGCGTCCTTGAGGATGTCCTTGGCGTAGCCGGTTGTGCCTACACCTAACACTTTAAGTATTGCCCCTTGATCGCTGACCTGCTTGGCTACTTTGGCCACGACTTCCTGGGTATCCTCGATCGGATTACCGCGCGAAAGCTGGTAGGTCTTGCACAGGACGTTGCGGTCCTTGTCAACTAGAACGGCTTTGGTCGAGGTGGAGCCGCCGTCAATGCCCATGAAGCCTTCGACCACCTGACCGGGCTGGAAGGTGGTGGCGATAAATTTCTTTTTGGTGTAGCGCGTCTTGAAATCGTCGAGCTCTTCGGGACTCCTGGCGAGAGCCTGCGCGCCGCCCTTCTTGGCTTTTTCCTGGGCGCGGCCTTCGGTGATGTACCACTCCAATTTGTCGAAGCCAACATACTGACCGATGCCGGGGTCTTCGGACTTGCCGTACTCGACGGCGCCGATGCAGGCGAAGTACTGGGCATTATCGGGCGTGGTGATGAGGTCTTCGGGATTGGCGCCCTCGGGCAGCGGGTAATTGCGCTCTTCCCAAATCTTGGGAATGTTGACCTTCCAGCAGTCGCTCATGCCCTTGATGTAGCAGTTGGGGCCGCCGAGCAGCAGGACAACCGGGCGCAGCGTATTGCCGCGTGTCAAGACCGAAAGGTTTTGCTGGACGATGGACTCAAACAGCGAGGCCATCAGTTCGTCGGGAGGCACGCCCTGCTTTTGCAGGCCGTTGATGTCGGTCTCGGCAAAGACGCCGCACTTGCCGGCGACCGGATGCAGCTTCAGTCCCTTGTAGCCCATCTGGCAAAGCTGCTCGGAGGGAATGCGGAGCTTGGCGTTGATCTTGTCGATGACGGCGCCGGTGCCGCCGGCGCACTTGTCGTTCATCGAGGGCAGCTTTTTCTTTTTGCCGGTCTCCGGGTCTTCCTTGAAGATGATGATCTTGGCGTCCTGGCCGCCAAGCTCGATGACCGAGCCGCACGCGGGGTAAAGCTTTTCCACGGCAAGGGAGACGGCATTGACTTCCTGCACGAACTTGGCGCCGATGTGCTTGGCGATACCCGAGCCACCCGAGCCCGTAATGAACACGCGGATATTGTCTACCGGCGTGTTGGGGAAATCGGCGGAGATGGCCTTGAGCATCTCGATCGCCTTTTCGGGCTGCTTGGTTTCGTGGCGCTGGTAGTCCGCCCACAGGATGGTGTCGGTGTCGCCGTCAATGATGACGACCTTGACGGTGGTGGAA
>JAIQFM010000194.1 GCA_020073285.1 Terriglobia bacterium | reverse complement strand
GAGGATTGCAGGGAATCCATGGCGAGGCAGTATAACCAAGTCAGAAGTAAGAAGTCAGAAGTAAGAGGTGTAGGCGCCCGGCGCCGTCCCTCAAAGATCAGTTTTGAAGTGTGCCTTCTGGCTTAGGATTGATGTCTCCAAACGGAGAGGGTCTGATCATGAACTTCAGATTTCTGAGTTACAGGCTGGACGATCTGGCCCACAACGTTCAGATCAGGAAGCCGGACTTTCAGATGTCATCGTCGGCTAAGGCCACATCTTATCCGATCAGGGCAATACGATACTGGTGGGTTGCGCAGGCTCTATCACGGGAGCTGATCGACAAACCGAATGCCACCATTGCGGATATGGGGGCAGGCCACGGTCAAATGCGCAGATACTGCGCTGGTTCCATGTCTTACATTTCTCCGGAGTATCCGTTTGATTCCCAGCGGTGGATTGCGCTGGACAAGGTTTGTGAATCGGGATCCTCCCTGGCAAGTTATAGCCAGATTGTTGAATGTGACTTCGACAATCCCCTGCCATTGGAACCCAACTCGGTTGACGCGTTGATCTGCATTCACGTGATGGAGCATCTTCCCCGGCCGGAGTTTGCGGTGTCGGAAATAGCAAGGGTTCTGGCTCCCGGCGGTATCTTCTTGGGAGGTTCCCCCGTAGCTCCGGCGCCCGTATCGTTTTTTCTTCATCGTTGGCTTCGCAACAAGAAGCGCAACGGGACTACGGGGCCAAACGGTCACATCAATTCCTTTTGCCCCGGTGACTGGAAGAACCTTGTCTCGAATGCCGGTCTGAAACTCGATTTTCTGAGTGGATCTCACTTCATGAGACTGTCTGGATCGGCCATTGAGAATTCCCAGACCTGGGCAAAACTAAACCTTCTTTGGGGCGGTTTGTTTCCTTCGCTCGGATCGGAGGTTTACCTCCAGGCCCACAAGGACGTGTAGAAAGTTCGCCGAGCGCCGCGAATCTTCGCGCTCCAGGGCGAGCGCGTTCCAACTCCACCGCTGACTCCTAGGATGCCACGCTCGCCATCTTTTCCAGTTCAAGATGGAGCACGATCTTCTCCAGCTTGGCTCGGTTTTCCGGTTTCATGCGCGTCAGCGGCAGCCGGTAGTTTTCCTCGATCTTGCCCATCATGGCCAACACCGCCTTCACCGGAATCGGATTCGACTCGATAAAGTTTGCCTGCATCAGCGGCAGGTAGCGCCGAAGCATCGCGCGCGCCTTCTTCCAGTCATTGCCCAGCGCGGCGCGCGTCATCTCCGTCATCTGGCGCGGAATCTCGTTCGATGCCACCGAAATAATGCCCACGCCACCCAACGAGATCACCGGCAGCGTCATCGCGTCGTCGCCCGAGAACACCAGGAAGCTCTCCGGCACGGCGTTGAACACGTCGGCAATTTGCGAAATGTTTCCGCTCGCTTCCTTTACCGCGATGATGTTCGAGATCTGCGCCAGCCGGGCCAGCGTCGCCGGTTCCAGGTTCGCGCCCGTGCGACCGGGCACGTTGTACAGGATCAGCGGCTTGTCCACCGCCTCCGCGATCGCACGGAAGTGCTGATACTGCCCCTCCTGCGTCGGCTTGTTGTAATACGGCGACGCCGTCAGGATCGCGTCCACGCCCCGCATCGCCGCCACCGTCTTCGCCTTCTCGACTGCATCCTGCGTGCTGTTGGAGGTTGCGCCGGCAACGATCGGCACGCGCCCGCGCGCCACCGCAATCGTTACCTCGACGACGCGCAGCCATTCTTCGCGCGCCAGCGTCGGCGTCTCGCCTGTCGTGCCGCAGGGGACAAGAAAATCAATGCCGCTCTCGATCTGCCACGCAACCAGCTCTTTCAGCGCGGGCTCGTCGATCGAACCATCCGCCTTGAATGGGGTGACGATGGCTGTGCCGCAGCCGTAAATCTGCTTCATAAATCACCTGTGATGAAGAATTAGATCAGGTACAGTCTAAATTCTCGGCCCGGCGAACGGTGAACTTTAGCGCAATTCCCGGAAGATGTCTTTGAAATCGTAGAGCCCGCTTTTGCCCTGGAGCCATTCCGCCGCCCGCACCGCGCCCTCGGCAAATCCGCGCCGCGACTTGGCCTCGTGCACCAGCGTGATGCTGTCGCCGGCCGATTCGAACGTCACCTGGTGCATCCCGACCACGTCGCCCTCGCGCACCGACTCGATCGGCAGCTCCGCCTGCGCCGCGCCGCGAATCACGTTGCGGATCGCCACCGCCGTTCCCGACGGCGCATCCTTTTTATGAACGTGATGTTTTTCCAGGATCCGTCCTTGGTAGCCGTAGCGCACGGCAGGCGCGGCCGCGCGCGCGATATCGAAAAACAGGTTCACGCCGATGGAAAAATTCGCGGCGTACAGCAATCCGATCCCGCTCTGCTCCACCAGCGGCTTGATGCGCGGCAACTCGCCGTACCAGCCGGTCGTGCCCACCACCAGGTTGGCGTGCGACCGAATGCAGGCGGCGATGTTCTCTACCACCGCCGTCGGAGTCGTGAAATCGATGACCACGTCAATTGCTTCCAGCACGTCGGGCGTGAGCTTGCGCGCGCCTTGGTTGTCGGCGCTCCCGAACACCACCACCGTATGCCCGCGCCCACGCGCCGCCTCCGCCACCAGCGACCCGGTCTTCCCGCGCCCCAAAATTACTAAATTCATAGTTGCTCCCGGTCATTCCAACCCGGCACTAGACACCAGAAACTAGGAACTGCTGGTTCAATCTCTCGCGAAAACTTCCGGGTCTGGATCGGCGAAAAACATGGTGTGCAGGCGGCGCACCGCTTCGGGTACGTCGTCCTCGTTGATCACGAAAGTGATGTTGATCTCCGACGCGCCCTGCGAAATCATGCGCACGTTAATGTCGCCCAGCGCCGTGAACACCTTCGCCGCCACGCCGGGGGTCTCGCGGATGTCGTCGCCGACCATGCACACGATCGCGTTCCGCCCCCGGTATTGCACGTCCGCCAGCTTCTCCAGGTCGGCGGCGATCGCCGGAATGGCCTCGTTGGAGTCCACCGTCAGCGACACACTCACTTCCGAGGTCGACACCACGTCCACCGCGCAGCGATGCCGGTCGAACACCTCGAAGATGGATTTCATGAACCCGTGCGCGCCCAGCATGCGCGTCGCCACGATATCCACGATCGTGATCCGTTTCTTGGCCGCGATTGCCTTGAACGCGTTGCGGCAATGCGGCGCGCGCGCCGTGATGCGGGTTCCCTCGTTCTTCGGATTCCGCGAATTCAGCACGTGCACCGCGATGTTTTTCTGAATCGCCGGCAGCAGCGTGGAGGGATGCAGCACCTTCGCCCCGAAATACGCCAGTTCCGCCGCCTCTTCGAACCCGATGGACTTGATGCGCAGCGCGTCCGGGCAAAGGTTGGGGTCGGTGGTCTTCATCCCGTCCACGTCGGTCCAGATCTCGATGCGCTCGGCGCCCAGGGCCGCTCCCACGATGGCGGCGGAGAAATCCGATCCGCCGCGCCCGATCGTCGTGGTCGTGCCTTCGCGCGTCGCCCCAATGAACCCGCCCATCACCGCCACGCACTTCTTCTGCGCCAGCGGACGCAGGCGCGCGCGCACGTTGTCGTTGGTGTCGTCCATCTGCGGGATGGCCTTGCCGTGATTGGCGTCGGTGACGATGCACTCGCGCGCGTCCACCAGCACCGCTTTCAGGCCATGCGAGCGGAAGGCCTCTGTCACCAATTTGCTGGAAAGCCGCTCGCCGTAGGAGAGCACGTTGTCGGTGGTGCGCGCCGTCAGCTCGCCGACCGCCGCAATGCCGCGCAACAGCTCGTCCAATAAATCGAAGTCGGCTTCCAGCTCGCCGTGAAGCTGCCCGAAAACCGCGCTGCCCAGCAATTCCGATGCCGCGTTGTAGTGCCTTTCGCGGACCGCGCGCGAGAGCTGGAGCGCGCTCTCGCGGTCGCCCGACCCGGCCGCCCGCGCCATCGCCGCCAACTGGTCGGTGACCTTGGCCATGGCGCTGACCACCACCACCGGGTCCTGCGCCAGCCGGCTGCACACGATGTCGGTCGCGCGCGCGATCGCCGTCGCGTCTTCCACCGAGGTGCCGCCGAATTTCATCACGATCATCGGCGTCCCCCGGGAACCGGACACGGAGGACACGGAGTACGCAGAGGAATCGTGGAGTAGGCTTCGGACGAAAGCAGCAGAGAAGAAAATCCTCCGAGTCCTCTGCGTCCTCTGCGACAAATTCCCACGGCCCTAGTCTCCCAGGTATCCTTGCGCCTTGAGCAGCTCGGCATTGAGCAACGCCGCGCCCGCCGCGCCGCGGATGGTGTTGTGCGAGAGCACGGTGAACTTCCAGTCGAGCACGCCGCACGGCCGCAGCCGGCCCACCGTGGCCGACATACCCGCGCCGCGGTCCACGTCGAAGCGCGGCTGCGGATGGTCGGGCGCCGTGTCATAAATCACCGGCTGCTCCGGCGCGTTCGGCAGCCGCAACTCCTGCGGCACGCCGCGAAAACTACGCCACGTCTCGATCATCTCTTCCGCCTGCGCAGGCTTCTCCAGCTTCACCGAGACCGACTCGGTATGCCCGTCTTCCACCGCCACGCGGTTGCATTGCGCGCTCATGGCGAACTCGGCGGAGTGAATGCGCGACACGTCGGCGCGGCCCAGCAGCTTGCGCGTCTCCGCCTCCATCTTTTCTTCCTCTTGGGCGATGTAAGGAATCACGTTGCCGAGGATGTCGAGCGACGCCACACCCGGGTAGCCCGCCCCGCTGACCGCCTGCATGGTGACGACCATCACCTTCTCCAGGCCAAAGCGCCGATGCAGCGGCCCCAGCGCCATCACCAGCCCGATAGCGGAGCAATTCGGGTTGGTGACCACGAATCCGCCGCTGTCCCGCCGCCACCGTTGCGCGTGGATCACCCTCACGTGATCGGCGTTCACTTCGGGAACCACCAGCGGGACGTCTTCCTGCATGCGCAACGCGCTGGAGTTGGTAACCACGGCGCATCCGTGGGCGGCGAAACGCGGCTCCAGTTCGCGCGCGAAGTCGGCGTCCAGCGCGGCAAAGATCACGCGCGGCGCTTCCTCCGGTATGGCCGGCGATATCTTCATCCGCGCCACGTGCGCGGGAATCGGCGTTCGCAGCCGCCAGCGCACGATGTCTCCATACGCCCGCCCGGCCGAGCGCTCCGACGCCGCCAGCCACGCCGGCTCAAACCACGGGTGGTGCTCCAGCAGTTGGATGAACCGCTGTCCGACCACTCCCGTCGCGCCCAGGATTCCTACGGGGATTTTCGATGGCATGGCGTCGTAGCCCTCTTCCGGTCACCGGGCCGGAGGATGCTCGCACCAGCGCACAAGTTCCGGAAAAGATATTTTGGATTCTACACGAATTACCCTCGCCGCTCTTTTCTGTTAGCGTGGTGATATGCTCCGCAGTTTAGTGGGGGCACCCCATCCCCGAAGGAGGCGCCATGCCCGAGCTTCGCCAGAATCGCTTTACCAAGGAGTGGGTCATCATGTCGACCGAGCGCGCCAAGCGCCCGGAGGACCTCCGCGTCCAGCACGACCCGCGCCCGCCGCTGCCCGCCTATTCGGAAAAATGCCCGTTCTGCCCCGGCAATGAGCGGCTTGCCCCGCCCGCGGTGATGGCCATCCCCGCCGACGGCAAGTGGGAGGTCCGCATCGTGCCCAACAAATTTGCCGCGCTTTCCCGCGAAGGCGAGCCCTGGCGCAAGATCGAACGCTCGCGCCGCAGCCTGAACGGCGTCGGCATTCACGAGGTCATCGTCGAGACGCCGAACCACGCGCTCACCACCGCGCTGCTGCCGGTGGAAAACGTCGCCGAAATCCTGCGCGCCTACCAGCAGCGCTTCACCGAGATCAGCGCCGACCCGCGCATCACCCACGTCACCATCTTCAAGAACCATGGCGCCGCCGCCGGCACCAGCCTCGAGCACCCGCACTCGCAGTTGATCGGCACCCCCGTCATCTCCTCGCAAGTCCGCAACCGGGTGTACGAAGCCCTGCGCCACTACGACGAGTTCGGCGAGTGTATTTTCTGCGAGGCGATTAAGGAGGACCTCGCCTCGCCCGCGCGGGTTGTCGTTACCACCCAACACTTCTTCGCCGTCGAGCCCTTTGCCTCCTCCACCCCGTTCGCCACCTACATTTATCCGCGCCGCCACATGGCCAGCTTCGGCGCCATCAGCGACGCCGAGATCGTGGATCTCGCCAAGGTACTGAAGACCGTGCTCGCCAAGCTTTACGTTGGATTGCAGAACCCGGATTTCAACTACACCATTCGCACCGCGCCCCACGAAAACGCCGGCGTTCTTTACTACCATTGGTATTTGAGCGTGATCCCGCGCCTGACGCGCGTCGCCGGCTTCGAACTCGGCTCCGGCATGTTCATCAACACTGTGTTACCCGAAGCCGCGGCGGAGTTCCTGCGCAACGTGAAGGTGGATTTGGCGGCGGCGGCGGATTAAGTCTTATTTCCTCGTGCGCCTGAAGCCTAACGCTTGGAGCCTGGCGCCTAGGGCCTGAAGCCGGCAGCCTAATCCCGCACTACTTCGGTCGCCTCGGCTGCGATATAGATGCGAATCAGTTTATAGTTTTCGTCCAGCCACAGCCCCCAATCCATGCCCTCGCTTTGCAGGTTAAAGCGGCTGAGTTCGCGCTTCTGCCCATGCACATTGACCGTCTCTCGTCCGACATATTCAATGTTAACCAGCAACGATGTCCTTTGCCGCGGGATTAGCGCCCCAAACTGCACGCGCTGCAACTTGCAGCCCGGGCTGCCCGGTTCAGGCCGGCAGTTGGCTCCCAGGTAGCGCCACGCCAGCACTTCCCGCTGCGAGAAGAAATAATCGTCCAGGATCACGGTGGACGTTGGCAGGATGTACGGCTGATCAATCGGCTTGTCGGTCGACCCGGTGCTGATGTGCTGTACCAGAAACTGATCGTGCGGCTCGATGGTCGTCTGCGCCTTGTTCGGGCTGAGCTCATTCCAGGTGTAGCGCCGCAGATCGCCGTTGGCTGCCATTACCAGTTCGGCAGTTTGCACCGCCTTGGTGGTGCCCTCCTCGACCTTGAATTCCGACTTAGCGACGCTCATATCCGCCATCTGCTCGATCTGGAACGTCTCGGTGGCGACCCGTTTCCCGTGCACGAAAACTCCGAACGATCCCGAGTCCACCAGATTCCCCGACGGTACGGCAGCTTTCTTTTCCGCCGCGAAACCCACCGCGGTTATCGCGATCACCAGCAGCAACGCAATCCTTCGTGAAAACCTCATGCCTGCCCTCGCCACTACAACGACAAGCCAACAACTAAAAGCTAAAAGCTAGAAGCTCTTCCACAACTTGCTCCGGCGTCTTGCCGCCGGTTTCGACACGCCAGTCCGCTGCCATGTAACCGCCGCGCCGCGCTTCGTACAATTGGCGAAATTGGTTCTCGTCACGAAACAGCGGGCGCTCGACTTCGGCGCCGGCACACCGCCGCCGCAGCTCTTCCACGCTCGCATCCAG
>JAIQFM010000193.1 GCA_020073285.1 Terriglobia bacterium | reverse complement strand
TTGCGGTTGCCGATGGCGTCAATATCGTTCTTGCCGCCGTCGTGCGTCTCTTTGGGTGGATTGGCAACCTGCGGGACCAGTGTGTCGGTCTGCGCCGCCGGTTTCTGCGCGTCGGCCGGCGCAGCGCCGGTGGTTTGCGGCGTACCGGTGACCGGCGGAGTTCCAGTCGGATTGGGATTGTTCTGGGAATCGCTCTGCGCAAACGTGCACGGCGCCAGGGTAGCCAGCATTAACGCGACCGCGAGGGTGGAGGCGCGAAACTTCATGGTGCACATCCTTTGTTGGTTGCCGACCAACTGGTTAATTACATTATACAGCCGAAACTGGGGCATTCGGGCACCGGCACGGGCCGAACGCCGCCCCCGCTACTGACTTGGATGAACATTCGGCGAGGCGGGAAACATGTAATTCGGCGGCAGGCAGCGACGCGACGGGCCATGCCCCCGCCTCATGTGTCAACCCAATGCCCGGCAACAAGTCTCGCCGCCAGGGATGAAATCGTATATAAGCGGAAGAGTGTGAACGGGCGAAGAGAGTCTCAGTTTGAGTCAAACGCCTGACTATCGGCTGCGCCTGAAACTGAAACTCGAGAACGGCGTTAGGTGGCGCGCAAATTCTCCGTGCGCTCGGAAGGCTCCAGTTCCGGCTGCGCATGCAGAGTAAGGATCTCAATCTTGGTGGCGCGCCACTCGCCATCTTTGTCCTGCTGCGCGGTGACTCGCACCTCGGCCCCGCTGACAATGGACATTGCCGGCAGCTTCTGGCGCTCGCCTGCCGGAACCGAGTCGGAGTACATCACATCAGCGCGGCCGATCCCCACCCGCCGCGTCTGCCCGCCGCTCTTCAGGTACATCCATCCGGGCGTGATGTCGGGGCCGTGAATCACCACGCCGCGAAATGTTCCCGGCGTGTCAGCCCAAAGGAATGCGGCGGATATCAGCAGAATCGCCGCGACGATCGGCAGTGCCATCTTGCGCATGGCAAATTCGATGCCGGAGCGGGTAGGCTGGGTTACTAAAAAAAAGCTTTCAGCTATCAGCTGTCGACCACCGTCACCTCGCCGGCAAGGCCTCGCCACCCAAGGCCGGATGGCGCGACAGAATGTCACCAGTCAGCACAATCAGCAGCCTGTCGTAGCCGATACCTGACGGCTGAAAGCCGATAGCTTCAATCGTAGTATTCCAGCCCCAAATGCGTGATCAGCGACTCGCCCTTGAGGTGCCGCAGGGTGTTCTTCAGCTTCATGAGCTGAATGAACAGATCGTGCTCGGGATAAAGCCCCGGCGCGGTCATGGGCGACTTGAAGTAGAAGCTCAGCCACTCCTGGATGCCCAGCCCGCGCAACTGGCTGCTGCGCAGCGCCAGGTCGAGGAACAGCACCAGGTCGAGCACTATGGGCGCCGCCAAGATGGAATCGCGGCACAGGAAGTCCACCTTGATCTGCATCGGGTAGCCGAGCCAGCCGAAGATATCAATGTTGTCCCAGCCTTCCTTGTTGTCGCCGCGCGGCGGGTAGTAGTTGATCCGCACCTTGTGGCAGATGTTCCCGTAGAGCTGCGGATACAGGTCCGGCTGCAGGATGTGCTCCAGTACCGAGAGCTTGGATTCTTCCTTGGTCTTGAATGAGCCGGGATCGTCCAGCACTTCGCCGTCGCGATTGCCGAGGATGTTGGTCGAGAACCAGCCGCTCAGCCCGAGCATGCGGGCCTTGAAGCCGGGCGCCAGGATGGTCTTCAGCAGCGTCTGCCCGGTCTTATAATCCTTGCCGCAGATGGGCGCGTTGTTGCGCCGCGAAAGCTCGTGCATGGCGGGGAGGTCCACCGTGAGGTTGGGCGCGCCGTTGGCGTAAGGCACTCCCTCCGACAGCGCCGCGTAGGCGTAGATCATCGAGGGCGCAATGTTCTCGTCGTTCTGGGCCAATCCCTTTTCGAAGGCCTTTACCGACTCGTGTACTGCCGCCGGCTGCAGGAATGTTTCGGTTGAACCGCACCAGATCATGACCAGCCGCGACGCGCCCGAGGTCTTCTTGAATTCGCGGATGTCTTCCCGCACCTGCTCGGCGAGATCCATCTTGGTCTTGCCCTTTTTCACATTGGGGCCGTCGAGCCGCTTCACATAATCACGGTCAAACACCGCCGGGCGCGGCTTGATCTGCGACAGAAACGGCTTGATGTTATCGAGCAGGTCTTTTTCCAGCACCCCGGCCTTGCGCGCCGCGGCGTACATGTCGTCCTCAAAAGGGTCCCAGCCGGTGAACACCAGGTCGTTGATGTCCGCCAGCGGCACGAATTCTTGAATGCACGGGGAACGTCCGTCGGTGCGCTTGCCCAGCCGGATGGTGCCCATCTGGGTGAGCGATCCGATCGGCTGCGCCAGTCCACGGCGCACCGATTCCACGCCCGCTACAAACGTGGTTGCCACCGCGCCCATGCCCGGAATCATCACTCCCAGCTTCCCGTTCGCCGGCGCGATCTCGCCGGGGGCTGCGCTCGCCGCGGGCTTACTCGACGCCTGCCGCGGTGCCGCCGCCGTCCTGCTTGCTTGCTTCTTCTTTATCGCCATCATCACTTCCACAAATCAGAATGATCTCAAAACCGCTTATCTTCTCGTATCGCGAGCCGTTTGGCAATTACACTGGCTCCCGCTGTCAACGACAACCTCAAACGGTTAACGCGTCCTCACGTGCGCAGCCGTGCAAGCGCTGAATCGGGTGCCGCATTGGCGCCGTAGGCGCCACATGAAAATAGCCGGCACTTCAGTGCCGGGAACACGGGCGTGTAGAATCCGAGTCCCGTGGGGACGGCTGAAACAGCAAGGAGCTTTTCCTGGACAGACTCGCCCTCATCACCGGCTCGTCCAGCGGCATCGGCCTGTTGACTGCGGTCACGCTCGCACGCCGCGGCTACCGTGTTGTCGCCACCATGCGCGACCTCAAGCGCCGCTCGCTCTTGGACCAGGCTGCTCGGGACGCGGGGGTCTCCGATCACTTCGACGTCCGCGCCCTCGACATCTCCGACTTCGACTCCATGCCGCGCATGGTCAGCGACATTCTGCGTGACCATGGGCGCATTGACGTGCTGGTAAATAACGCCGGATTCGCCTTCGCCGGATTCACGGAGGACATCCGGCTTGCCGAGCTTCGCCAGCAGATGGACACCAACTTCTTCGGCCACGTGGCGGTCACGCAGGCGGTGCTGCCCGCCATGCGCGCGCAGCGCGCCGGTCACATCATCATGGTGTCGTCGGAGAGCGGGCGCATGGGGTCGCCTGGCATCGGCAGCTACTCCGCGTCGAAATTCGCGTTGGAAGGATGGAGTGAGACTCTGCGCCTGGAATCCCGCGCGCTCGGGATCAAGGTCGTGCTGGTGGAACCGGGCGCGTTCAAAACCGATATCTGGGACCGTAACGCGCGGCTGAACGAGGCACTCGTCACCGGCAGATCTCCCAACCAGGAGCGCGGCCGCAAATTGAAGGAATGGGCGGTGACCACGCCCAAGGCCGACCCGCAACAGGTCGCCGATTTGATTGCGCGCATCGCCGAGGATCCCGATCCGCGCCTGCGCTACATGATCGGCCGCGACGCCCTCGCCCACTGGTGGCTACGCAACTTACTTCCGTGGAAGTGGTACGAGAAACTCGTGCTGCGAAAAGTCGGGCTGGAATAGGGCTGCCTGTCCCGCAGGGACGACACTTCATAGCCCGGCATGTAAGTGCCGGGGAAGGAATCCAGAATTTCTGGGGGAGTCCCGTAGGGACGACACAAAGCTACGACGCGACCTCGGCCGCCGATCCCACCGCCTCGGCGATGTGCTCCTCCAGCAGCAGCGACTTGCCACATGCGCCGCGCTTGTAGCGCACCTGCAATGCCCGGTCCTTTAGCGAATTGACAAACGCAGCAGCCGACGCGGCATCGGAGAATGCGCGCCGGTAATAACCCGCATAGTACTGCCCGCCGACTACGTAGGAATACGCCAGGTCGGCCACGAAGTAGCGGTTCGTCCCGGTGTTGGGCTGGCGCCACTCTGCCCGCTCCACGCGGCCTTCGGCCACCGGCCACTGCCGCGCCGCGCGCCGCCGCAGCCACTGCCAGCCGCGCTCTGCCATGACGGCGAGAAAGATTGCCAGAACGAAGATGCCGGACTGCTGGACTTCCGGTGTCACTGCCTGCTCCCAATTGCCGCATCTCAGCATACGCGGGAGCCGCACACGACGCTGTGACTGAGGTCACAAAGGTGATGGCAAGAGCTGTCTCCGCATATACTCGCCGCATCGGAGCACGACCATGCGTCTCGCTTTGCTCGCCGTCATTCTTCTCGCGGTTGCCTCCGCAGCCGCGCCGCAAGCGCGCCGTTCGCGCCCTGCCGCCAAGCCGGCGCAAAACAACCTCGTGCAAGACCAGCAGGCGATCGAGGAGTTGCACCAGCGCGACATCGCCGCCAGTCTCGCCCTCGACGTGGACAAACTGGTGGCACTGTGGGACGAGAACATCGTTGCCATGCCACCAAACTCCCGGCCGCTGGTGGGAATCGATGCCAATCGCGCCTACCTGATGAAGAACCGCGGCCAGATGGCCGACGTGGACATCCTCTCCTACGAGGAGCAGTGGGACGAGGTCCGCGTGCTGGGCGACTACGCCTTCGAATACGGCAGCATCAGGTCGCGCATCCGCCCGGAGATGAAACAGGAGACGGCGCTAGCCTTCAACGTCGTGCGCGTGCTGAAGCGCCAGCCGGACGGCGATTGGAAAGTCTTCCGTACCATTTGGAACGACCGCGCGCCGGCCGAGGCGCCCGCTCCGCCGCCGAAGACGCCCAAACCTTAACCGGGGATTTAACCACAGAGGACGCTGAGGAACAGAAGAACAAAACCGGAAAAACGCAGTCTTCGAGCGAGGCTCTGAGGATATGCATGCATGTCGACGAATAGCAGAAAAGATATTCTCTGTGTCCTCTGTGTCCTCTGTGGTTAAGACCTGGTGGTTTCCGCCGCCCGAATTCGGTGCTGCCAGTGCGACCACACAAACCACGCCACGCCGATCACGATCACGGCGAGGATCACGGCGTCGAAGCGGTGGAACCAGGACTTCAGCCGCGGATCGGTTTCCCATTTCTCGCCCAGCACGCGGCCGACATACGCCAGCATCAGGCACCAGGGAAACGATCCCGCGAAGGTGTAGAGGTGGAAGCGCAGCCGCCGCATGCGCGCGATCCCGGCGGGCAGCGCGATAAACGTCCGCACCACCGGCAGCAGGCGGCTGATGAACACGGCGCCGCTTCCATAGCGTTGGAAAAAGCGATCGGCCCAGTCGAGTTCCTTCTTGCTGAGCAGGATGTAGGCGCCGTATCTCTCCACCAGCGGACGGCCGCCGTAGTAGCCGATCTCGTAGGCGAGCACCGATCCCAAGTTGCAGCCGAGGGCGCCGAACAGCGCCACCAGGAAAAGCGAGAAGGGCTCGCGTCCGTATTGCGCGGCGATGGAGTGAATGGTCAGCGCGCCGGAGAACGGCATGATGACTTCCGAGGGCAGCGGAATGCACGCCGACTCGATGCCCATCAGCAGCACGATGCCGGGATATCCCATCCGCGAGATGACGGAAATGATGAAGGCGCTGAGCGCCGCGATGAGGTTAGCGATCATTCGGTGGGGTCACGAGCGGCGCCCTAGAAATCCTGCGATTCCTGCGTGAACGTGTAACCAGGCAGGGTTGCGCTGTCGCTGGTCTTCTGCACCTTGACGCGCACGGTGTCGGTGCTGGCGGCGGCGGCGTTGGCGACGCGGAGAATCGCGTACTGCGTGAACACTTCGCTGTACACCTTGGTGACCAGGTAATTTTGCGACGTCTGATCGTTGCGCCAAACCTGCCCGAGCTGGATGGATTTCACGGCCATACGCGAAAACTCTACTCAGCACGCTGGGCGGCGTCAACCGGGAGCTTGCCTTCCAGCAACTCGCCGAGCTTGGCCGCGGGCACGCGCACGCCGACGATGAACTGCCCGAACAGCGCGTATACGGCGCTCACCTCGTCGAAGCGCATTTCGTAAATCAGCTTCTTGAACACCAGCGGGTCGTCGGCGAACAAATCGACGCCCCACTCCCAGTCGTCGAAGCCGATGGAGCCGGTGATGATCTGGCGCACGGATCCCGCGTAGCGCCGTCCGATTTTGCCGTGCTCCTCCATCTGCCGCTGGCGTTCTTCGATGGGCAGCGTGTACCAGTTCTTCTCCTCGCCGCGGCGGCGGTCCATGGGATAGAAGCACACGTAGCGCGCGGGCGGAACGTCGGGCCACAGGCGCGGCTTCATGGCTTCCCTCTGCCGCTCCATCGCTTCCGCAACTTCCTGGTTCCACTCCGGTGAATGGGGTTCGAGGCCCCGGTCGCGCAGCGCGCGGAACAGCTTCACCGACGATTCGTACAGGCCCAGTTCGATCACCGACAGATAGGACTTGGTTACCTCGAGGTAGTCCGAAAGCGCGGTGCGCGCCAGCTCGAGCTCGATCTGCTTGAGCTCGTCGAAGCTCTTGCGGAAGTGCACCAGCAGCAGGTCGCCCTTGTGTCCGAGCACGGAATACAGTGCGCTTTGGCCCGATTCCAGCCGGGCCAGCACCGGCGCGGCTTCGGCGATGATCCTGGCGCGTTCGGCGGACGCCAATTTCCGCCACTCCGGCCAGCGAAAGCGCGCCATCTGGTGCAGCACGCTGGCGCCTTCGATGGTCAGCGGTACGGGAAACAATTCGCCCGGCACGGTTTGCAGGCGAGCCTCGCTACGAGATGCCATCCTCTTCCCCCAAAACAAACTTGCCACTTGATGCCAGCATCCATTCTACTCGTGAGAGTCGAATTGTAGTCGCTGGGGAGGTGCACGCGCTCCCGCGAGCATCTGTTAATATCTCCGGCTCGGCCACGGAGAGGAAGGTCCATGCCCGAACGCACGCAGCGAGGAACGCCAGAACCGCGCCGGCAGATGGTCAGCTTCACCTTCTATAAGGTCCAGCCGGAATGGCGGCGCCTGCCCACGGGGGAGAAGGCGGAGCATCGCCGCGAATTCGCCGCCGTGCTCGGCCAATGGCGCGAGAGCGAGCAGATGAAGGCGCTCACTTATTCGCTGTCGGGACTGCGCGCCGACGCCGACATGATGCTGTGGCGCATCTGCTACTCGCTGGAATGCCTGCAGCAGATGCAGGCTGAGTTAATGCGCACCGGCTTGGGCGGCTACCTGGATACGCCGCATTCCTACCTCGCCATGACGCGTCGATCGCAGTACAGGATCGGCCACGGCCGCGACGAGGAAAACACCATCGCATGCGGCAACTATCGCTACGCGTCGGTGCTGCCGTTCGTGAAGACGCGCGCCTGGTACCAGTTGCCGTTCGAGGAGCGGCAGCGCATCGTCAACGAGTACATTGACGTGATCGCCGAGTATCCGCGCGTGCGCATGAACACGCTGTACTCTTTCGGTATTGACGACCAGGAGTTCGTGCTGGTATTTGAGAGCGACCATCCCGGCGACATCGTTGACCTGAAAATGCGCCTGCGCGAAACCGACAATGCGACGTATATCCAGCAGGATTCGCCGGTGTTTACCGGCGTGCAGTGCACCACCGACGAAATGCTGGAGCGGCTGGGCTGATGGCGCGCGGCATC
>JAIQFM010000192.1 GCA_020073285.1 Terriglobia bacterium | reverse complement strand
GCACCAGTTGCAAGGTCCACAGGCCGGAGGCGGGGTCGGTATAGCACACGCCGTCGATGTGGCGCAGCACTTCGGTGACCGCCGCATCGGCATCGTGCGGTTGGTCCAACTGAAAGCTCACGCCCAGCCCTTCAGTGGCCAACTGGGCGCCCGCGGCGTGGAAGCTCGCCAGATCGAAGCGCGGCGCGGCAATGCCCAGCGCCCACGCCTTCACGTGCAGGCATTCGTAGATCACTTCCGCGGGGTTGGCATCGCCCGCGATGTTTACCTGGCCGTCCGTCAGGCCCAGATTGTTGGGACAACGGCGCAGCACCAGGCTGATGTTTTTTATGTAATTGCTGGTGCCCAAGTACCACCGATTGAGAACGAAGTGCGACACGCCGCGGTAGGCTGGGTAAACGATGCCCAGCTTGGCGCTCATGTAGGCATCGCTCTCCTGGTCCACGCTGCCGTAGTAGAAAGTACCCGTGCCCGAAATGCCGCCTTCCTTTTCGTCGCCGCCAAAGCAGTTCGCGTCATCCACCTTCACCTGGGCGCTGCCGTCGGCGTTGGTGCCTGTCTGCGTCCAATTCAGGTGCTTCTGGTCATCGCCGTTGCCGGCGCGCACGTCCACCAGCTCGTCCACCTGGCCGTGGCACAGGTGAAGATCCATGCCCAGGAAGTAACGCCAGCCGATGGTGGCCTTGCGCCCGAAAGCCATGATGCCCATGCTCTTTTTGATGGCGGTAGTCAGGTAATCTCCGTACCAGGTCACGTTGGGTGCCTTGCAGAGCACGGTGCCGAAGATCACGGGCAGGTTGCGGCCTTCCTCGGCCGTGGGCGCTTGCAAATCGCCCAGGGCCGAAGGCGGCGCTTTGGGCGCCTTCATCAACAGGCCGGAAAGCACCATCATCGCGACGGTCAAAATCATCATGATCAATTGGAACGACATTTTCAGTTCACCCCAGAGGAGAACGGGTTCTTGGTGGGAATCCACTCGTAGCCGAAGAAATTTACGCCATTGTCGAATTTTGTGGCGCAGCCGTTCGTTCCGCCATAGGTGCGGTCGCAGCCCGCGAAAGCGGCGACGCTGGCGCCCGGCGCCAGGCCGTTGAGCGCGTTCATCAGCGTGAGGGTGTCGCCCACGTGCGACACGATCATCCGGAGTTGGTCGCCAACTTCAATGAAGCCCGTGTTAAACCAGCCATCGGGCTTGTCCGCGAATTCCGGGGCCGCGATCGTGATACCATCCGCGCTCACGCTGGCGAGCACGCCCGTGACGCTGAAGGCGAAGCGATTCACGGTGCAGCCGGCATCGTAGAGAATGCGGTTGCAGGGCTTCTGAAAGACGGGCGTGGCGATCTGGCGCTTGAGCAGTTCCTGCTCGGGCGCGCAATCCAATTCCCCCTTGTCATCCGTGGTAAATTGGCAACCGAGCACGCGCCCGGTGAAGTTCGTCACCACTTGGCCTTCGCCTTCGCCATCATGCCCGCGGTAGATGGTGAGAAACAACGGACTGCTGGGGATGTAGCCAACGAACAGGCGCGGAATCTCGTGATCCTGGGGCAACGCTCCATACCGCGCGGCCCAGAACCAGGACGTTGCCACGGAGGATCATCGAATCCAGCGCGCCCTGAATCATGCTGATGGGATCGCTGTGCTCGAAATCGGAGAACTGGTCGCTGCCTTCCAGGGTGGTCTTGTTGTCCGCCCCGTACGAGGCCTCGTTGAACACAAGCTCCGCCGCCCGAAGTTCACGATCGAGCAGCACGAGATCGGTCAACGTCTCTGTCGCCTTGCCTTCCAGGTTGACGTTCGGCGGCGCGTTCTCTCGGTCAGATTGCGGGATCGGCGAATCCAGCGCGTGGTCCTCCGTCTGCGACTCGATCTCCTCGTAGCCGAACTCGATCTGGTTGGGCTGCGATTTGCGCCCCACCCGCGTGTTCGGCACGGTGAAAGCGTCTCCCAGCGCGTACTTGCGATAGCTGAAAACGGCGGCGCCCACGGGGACGCGCGGCAGGACGTCATCGGCGATCAGCCGCGGGTTGCGGTAAGCAATCGCGATGGAAGTCAGGAACGGCAATATGTTAAACGGTGCCAGTGGCATTTTGTCCCTTTCATTGTTGGTTTATTCTGCGTTAACTTAATGACATATCGTCTCGCGATATATCGCCGTCCCGCCCATCACCGGGAAAATATTGGGGGGCCAGACTGAGGGAGCGCCACAACGTCCCCCAGCTGGCGCGGCCTGAAGGCGGGCCGCCTTGCATTCGTCGGCCGATGGCGCGGCGTTTCCGGGTCCGCTGTGGCGCGCCGGCGAAACTCATGTCGTGTCGTGCCGCCAGCCGTTTTTCTTCATGATCGCTGCGACCGCGACACTGCACGAGACCGTACGCCCGGCCAGCGCCTCTTGCTTCACGAAGGCGGCTGCTTCCGCCGCGATTTTCTCCGCATTTGGTCGGTCGCCGCGCACATCACCAGGCACACCTCCGGGTGTCCCGGCGGCTGTCGCCTCGGCACGCTGAGCAAGGGCGCTGGCATCCGCCAACGCGGCGCGGCCCGCCGGCGTGCCCGGCGGCCTGTCGAACAACCCCGAATACTGCGCGGTTGCGCGCGCCTCCGGCACGGTCAGTTTCTGCGCGCCCGCCTTGTAGATCGTCCAGCCAGAAACGCAACCGTTGCTCCCCCGTTCGCGCTCGATTACCAAGCCTGCGGCCTCGGCGGCAGCTTGCCATTCTTCCCAGGCGATCGCCCAGTGATGTTTGGCGAGCGCCGCGTTTATGTCCCAACTCGTGCACGTCACCTGCGGCAGCTCGCCCAGCATGGTCGTGAGGGCTTTTTGCAGGTCGCCCTGCGTGAGCAGTACCGTTTTGCCCAATTCGTCATAACCTCTCAGCATGAGTCTCCCTTTCCACCTGCCGAGACAATACGCAACTTCGCTTTCGCCTGTCAAGAGTTAAGTACTTTATTTTTCAATCACTTACGGTACACCCAGGGGTGTACCTCGCCACTGGTCGCTCTGAGTACGCCTTGGGGTGTACCTCGCCGCGGGCATCGAGTCTTACTCCTTGGTGGTCGAACAGCCAGCCTTCCGTTGCTCGGCAGCGGCTACAGCGCTCACGCTCCATCGCCGACCCCCGTGCCTCCCGCAAGTTGCTCCGCTTGCCGCCGCAGCAAGGCCCGCCGCGCTTCGACTTCGGAATCTGACAACGGCCGTGGAATTGGCTTCGCGACTTTGGCAGTCGGAATCTCACCTTCAGGCCGCGGTGCCGGCGCGGGCAGCGCCTTGCCGCTGGCGACTTGCCGAAGTGTGTTTGTCAACGCGGCGGGCAACTGTGCGAGTCCCAGATGCTCCGCAGCCTCGTAGTTCGCGAAGCCTTCCACAAAGCGTTTCTTGGTGAAGGCTTCGTCAGTCACCGACGCACTGAAGGCGGCGTTGATGCCCAGGCGCCCGCCGGCGCACCGGATGGCGTACTCGATACGCGCGTCGAGGTGCGGGCCTCCGTCTCGCCCGTTATGTGCTAGATCGCGTTCCACCAGGTGCCACGCATTTTCAGCTTCGACCTGGGTTTGCAGTTCGGCGTTCGCGCCCGCCAGCTCGCGCAGTTCCGCGATCTTGGGGAAAAACTTCAGCTCCCGCGCGGCGCGCCTGAAGACGCTTGCCAGTGGCGCCTGGTCGAGGTCCGCCAGTTCCGCCACGTACAGCTTCAAACGCGCGGGCGTGAGGGCCTCAGCGAAGGCTTCAGCGAGGATCGTCAACTGGCCCGCGATCCACTCGCAATTCAGCGCAGACCTGGTCGAAGGCCCGCAAATTGTCAGCTTGTCGTTGCTCGGCCTTGTTCCAGTTTGGCTTTCCATAAAATCCTCCCTGTTGCGCTGGCGCTTTGTTCTGCTCTCGCGACAACCAGGCGTTCGCGAAGCGCAAGATGCCCGCTCTGGTTTTTCTGTTCTTCGGGTTGCCCAGTAACCAACCTCGCATGTTCCGCAGATCGCGCAGCACGTCGGTGGCTTGATAGAGCTGGCGCCATTCCTCGACCTGGGTTTCAGTGATGGGAAATTCCGTCCCGTCGTTGAGAGGGAGAAGAATTACCGCGGGCGGCGTGGCTGGCGCGGAGGCGGCTTCCGGCTCCGCGCTTCCGTCTCTTGCTTTGACGGTTGCTTCTCTTGACGGTTCAATGACGGATTGGCGGACACAGCTGTGTCCGGGGTGGGCGGACATAGCTGTGTCCGCCCCACTACCAGAACTGTCCGGGGTAGGGCGGACAGAACTGTCCGGGGTAGGGCGGACAGAACTGTCCGGAGTAGGGCGGACAGAACTGTCCGCCCCTTCCATGAAGAAGCCAGGGTTGATCTCAAAAATATTCGACGTGCCTCTGCGGTCAATCCGCCGCAACGCGCCCACCTTTTCAAGGGCAGCTACAGTGCGGCGTGCATTGCGCTCAGATTGCCGCGTGCGCCCGGCCAGGGTTTCGATTGACGGCCAGCACCTGGCCTTTTCGTCTGCAAAATCGGCCAGGCAAAGCATGGTTAGGAGCGCTGGGCCGCGCAGTTTCCCGCTGTCCCACACTGCGGACATGACGCGGATGCTCACCGCGCGCCGCCTTTCGCCGCTTCGCTGGTTTCGCACGCCGGCGGCAGATTTTTCAAGAACGCCATCAGGTCATCGTGCAGCACGACCTTTTTTCGCGGTCCCATCTGGCGAACGCGCAACTGACCATCGCGGGCGAAGCGGTACCACCCGCTACGGGAAGTGATCCCGAACGTCGTTGGCAGTTCGGCCAGCAGGTATGCGGGCCTCGCATGGAAATCAGTATCGCGGCGCATGGTGGGTTTTTTTCGTGGCATCTCAAAAGCCTCCACTGAAACTAAATAGACCTCAACACAGAGACGCCTTACTGGGGAATGCCCTACGGGATCTGACAGAATCTGGTTGGCTAATGTGGCGGGAAACAGAACAGGTACTTCTCAGGGTGTACCGGCAGAATTAACGGGCGTGGCCGCCCGCTACTTTTGGCCCTTGTTTGGCCCGCGTGGTAGGTTTCATCCGTAAGTTATTGATTCTTTGGCGTCCCCGGCGGGATTCGAACCCGCGTTACCGCCGTGAAGGGGCGATGTCCTAGGCCGGGCTAGACGACGGGGACGCTGGGCAGGAAGTTTCTAGCCAAACGATTGATCGTAGCAGCCGCTTTCTTCGACTGTCAAAGCGGGTCGCCACACAAATCGCAAGTCTCACGCTCGATGGCGGCCATCTACAATGTACATTATGGCCGATCCGCTTTACCTCAGCCTCTGGTTCTCCCACTTCACTCAGTCCGACATGATGCCGCGCCTGCTCTCCGTGGTGCGTCAGTTGATGTTCTCCGGCTTGCGGCCCGGCATCAGCGCGGTCGCGGTGCATCCGGTTTCCTGGAGCGAGCCCACCATCCTGGAGCGCCGCTTCCGGCCCGGTATTGATCCCGAGCAAGCCATCGCCATCGTCGGCGACATGCTGCACCCGGACTACGCCTACCTTGTGGAAGGCTATTGGGACCTGTGGGTGCCGAGTGAAGAAACCGGCGAGTGGGTGGTTGAACCGCGCCCGGTGAAATTCATCGCACACAGTCTCGACTTCGACGACGGCGCCTACCAGGAGAGCGGCCACATCCAGGTGGACTTCGGTTTGGACACACCGTTCCTTTTCGACGACGTTGAACTCAACGACACTACCGAACCTCGGGTTCGCGCCAACGTTCAGAAGTTGGTGAACTTCACCAACGCCGTCGAAAAAAACTGCGGCATCGGCGGCCGCGTACTCTGGTCGGAATCAGAAGAAAACCTCGCCCAGAAACTGATCTCGCGCCTGCAAAAAACCCATTAGAGGATCGTTGCAGGGTGCGCAGAGACTTCTCGCCGGTGAGCCGATTGACTGCGCTTCTCCGCTCCTCCGCGGTCTCTGCGTCGATCATTTAGATCACCAGCTCAGCAGCGTATTGCACACCGGGCACTTCGTTCCCTTCTTGCTGTTATCGCCGCCCGCGATGCGCGGCGGCGCGCTATTCACGATGCGCACCACCGCATCGGAATCAAACGGAAGGTCCGGCGTGGCCAGGTCTTTCTCGTTGTTCTGCACCTCGCGCAAGGTGATGGCGATGCTCGCGCCATCCACTTTTCCGGGATACATCTTCCATCCGTCCTTGTCGGTCAGGATCAGCTTGTCGAAACCGCGCTTCGCCGTGTCCTCGATGTCCACGCGCGACTTCACGCTCAGGCTCTTGATCTGGATATATCCATTCGATCCCGCCGGAAAGTCCACCAGGATCTTGTCGCCGTTGTCCAACAGGAGGAAGTCCCTGTGCGCCAACTGTGCCGCCATCATCACCGCAAGCAGAAGAATTGCCGTCACACACAACACCACTCTCGCCTTCATTCGCGTCTCCCTAACCGGTTTGCCTGAATCGTTCAACAGAACTGGTGAACTTCAACCACGCCTCGCAAATCACAAGTCGGTTTTGGAAAAAAGGCCCGGCATTTCCGCCGAGCCTTTGTCCCGAAGCCTGAAGCCTGAAGCCTGGAGCCTATTTCGTTCTTCCCGCCTCTGCTCCCAGCTTTTCGCCCGCCGCAGCCTGCGCCGCCGCCAGACGCGCCGTGAGCACACGGTAGGGAGAACAGGAAACGTAGTCCATGCCGACCTGGTAGCAGAACTCCACCGAGGCTGGTTCGCCGCCGTGCTCACCGCAGATGCCGACCTCCAGCTTGGGCCGCGTCTTGCGCCCGCGCTCGATGCCCATCTTCACCAAGTCGCCCACGCCCTCGCGATCGATAACCTGGAACGGGTCCTGCTTCAGGATCCCTTCCGCCACGTACTTGGGAAGGAACTTGTTGATGTCGTCGCGCGAGAAGCCGTAGGTGGTCTGCGTCAGATCGTTAGTGCCGAAGCTGAAGAACTCGGCCTCCTGCGCGATCTTGTCCGCCACCACGCACGCGCGCGGCAGCTCGATCATGGTTCCGACCAGGTAATGCACCTTGCGCTCCTTCTCGGCGAACACCTCCTCGGCGACGCGACGGCAGATGGCGGCCTGGTGCTCCATCTCCTTCACCGTACTGGTGAGCGGGATCATGATTTCGGCGTGTGTCTTCACACCTTCCTTCTCCACCTGCACCGCCGCCTCGATGATGGCGCGCGCCTGCATCTCCGTGACCTCAGGCAGCGCGATGCCCAACCGGCAGCCGCGGAAGCCCAGCATGGGGTTGAACTCGTGCAGCTCTTCCACGCGCGACAGGATCTTGCGCAGCTCTTTCAGCTTCGGAGACTTCGGCTTAGTCGCCTCCAGTACCGCGATCTCCACCATCAGCTCCTCGCGCTTGGGCAGGAACTCGTGCAGCGGCGGATCCAGCAGGCGAATCGTCACCGGCAGTCCCTCCATGGCGCGGAACAGTCCGGCGAAGTCGGCGCGCTGCATCGGCAGCAGCTTCTTCAGCGACGCGCGCCGGTCTTTCTCGTTGTTGGCGAGAATCATGGCGCGCATGTGCGGAATGCGGTCTTCGGCGAAAAACATGTGCTCGGTGCGGCACAACCCGATGCCTTCCGCTCCGAACGCGCGTGCCTGGATGGCGTCGCGCGGGATCTCACTCCTGATACGAATCCGCTCTCCCGCACGACGGATACTTCCAGAGAGCACGTACCGCACGGCGAGGTCCCGCCCCACGGACACGATGTCGACCGGGTCCCTCTCGAATCGCGACGTCGAGTTGCGCGAGATCACGAAGAGAT
>JAIQFM010000009.1 GCA_020073285.1 Terriglobia bacterium | reverse complement strand
CGACACCGGGCCAGCCATGCACAATGACCAGAAGCGGATACTTGCGATCGGCACGAAAGTCGGCGGGCTTGCCGAGCCAGCCTTCTACCTCCGTGCCGTCAGTCGATTTCCAATGAACGCGTTCAAACCCGGGGAGCCGAGCATCTGACGTGGACGTGTTCAAGGAAGTCAGGCGGGAGGCCGACGCGAACGGTGCGTGAGCAACGTAGACTTCGGGGGCCTCGCTGGTGGAGCCGCGCACAAACGCCATGGTTTTTCCATCGCGCGAAAAGCTGACGCGGCTCTCGCTGCCGCGATGCTCGCCCACGGGAGTGAGCGCGCCATTCGACACGGATAGCCAGAACGATTGCCGGCTGCCGTGCGAGGTGTTTTCCAGGAGCATGCGGTCGCGGTCCGGCCAAGCCAGCTTGGGCGTGTACAGCACCAGGCGGTCGGCCCCGGGGACCGGCACGAATTTCGACTGCTCAAACCAGTAGATGCCAAGCTGCGACTTCGCTTGCCACCGCTTGGCCATGCTCCTGAAGAACAGGGCCAGGCCGCTGCCGTCGGGCGACCAGACGGGATCCGAATACCCGGTAGTGTTATCGAAGTCCTCGCCACCGCTCCCGCGCGTAATCACTTGCGACTTCTTGCTGGCCAGCGTGTAGATTACGGCGTCGTTTCTTTGCGTCGCAAACCATCCGGTGGCGGGGTGGACCATCGCGGCAAGGCGCTGGCCATCGGGCGACCAGGCAAACTGGCTCACCGAACCATCCGTGATCAGAGGTTCCGCCGCGCGGGAGGCAACGTCGATCAGCCACAGCTCGGTTGATCGATCAAGTTCCAGAAACAACGAACTGTTCAGCAACTTGTAGATCACGAAGCTCCACTTGTCGATCACCACGCCGGCTTCCTTGTCACGCTGCGCTTCAAATGAGCCTTTTTGCTCGCTGCGCGCTACGAACGCAATGTGGCGGCTATCGGGCGACCATTCAAACGAAACTACCCCACCGGGCGCGCTGGTCAGCTTCTCGGAGATCCCGCCGGGCCTGGCTACGGTCCATATCTGCGGCGCGCCGTCGCGGGTAGATAGAAATGCGATACGGCTGCCGTCGGGCGCCCAGCGCGGGGCGTCATCTTTTTCAGTTGAGAACCGCCCGGACTCATCTTTGTCTTTGTTGCCTTGATCTG
Organism: Terriglobia bacterium; assembly: GCA_020073285.1. Taxonomy (GTDB): domain Bacteria; phylum Acidobacteriota; class Terriglobia; order Terriglobales; family Acidobacteriaceae; genus JAIQGF01. The sequence goes on along the minus strand of JAIQFM010000009.1, from coordinate 42,188 downwards.
CGGCTGCCAGCGGTACTGGCTGACCCGTGCCGTCGGTTGCGGCCACCCAGATCGACTTGACGAACCGGTTCAGCTTCCAGTCGGGCTCCTTGGTCGAGTAAATCACCTGCCGGTCATCGGGCGAGAGCTCCACTGACTCAATGGTCTTCCACGAAAGCAGGTCTCTGGGTTCCAATGATTTTCCGGCTTCCTGTGCCCACGATGAAACGACGATGCACAGCAGCGTTGCGACAGCGCAAGTTCTGTAGCTCATATGCGATCCTCGTTGATGCGCGCTTACAAGCGGACTCTAGGGCTCAGGAGCTTTCAGGCCGGGCTTGTCCGCGGTGGGGCCGGTCACGCTTCCAGCCAGTACCCGAGTTGTGAAGTCTGCGAGATCGAACACCGCCATGGGCCCGAAGGGCCGCAGCGGATCCAGTTCGGCCATATGAATGCGAATCCGCTTCGGCTTGGTGATGTCGTGCGGCTTGAGCTCTGCCCCGTCTAGCAGCGGCGTGAAGTCAAACACAGCGCCTTCCCCCTTGACGCTGTTGTCGGCATTGACGATCTCCGGCACGCCGAGTTCAGAGTTCAGGTCCAGCAAGCGCAGTTTGAGCGGGCCATGAATCGTATCTTCGCTGCGGTTCTCCAGTTCCAGGTCGACTTCGACGACCCGGGAAGAGCGAAGCAGCCGGCGATGGCTGAAGTACATCTGCACCTTCCCGCTGACATCAACCAGCGGCGCCAGTTCCGGGGCGCCGTTCTTCTGCGCCGTCCCGTTCACCGCGATCGACGCGGTCCAGAGTTGCGGCACGCCGGTGGAGTTGCCCACCCATAGAGGATGGAAGGTACCATCGGCGGCCGCCGCCAGGCCGGCGGTGTGCCCCCCGTCGAAGTGAAACGCATGGACGCCTAGCACTGCGGATTCGTTGGCTTGCTTCCAGCGGCGGTCAATGACGTCAAGCGGCACCGGGTCGGTTTTTTCCGGCAGGTAGGGCAATTCAGAGACCTTAACGCTGGGCGCGAAAGTTTCACCGCCATCCCAAGAAGCGCGGAACCGCGCCGTCCATCCGAGATTGTCGGGATGATCGCGCCGGTCGTACCACATGACGCCCACAACACCCTGCGGATTCACTGCGACCTGGCCGTGAATATCGTCCGGACCAGGACGTCCGTCGGCCCGAGGCCGGTCGTCGTCGATAACCCGCGGACGCGACCAGGTCTTGCCCTGATCCGACGAGTGTGCCAGCAGGATCTGGGAGCGTCCCGATCCCACATCCGGCCAAACGACGTAAATCCGATCGCGAAACGGTCCCGTGCTGCCATCCACTGCGAGCATGGCCATCATGCTGCGGTTCCAGCCGCGATCGAGAAACCAGTCGCCCACCGGGAACACTTCAATCGCAAACGGCCAATTGGGCTTGTCAAACTTGGCGCGGAAGACTCTCAGGGCGGTGTTGGCCCAACGGCCATCGTGCTCCAGCACGTTGGCGGGGACACGCATGCTGGTCCCGTGCACCAGCGTGGTATCGCTCTTCCATTCACCCATGGGAGCGACAAAGGTACCGTCGGACAAAACTACGCCGGTGCCATACCCGATGAGGTAGTCGCCATCGGAGACCGGCACGAGTTGCGACGTGAAGGTGCGGCCGCCATCGCCTGAATACTGGAAATAGCTGGCGCCCGCGTTCAGACAATGCGCGCCTGGAACGCAAGCAAGGCCGGCGCCATGGAGATAGATCCAACCGTCGCGTGGACCGCCGGTGGTGTCAACGGAGATGAAGCTCCGCTCCGCATGCTTGGTGCGGACGGGTGTCTCCCAGGTCATCCCGCCATCGGTGGAGCGATCGATGCGATCGAATGACTTGTTGCCGGCATCGATGTTCTCGGAAAACGTGTAGGCGACTCCGCCAGGACCGTAGCCGCAGGTCGGGTCCCAGCTCTCATGGCGCGCTTCGCCGCGAGTCCGAAGCGTGGGCTTCCATGAGCGGCCGCCGTCGAGCGAAGCGTAGGTGACGACCTCAGACTTAACCCAGTCGATCGGAAACAGCATCGAGCAGGCCAGCAGCCTTTCCGCATGAAATGGGTCAGCCGCGATTTCCATTTCGAAGTGCGGCTCCGTGCCGAGTGCCTTGCTAACCTGGACGTTGGGTCCAACCGTCACCGACTGCTGAGCTTGCCCGTTCGCAATGCCGACTAGTGCAATCACGACCGCATGCACGATCAAGTGCCAGTGCCTCATCGAGTTCTCCGCGGAAAGGCTCTTTCGTGCTTTAGAAAACGAACTTCATCGACAGTTGGAGGGAGCGGGGGCCACCATTTCCGTAAAGGGGACTGAAGCCTCCGATCTGGCCGCCCGTTCCGAGACTCGCATTCAGCATCGAAGGCGATTGTCCGAAGGTTGCGGTGGAAAACGCCACCGCACCCGCCGCGCTTACCGAACCCAAAGTGCCACTCGGATCGGCAAAATTCGGATGATTAAAGAGGTTGAAGAACTCCGCCCGGAACTGCAGGCTGAAGCGCTCGGTGAAATTAACCTGGCGCCGCAGAGAGAAGTTCAGTTGGTCGCTGGCAAAACCACGCAACGCGTTGCGGCCCAGCGTGCCCTGCCGCAGGTCGGGGGAGACCAGGAACGGCCCAAGCTGGCGTGCGCTAACGACCGTGTTGTTGAAGCGCTGACCGCCGCCGACCGTGGGATCGCTCAGATACAACGGCACCCCGGAGACCAAGTCAGGACGGAAGCTAAAGGTCCCGAATCCGAGGTTGCGCGAAATTAAGACGTCGACTGGCGTAGCCGAGCGCGCGGTGAAGATGGAATCGATCGCCCAATGTCCCAGGATGGCCTTCACCGCCGCCGGTCCCCCCATCGGGATGTCGTAGGTCAGTGCGCCAGAAAAGCTATGGCGGACGTCAAAGTCCGACGGCCCACGCTCCTGGTCAAGGTTGATCTTGGTTCCCGCGGGTAAGGCCGCGGAATCGTTCGAGGCATTGTCGATCGAGTGCGACCAGGTATAGGAGGCCAGCGCCTGCAAGCCATGCGCAAGCCGCCGCTGGTAGCGAGCCTGCAAGGCGTTATAGTTGGACGATGCACTGTTGCGGTCGATCTGCACCAGTGGGAAGATGGGGCTGAGGTTGAAATACCGTTCCTGCCGAGTGAGCCGCCGTCCCCCCGCGCCCAGGTAGGACAGCGTGACCGTGTCGTTGGCGCTGATGGCCCGCTCCAGCGCGGCGTTCCAATGCATGGTGTAGGGCAGCTTGGTGTGACGATCCGCTACCTGGACGTTGGAGAACGGCCCGGTCAAATTAAACGGCGGCAGCACAATGGATGCGGGATTGGGCGGGAAAGGAGTGGCTCCGATGGATCCACTCACCACATTGGGCGAAAGAATGACGATGTTCGAGAGCGTGCCGGCAGGCAGGTCGTAAAAAATGCCGAAGCCGCCCCGCACCACGGTACTTCCGCTTTCATTGACCCGGTAAGCAAGGCCGAGACGGGGAGCGAAGTTATTGTGGGTGGTATCCCACAGGGGCGTTCCCGCGGGAGCGAAGGCAATGGTGGTGGGATCGTCGGTCTGGTTTGCCGCAAACATCGTTGTGCTATTGCGCCCATGCGGCGGAGGGTCCAATTCCCAGCGCAAGCCGTAGGTCGCGGTCAGGCGAGACGAGACTCTCCAGGTGTCCTGAGCGTAGGTGGAGAAATTGTTGTACGCGTAATCCACCGGCGACTTGCGGCTCGCGGTGAAGATGGTGCTGATGCGGCTGGCGAGCACGTCCGCTTGCGTGGAGAACAGATACTGCAGATCGGCTTGCCGCGAGAACGCGCTGGGGAACAGGTAACGGTGGTCGACCCCAAACTGGAGGTGGTGGCTGCCGCGGGACAGGGAAAAATTGTCCACGAAATTGAGCTGTCCCTGGGTCCCTTCGCCATTACGGCCCAGGCTCAGCGAGGTCGTCGCCGTGTTGATAATAAACAGGCCAAAAAAACTGTCCTGCTGCGGGACGCTGGAGGGCAAGATTGAGGTTGTCAACGGCACCGCTCCGCCGAAGTTGTCGATATACAAAGAGGTGCGGCCGCTCTGCCGGCTCCAATTGAATCGGAACTCGTTGTTCATGGTTGGACTGATTAACCAATTGGCGCCGGCGGTGAGGGTGCGAGTGCTGAACACCGTCGGCCTTGGGTTATTGAGCTGAGTGCCCCCCAGGTGGGTAACGTTCTCGGATGGCGCATAGTCATAGCGCGCGAACAACGTCACCTTCGTCAACTGGTGATCGAGCCGCAGGCTGGCGGCATTGAAGGTCGTTGGGTCCGAATAGCTTGCCGAGAACAACGCCAAGCCGTTCCCCATGTCGGTCCCGTTCGGGATGGGAAAGGAATTCAACAGTGGTTGCATGCTTGCCGGCGCAGCTTGCCGCAGGCTGAGTGACGGCACGGTGGTAGTCGCTACCAGCGGCTGTCGTAGCCGCAACCCCTCATACGAGAAAAAGAAGAACGTCCTGTTCTTGAAGATCGGACCGCCGAAAACTCCGCCGAAGTCATTCTGGCGCTCTCTCGGTTTTGGCAGGTTGCGATGGTTGGCGAACCAGTCGCTCGCATCCAGCACGTCATTGCGCAGGTATTCGAAGACCGCGCCGTGGTAGCTGTTCGTCCCCGAGCGCGTTACCAGCGAAATCTGCCCGCCGGGAGTACGCCCAAACTCGGGCGCATAGCTGGAGGTCTGAATACGGAACTCCTGCAGCGCGTCCACCGAGACCAGGTTGCTGAAACCGCCGCTGGCATTCAGCGCCGGCAACTCGCCGGCGCCGGCCTGTCCGGTGCCGCCGCCAGCGTTGATACTGAAATTGGCGCTGACGCCATCCACGGTGTAGTAGTTGGCATTGGCGCGCTGGCCGTTGATGCTGAACTGGCCCTGCTCGCCAAAGCTCGCCTTGGTAGCGACCACGCCGGGGGTCAGCAGGATCAGCGACTGGAAGCTCCGCCCATTGAGCGGTATGTTCTCGACGAATTGCCGGTCGATCACCGTGCTGACAGTCCCGTCCGAGGTGTTCACGTGCTCGGTTTCGCCGGTCACCGTGATCGACTCCGAAGTGGCGCCCACGTCGAGAGTGAAGTTACGGCTGACGACATCCTGAACGTTGAGAATGATGTCGGTCAGCGTCACCTGCTTGAATCCCTCTTTCGTCACCACCATGCGATAGCGCCCCGGCTTCAGCGACGAAACCATGTAGAGGCCCGCATTGTTGGAATTGGTGGTGACGGTGGCGTTGGTGTCGGAGTTCGTGACCTTCACCTGTACGGAAGGAACGGCGGCGCCGGTGCGATCCATGATGTTTCCCGACAGAGTTGCAGACTCGGTTTGCGCCAGTCCCACGGTGGCGATGGCGAGAACACACAGGGCGACTACACCAGTCCGGCGGACGGAGAGACCAAAGGCGGCGCGAGTTTTCATGGATTTTCCCTCGTTTGCTGAGTATTCATCCGGGAAAATGAAAAAATCCCACGCGGCGCAAAATTCGATTGAAGATTGCGCGAGGCGGGCTGGGACTAGGGGTGATTGGCCGGGCTTCCCAGGAAAGCGGACAGCAACGGCCTGCCACTCGGGCGCTTGCTCGGCTTGTCGCCGCGTTCGACGGTGACGAACACGGAGTCGATTGCGCCCAGGACCTTGGGGTCCGTGATGGTCAGGACCCAGCGCGCTTGCGCCTGGCTATCCTTGCTGAGAGCCCCCAGGCTCTTGACGTCGTGCGGCATCGCGTCGCGTTTGCCCCACACGGAGAACACATATTTGCCGGTTTGGCCGTGGCGGTCATTCAGGTCGTAGGCGTAGAAGACGAGAGAGCGGCCTTCGGTGTAGAAGACGCGCCCAAAGGCGCGGCTGGTGTGGCCCCGGCCATCGGTGTCATAGACATCGACAATATGCAAGTTGCGCGCGGCGATCAGGTCGCGAATCTCGCGGTGCGCCGAGAGCAGTTGCCGCTCACGATCGACGCTGGCGATCTGATCGGCAAGCCTGTCGTTCAGCCTGCGAATCTCCTGTTGCTGCGCAATGTTGATGCCATCGGTGGTGGCCTGAAGCGACTTCAGGCGGGCCAATTCCGCAAGCGAGTCCGCCTCGCTGGCGCGCGAGACTTCGAGCTTCTGCATGAGTTCGTTGGTCACCCTTGCCGAGTCGGCCGCGCTCCAAGCCAACGCGGCGGCCCGGGCCTTCTCTGCCTCAAGTTGCCGTCGAAGGTGCAGCTGTTCACGTTGCGCCTCCTCCACTTTGATTACCAGCGCGGCCTCCAGCTGTCCGCCAACCTGCGGTGGGGAGTCGGCGGTCGGCGGCTTAGCGGAGGATGGCGAGATGGCGCGCATGGGCACGGCAACCGCCTGCGTGGGGCCGAAGAGACGCGGGCGGCGCTGGCGCATTGCCGCTCCCGCGACAAATGCGAGCACCACTGCCGCGGCCGTGGCAAAGATCCAGCCACGCCGCACATGAGGCAGCCACACGTTGTCTGCGCCTCGACAGATCTTCGCCTCCCGCGAAAACTTCGCCCCGTGCTTGCCGGCCCGCTGCAGGATCGCACTGCGAAGCCGCGCGTCGGCATCCTTGTCCCTGCGGATGTCGAACTCGGGGTGCTCCGGAAGCCAGGTGGCGTGAATCTCTTCCATCTCGGCGAATAAACCCCGGCACGGGGAACACTCGCCCAAGTGGTCCTTGAGCAGTTGCCACTCGCCCGAGGTGATTTTGCCGCCTGCCGCCAGCGCGCAGAGTTCCTCAAATTGGCCGTGGTCTGAGATTCGGCACCTCCAATCCGAGCGTTTCCGCAGCCTTGATTTCCCGCCGTTCGGCGCTGCTCGGGGTGTTAACCACTTCCCGCAGCCTGGTGAGTCCCCGGTAATAATGGTGCCGCACGGCGGGAACCGTCTCGCCTGTCCTGTGCGCCGCCTCTTCCAACGTCAAACCTTCGAAGTAGATGAGCCGGATCGCGATCTGCTGCTCCGCCTTCAGCGAACCCAGCGCCTGCCGCACCAGCCGCGCGACATCGGGAGCGGAACATCCGTTCCACCGCGACGCACCGGCCATGAAGAGCGTGGGGTCCACGTCGCTCAACTCCAGTTTGGAATAGAACTGGCGCTGCTCAAGGTAACGGCGACGGTTGATGCTGCGGCTGTAGGCATACTGCAGCAACCACACTTTGAGTGTGCCCCGTGCCGGGTCAAATTGTTCCAACTTGTTGAAAATATCGAGAAAGACCGTCTGCACCACGTCTTCGGCTTCGCCCTCGTCCTTGACGATGCGCAATGCAACGCTCAACACCAGGCGCTGGTAGCGATCAACAATCACGGCGAAGGCATCGTGATTACCAGCCATCAGCCGCCCAACCAGATCGGGATCGCTGGCCTGCTGGAGCTCAGTCCAGCTCAGGTTCCGTTCGCGAGCCACTGGCGCGAACATGTGGTGCCCCTCCCCACGGGTCCGCCAATGCTACGACAGCCCATCCGTAACCAGGGCAAGAAAAATTTCGATGGCTTGGGGGCAAAACTTTTACAAGAATGTTGGGAGGAAATGCATGCAATCCGTGGAGCTAACAGCAAGCATATTGCGAGTCGTCGCAGTGGCGATGCCCTTCTGGTCACGGAAGGACTGAAGCTGGGCAATGGGATCATCAGGCCGGATCGCGAGCGCTGGGACGGAAAAATCCATCCTTCTTGCCGCGGGTCGCGATGCGCTCGAAGCACGTAGGCATCGAACCGTGAAGCCCCGCGCGGATGTCCGCGAACTTTTCGACTGTACGAATTCCGATCGTCATTCCTACCAGTCATTCCGAGAAATATATTGGTATCCCTGCTCTTGACCCCAATTCACGCTGGAGATACGCTCAGAGTCCCTCAAGGGATGTGGGACCCTTGTTTTCGCCCTAAGAGAAAGCAATGTCTTCGGACGCCTCGCGCCTACGCATTTTCGCCGACAAACTCGATCGCGACTTTGGCCGCAACGCGGTGGAGTCGCCTGTCAGGCCGGCCGTCGAACCCGACGACGAAACGCTCCTGGTGCGCGTGCAGGCCGCGGACATGGATGCGCTGGCGCTGCTGTTCCATCGCTACTCCAAGCTGATGCTCGGGATCGCTCGTCGCATATTGCAGGACAACCATGAGGCGGAAGACCTGGTCCAAGACGTTTTCCTCTTCCTCTTTTATAAGGGAAAAACATTCGATCCCGCTAAAGGCATGGCGCGTTCGTGGCTGATGCAGGTGACGTATCACCGCGCGTTCGACCGCCGTCGGTATCTCAGCGCACGATCCTTTTACGACCGCGGAAACGGCCAGAGCGAAACCCGTACGCTCCCACCCAAGAACGGCGACAATCCGGAGGAGTTCTTTGCCTGGCAATCATGTCTGAAGCCTGCGTTCGAGGATTTGACCGAAGATCAGAAGAAGACGCTGACGCTGCACTTTTATGAAGGCTACACGTTGAACGAGATCAGCGAGAGGTTGCAACAACCGCTCGGCAACGTGCAGCACCACTTTTATCGAGGAATTGATCGACTGAGGAAGTATGTATTCCATAAAGAAGCGAAATGATGCGCAGGCGCATCTGGGACCGGCGGCGTCAATGAGTGAGCACGAAGAATTCGTGGAGTTGGGCGCCTGTTACATTGCAGGCGGCCTTTCGGACGAGCAGCTCAAGCGGCTCGACAAGCATTTGGAAGGCTGCGATCACTGTCGCCGGGCGCTTGAGGAGTTTCAGCAGATCGCTTCCATGGGCCTTCCCGCATTGGCTCCCGAGTTTGCCGCTCTTCCGAATGCCGACGAACCGACGCCCGCACCCGAGCGCACTCAACAGCGATTGTTGGCGCGAATCGAGAACGAAATCATTTCGAGACAGCGGGTCGATACTCCAATCAATACGGGTCACAGCGAGCGAGCGTCGATTATTACTTCGGGCCGGCTCGTGCGAATTCTGCTTCCCATCGCGGCGGCGTTGGTCCTGGCAGGATCGGTAGGTCTCTACTCGTATCGGTTGGGACAGCAAAAGGCGATCCTCGGTGAGGAGCCCAGGCTGAAACAGGCACAAGCGAAGGCCGGTTCGTTGCAATCCCAGATCGCGCATCTCTCGACTGATCGCGATATGCTGCAAGCCAGGCTCCAGGAAGGCGGTCAGGCGATCGGCAGATTGTCGGCCGACGTCAAATCGCGGATCGAAGAGATTGCCGCACTCAAGCAGAGACTGCAGACGCTCACGGCAGCATTCGAGGGTGCGGAGAGCCGGCGGATTGCTTCTGAGGCCGTGCGCGCGGAGGTCGGTCATAAGCTCAGCGAAGCGCAAGCTTCGCTCGAAGCAGTGCAGCGAGATCTGCAGACTGCTCGCGACCAGCGTGCGGCCGACCTCGTCCAGGTCGCGAGCTTGCAAAAGCGGCTGGACGAGTTCTCGGGCGTGCTGAAGAATCGCGACCAAGCGATCCAGCAACAGCAGGATCTGCTGGCGCATGATCGTGACATCCGTGACCTGATCGGCGCGCGCGAGCTGTACGTGGCCGAAGTTACCGACGTTGGCCGCAACGGGGAGACGCAGCAGCCCTTCGGGCGCGTGTTTTACACCAAGGGCAAGTCGCTGATCTTCTACGCCTACGACCTCGACCGCCGGCCGGGTCTCCACAGGGCAAACACGTTCCAAGCCTGGGGACGCCGCGGGCCAGACTTCCAGCAGGCCTTGCCGCTCGGGATCCTCTACCTGGATAGCTCCTCGAATCGGCGCTGGGTAGTGAAATTCGATGACCCGAAGGCGCTGGCACGGATTGATGCTGTTTTTGTGACCGTCGAACCAAAGGGCGGCAGCGCAAAGCCCAGCGGCAAGCCTCTGCTATTCGCCTATCTGAAGGTCGAGCCAAATCATCCGTAGACGCATTTTCGGCTAGCCGCCAACCGGCCTTCAGAGTCCCACCCCTGCTTGTGCCTTCCGGGCCTCCCTCAGCGAGGAAATTGATTTCCTGTCGACAACTTGTCAGTTTTGTTTTGGTAGAAATGCAAGCTGGCATTCGTATAACCAGCAAAGAGAACCTGACTCAAGGGGTGGCACGTGAGAATTCAGCGAGCGTCTTTGCTGTGCTGGTGTGTGGCCGCTGTCGTACTGGTGGCGTGTTCGGCTTCCGCGCAATCGACGAATGCCACTGCGAATGGCCTTGTAGTGGACGGTTCCAACGCGGTGATCGTCGGCGCTTCTGTAATGGCCATCAACGACGGCACGAATATTGCCTACTCGGCCACGACCAACAGCGGAGGCGTCTATTCGCTGCCGAACCTGCCGCCGGGACGTTATCGCATTCAGGTTTCCGCGCCCGGGTTTAAGACCCTGATCAAACCTGACATCATTCTGAACGTGTTGGATGCTCGCGCCGTCAATTTCACGCTACAGATTGGAGCGGCATCGGAAACCGTGACCGTCCCAGGTGGCGTGCCACTGGTAAACACCGAGTCGGCGGCAGTGGGAACCGTCGTGGATCGGCAGTTCGTGGAGAACATGCCTCTGAACGGCAGAAGCTTCCAAAGTCTGATCGCACTCACCCCCGGAGTGGTTACTACGAAAACCAGCTTTGGCAACGAGGGGCAATTCAGTGTTAACGGTCAGAGGACCGACGCCAATTACTTCTCTGTCGATGGTGTTAGTGCAAATTTCGGCGCGAGTCAATTCGGTGCACTGGAGCAATCGGGCGGCGGTGCACTGCCGGCTGTCAGCGCCGGTGGCGGCTTTAACAATCTCGTCTCCATCGACGCCTTACAGGAGTTCAAAGTACAGACTTCCGTCTATGCTCCCGAATTCGGCCGTACGCCCGGCGGGCAGGTACAGATTGTAACCAGGTCTGGGACGAATGGGTTCCATGGGACGTTGTTCGATTACTTCCGAAACGACGTTTTCGATGCTAACGACTGGTTTAATGACAGCCTTGGTCTGCGAAAGTCGGCCCTCAGACAGAATGACTTTGGAGGAGCTCTTGGAGGCCCGATCATCATTCCGCATCTCTATGATGGTCATGATCGCACTTTTTTCTTCTTCTCCTATGAAGGCCTGCGACTGCGCCTCCCTCAAACCGGCCTGGTCGATGTCCCCTCAATGACGTTCCGCCAGACCGCCGCACCACAATTGCAGCCCTTCCTGAATGCGTTCCCTATCCCCAACGGGCCAGACAGAATAATCGGAGGTGTTGCCACGGGGGCCGCCGGTTTTGCGGCCAGTCATTCCGATCCGTCGACCTTGGATGCGGTGAGCATCCGTGTGGACCATGTCGTGGGGCAGAAGCTGGCGCTGTTCGCCCGCTACAATCATGCTCCGTCCGACAATATTCAGCGGGGAGCGCAAGGGGCCAGCCTCAACACCATAAACAGAGCCAGCTTTACAACGCAGACGCTGACGGGCGGTGCAACGTGGACCATCAGCCCAACTCTTGACAATGAGTTCCGTGCCAATTGGAGCAGGTCGAAGGGGAACCTCCTCCGGGATATTGACGATTTCGGAGGTGCGGTAGTCATTCCGGATTCGGCCTTCTTTCCTCCCTTCGCTCTACGCGATAGTGCTTCCGGAGTATTTGGGACGTTCAACAATCTGGGCACGTCGATTTTTGCGTCCTACGCCATAGGAACGCCCTTGGCAAATGTCCAACGTCAATTCGATATCGTTAACAATTTTTCCGCAAATATCGGGACGCACCGGCTGAAGGTCGGGATTGACTATCGGCGACTCTCTCCATCCAGCAACCCGTTTAGCTATAGTGAGCAGGGATTTGTAAGTATCAACACGGCTCCAACGGGAAAAGCCATATCTGTTGTCATCCAAGGAAGGCAACCGGTGGATCTTGTGTTTAACAATTGGTCTGCCTACTTCCAGGATAGCTGGAAAGTCGTACCTAGGCTTAGCTTGACTTACGGTGTTCGATGGGATGTAAATCCGCCCCCCAGCGGACAGGACGATAAAGCCTTATACACAGCGCAAGGCCTAGGCAATCCTGCGACTCTGACACTTGCACCGCGAGGCACGCCTCTTTGGCGGACGACATACGGCAACTTCGCTCCACGAGTCGGCGTTGCGTACCGGCTTACCGACAACCAAGCCAGAGCGACGGTGCTGCGCGCTGGCTTTGGCATCTTCTATGACCTGGGGACTGGGACAAGTGCCACGGCCGCTAACGGCTTTCCCTACGCGACAGCCAAGATTCTGGCCAACGTGCCATATCCGCCGGACATACCTACTGCAACGCCTCCTGCATTCAATCTCACGCCGTCCGGCGCCTCGATTACTGCCTACCCTAACCTGAAGCTCCCTCGCGTCTATCAGTGGAGCGTTGCGATGGAGCAATCCCTGACTGCTAGCCAGGCCATCTCCGCCACCTACATAGGTGCCGCTGGACGCCGATTGCTGCATCAGGTGATGTTATCGAATCCAAACCCACAGTTCGCTTCCGTTCGCATCACCGATAACAGTGCTACCTCCGATTATGATGCGTTGCAGCTTCAGTATAACCGCCGTCTCTCACGAGGCTTGCAAGTGCTGGCGTCCTACACTTGGTCGCATTCGATCGACGACGCGTCCACTGACTATATCGATCTCGATCGAGCCCGGGGCCCGTCCGATTTCGACGTGCGGCACTCATTCAGCACCGCCGTCTCCTACAACATCCCGTCTCCGTCGGCCGGTGGATTTGCCAAAGCCGTTCTTGGCGACTGGTCGATCGATACCGTGACCTCAGCCCGCTCGGCTACTCCTGTCAACCTTATCGCGCGGACCGTTACGCTTGCTGATGGCAGTCGCCAAAACATCCGTCCAGACCTGATTGCAAGTGTGCCCCTTTATATTTACGACCCCAGTTTCCCGGGAGGGAGGGAATTTAATCGCGCGGCCTTCGCGATTCCTCCAGCGACGCCGATCCGGCAGGGCACGCTGGGGCGTAATGCGCTGCGGTCATTCTCCGTTTTACAGGTGGATTTCGCACTGCGTCGGCAGTTTCCCATCTCGGATCGTTTGAACCTTCAGTTCCGAGCCGACTTTTTTAATATCCTCAATCATCCTAACTTCGGTGATCCCGTGAACAGCCTAGCCAGTGGATTGTTTGGGCAATCAACCGCGATGCTGGGCAGAAGTCTCGGTAGCGGCGGGGTATCGGGTGGTTTCAGCCCGCTATATCAGATCGGTGGACCTCGCTCGATTCAACTTGCACTCCGCCTTCGGTTCTGACGCCCAGTGCAGTTTTCTGAGGAGGAGAAATGCGTGGCAAGCTGACCGTCCTGTTCGGTGGCTATTTGCTCTGTGGCGGGTTGGCGATATCGGCCCAAAACATCGCGGTGGGGCCGAATGTCCACGTAAGCAAGGTGTATCCCGATCGCCAGCACTACGAGACGCAAGTCGCCACCGACCCTACGCATCCCGAGCGTCTAATCGGGTGCTCGATCATTGCGCCTGCGGAAAAAGAGCGAAGCCCTGTAGACCACAAGACCGTGGTGTATGTCTCCGGCGATGGAGGCAAGAGCTGGGAACCGACGCTCGAGATAGGTCCGGGCCTGATCTCGCGCGATCCTTCGTGTATCTTCGGAGCGGACGGCACTGCCTACTTCGCCGCTTTCGGGTTCCCAGCAGATACGCAGGCTCAGCCAAAGCCGTCGGGCAAGTCCAGGTCAAAGACGTGGGTCTACCGCTCCAACGATGGCGGCAAAACCTGGCTGCAGCCTACGGTATTGCCAATTATCGACCGTGACTTTCTAACTGTTGACAATGGATCTCCGAAGTACAAGGGCCGCGTTTACTTGACTGGAATCGCCGGGATGAAGCCGCTCGACGACAAGCGCAGCCTCTCGGTGGAAACCGTTTTTCGATCCCTTGACGGCGGGCAGACCTTCGAAGAGCCTGTAAGGTTAGCGTCGACCAACAACCATCACCTGATTGGATCCGGCAACGGCGTTGTTCTCTCGGACGGGACGTTGCTTTCGCCCTATGCAGAGATCAAGAGCTTTTGGCGGGAGGGCGGTTCTTTCGGGATACCTGAAAACAAGCCCGGAGAATCGAATGCGTCGCTAAAGGTAGTGACTTCCGCTGACGGAGGGCAAAGCTTCTCAGATGCTGTGATAGCTAGTGATTGGTATCTTCGGTTCTATGGCACGATCTCCGACATGCCCTCGGTTGCTGTCGACCAGAGCCAGGGCCCATTCCAAGATCGGGTCTACATAGTTTGGGCTGACCTGCGTTCGGGCCGCGGCGAGGTGCTGCTGGTTTCGTCCTCCGACAAGGGAAAAACGTGGTCCAAGCCGCTTGTCGTGAATGACGATTGGTGGCCTGCGAATGCAGGCGGTGGCCCGGATCACACCATGCCTGAAGTGGCCGTAAATTCCGCCGGCGTCGTAGGCATCATGTGGTACGACCGGCGCGATAGCCCTGACAATAACGGCTGGTGGGTTCGCTTTGCAGCCTCGATGGATGGTGGTGACACGTTCCTGCCCAGCGTCAAGGTCTCCGAAGCGCCCCAGTCCCTGGATCCGGCTCGCCTCCCCGTTTTGGACACAGAGACTCACCCCGGCGGATCGCCTGCTGCCGGCGGCGCTGTTCTGGACAGCCAGATCTATCTTAGCGCCTTCTGGTTCATGGGCGGTGATACGGCTGGACTGGCGGCGGACTCCAGTGGCCGGTTCCATCCATTTTGGATCGATAACCGCACCGGTATACCGCAAGTGTGGACGGCGACTGTTTCGGTGGAGGGCCGGGCGCGACACCACGGCTCGGTTGATCTTGACGATCTAGCAGACGTGACCGACCTGGTCATGTTGGAATTTGAAAACTGCCGCTATGATGCAGGCGCGGGAACGGTTTCTGCTGAAGCCTACGTGATCAATAAATCGGAGAAGACATTGAAGGGGCCGATGAGGGTGAAGGTGCTATCTATCGAATCGACAGTCGGCATGCCGCAGATCCTCAATTCTGATAACCAGCTCAAAAGGAGCGGAGCCGTTCTGGATTTCAGCTCACTGCTGGACCACGATGCGCTCGCTCCGGGCGCAAGGTCGAGGCCGAAGCCTATCCAAGTTCGCCTGTCGGATCCTAAATTGTTTCATCCGGTGGTGGAGTCGCGCTATGCGGTAAGTTTTGCCAATATTAAAGCGAAGGTATTCGCCAAGGAAACCGTAGCGTCGTCGTCGACTGCCAACCGCTAGGAGCGTGACCGAGTAATCAATTTTGCGGTCATATATTGCGGTGATCTGAATGGCGAACCACAATTGCTTGTGGTTGCGATCCGCGATTTTCCGTTAGTCAGACACGCTCCTAGCTCGAATTAACTGCGGCCCCGCTATGCCTTTTAGGGTCGGCGAGAGAAGGGACAGTAACTGGTGCAGACGCACTGGCACCTCGACGCAGTGTAGAGTTTCTAAGCAGCCGACATCGGGAACCTCCAAAATCGGCCAGCTCGATCGTGCGTGCCGCACTGAGCCCGGGCCCAGCAACGCGACGGAAGCGTAGTGGGCCAAGAAATTCTCGCGGCATACCCAAAAATACAACCCCTGTAACTGATTGAAGAGCGATGGGCTCGTTAGGATTTGGACCCGAGACCAATGGATTTAGCGGCTCTTTCCGGCAAAATTCAAAAATGGCCACTCGTGTAAGCGATTGATCCTTTTGGTGGGCCCGCCAGGATTTGAACCTGGGACCAATGGATTATGAGTCCACTGCTCTAACCGCTGAGCTACGGGCCCGCTCCGACGAATCTACCACAATCATAAAGGCTTACTGGATTCGTGCACGGGCGTTGAATTTAAAATCCACTTCTCGGTGTCAGTTCTGGGACTAGTGAACTCCGGCGCATGCGCCGTTCACTTTGTAGCGCGACCGCGAAGAACTCGACGGCCATTTCTCGGGCGGCAGGCTCCAGGCGCGTGGGAGCGAAAGCCATGCTCAGGTTGTTGTGCCCTACGGGGATTAGAATTCAACCCTTCTCCCCTGGAATACTTCCCACAGCATTCGGCCCAGCTATGCCACTAACCCGGAGCGCTTCGCTAGGGTAGTGTCGTACTAGAGAATTTAGACACTATCCCTCATTCGCATTGGGCTTGCGTTTCCACAGCGACGGCGGTTAGTATCAATATCGGCTTCCGAGCGGCACTCTCCCGTGCCGCAGTCCGCGCGCAGCAATTGCCAAGCGTCATGCGGACGAGAATAGTTCACGATTTTCCATCCGCACCCCGGAGTGAAGGCACTCGGGAAATTGCGTGACCAGTGGGCGTCTCCGACGGAGTGATTCAGCTCAGCGTACATAATGTTCCCGCTCCCCGGCGGGATTGAAGAGAGCATCATGAATTTTGGACCGAAGCGTCCCTCAGGCCATGGAGGGAAAGGAAAGCGTCGCCGCGGCCGTCGCGGCCCCGGAGCTCGCCCCGGTGGATACCAGGGCAGCAAAGGCCAGCATAAGCAGCAGCAGAACAATCCCGGCGGCGTCTTTACGCACCCCATGGACCACAGCTACCGTGCCGCGCTGCAGGGCAACAATGTTGCCGGGAAACGGGCCGCCGGCACGCAGTATCTGCAACCCGATCCGGAGCCGCTGCCGCAGCAGCACGAGAACGCCGCCCCGCGTATCTTCGCCTTTATTGACGACCTGTTCTTCCTGGCCAAAATCCAGGAGACGTCGCGCAAGCTGAACGTCAAGGTGGAGTTCGTCAAAACGGAGAAGGACATCCTGGAGCGGATGGCTCAGAACGGCAACGACAAACCGTCGCTGATCATCTTCGACCTCAACAACGCCGGCGCCAAGCCACTGACGACCATTCCCCGGCTGAAGAAGGAACTGAAGAAGGACACCACCATCATCGGATTCCTTTCGCACGTGCAGGGCGACCTGAAAGTGAAGGCGATGGAGGCGGGTTGCGACATGGTGATCCCGCGCTCCGCATTTTCGCAGAACCTGCCGTCGCTGCTGCGCCGCCATGGCGCACCGGACGAGCTGGATATCCAGTAGGCCCCAGGCTGCAGGGCGCAAGGCCTCAGGCACCCGTGTGCGCCTGCGCGATGCCTAAAGCTGAAAGCTTCTTCATCCCGGCGGCCACTTCATGTCGCGCCCGCCGATCAGGTGCAGATGCAGGTGGAAGACGGATTGGCCGGAACGCGGCCCGACGTTGTACACCGTGCGATAGCCGTCCTCGATGCCGCGCTGGCTCGCGATCTGCGCCGCCACCAGGTGCATGCGGCCGATGATCTCCGCGTCTTCGGTTTGAGCTTCCTTCAACCCGCGAATGTGTTTCTTGGGGAGGATGAGCACGTGCGTGGGCGCCTGCGGGCGGATGTCCTCGATGACAAAAACCTGCGCGTCTTCGAAGACCTTACGGCACGGCGTCTTGCCGGCGATCATGTTGCAGAAGAGGCAGTCGGGCATGGTTTCCAGTCTCTGGCTTCTAGTTTCTAGTGGCCGAACCAACAAGGAAGCGTAGCACGAGGTTTGCAACCGCCGTTGGACTGCTGCCCTGGGGATTCCACCGGCATCAACTGGAAATCAGAAGCCAGAAACTGAAACTGAAACTGAAACTGTTTAATCCAGCCTCACTAGAAACGTGTGCTCTCGCGCGGCGGGGCTGCTGCCGGCGACTTCCTCGGCGCGGCGCTTGTCGTCGCCCTGAACCCGCACCCGCACCCACCAATCGCCGACCGGGCTGCTGAAAGCCAGCACCTTGGCGGTGTGATAGCGGCGGGAGAGCTTGTCCTGGATGCGGCGCGCCTCTTCCTCTTCGGGGAAGCCGCCCAGTTGCACTCCCCATCGTCCGCCGCTGCGTATGTCCGCCGGCGCCTGCAAGACTTCCAATTTGACCAGGGCAGTGCCGTGGCGCCATACGTCAATCGCCTTGGCGGCTGCCATCGAGAGATCGACGATGCGGTCTTCCACGAAAGGCCCGCGGTCGGTGATTCGCACCACTACCGCTTGCCCGGTCTTCATGTTGGTCACGCGCACGATGGAATTTAACGGCAGCGTGAGGTGCGCGGCCGTGAGCGCGTTCATGTCGTAGATTTCGCCGTTGGATCCCCGGCGATTGTGATAAGGCGCTCCGTACCAGCTTGCTTTCCCCATCTGCACAAACAACGGCTTGGTTTTGGACGGCGCCGTCGGCGGCGTTTTCGCGGTTTCCCCCGGAGTTGCGGCGGTGGGCGCGATCGGCGGTGGCGGCGGAAGTTTCTGCGCCTGCTTCTTGTGTCCGCACCCCAGCGAGAACAACACCACGGAGACACAGAGACATAGAGAAAACCAAGAAGCCGTCGATGGTTGTTGGTCGTTAGTCCTTGGCCGCTTTGAAATTCGGCGCTTTGTTGTGGAAGCGGCAATCGCCACTTTGAAGAAAGCCGCCGCTAGCCTTCTTGCCATCGGCCATCGACCGCCGGCCATCGACTGGTTGTCTTGGGCCATCGACCATCGACCCTCGACTAACGGCGGGTTTTCTTCGTTTCTTCCAGGTAATCGGCGAATTTCTCCAGCTCCTTGGAGGCGCGGCGCAGGCCGCGGCTGGAGTGCTCGCGAACTTCCGGCACCACCTCGTCGTTCAGGTAGCGGATGAATTTCTCCGTCTCCTGTTCCAGACGACGGGCAGCTTCCTCCAGTTTGCGTCCAGCGTCCTCGAAAGAAGGTCGCGAAGATCGGCGCTTGTCGGATTGAGTCATTGCAGTAGTCCACACTCGTGGCGCGGTGCCAGGCGCAATCATTATCGGCCGCCATGAATTCCGGGGTCAATCCGTTCGTACCTTCTCTGTTACTGGGGCTCTCAGTTTCGATGCTCGACGATGCCCGGCTGCCGCCCCGGCAGTCTGCTGGTTGCCGCCTGCCACAAGCGTGCCTGGATTCATCAATCCTCCTTGTTTTTCAAGCAGTTAGCCGCCGGATTGTGACCCCGTTTAATGCACATGCGTGCCACTGAGCAGCCAAATCTTTCCTTTTCATGCTTTCCGAATGAGGCGCACAGCGACAGCCAATACCATGATGACCGTGGGGCGAAGTGCGCCGCCCGTGGGGGCGGCTGGGTGAATTCGTTTATCTAAGTTGGGGTGCATTACATCTTTAGTTATTTGTTGTTGCTGTGCCACCGCGAAAGGGTGATAGACGATGCCTAAGCCGATCAAGTTTGTCGAGTTGGGACTGGTGTACGCCGCCAAGGCGGCCTGGGGGGTATTTGAATTCGGCAATCGTTTCAACCAGAAGCCCTCATTCACACCCAAATGGTCCGACAAACCTCTCCTGAAATCCTACGAAAAGCAAAAGCCGCCGCTCGGTTGGCCGCGCGCCACTGACTCGCTGTGCCCCAAGTGCGTGCCCGAAATCCGGCAGCAGATCCTCGACGGCAAGCTGCCGCACGAGATCCTGCTCAACGAGAAGGTCGGCGAGATCAAGGCGCAGATCGTCGAGCGCGACGGCAAGATTCTGATGGTCAAGGACTGCCCCAAGCACGGCCACTTCGAAGACGTGATGTCGATTGACTCGGCCATGTTCAAGCACATCGAGGCGGTCTTTCCCGGCCGCGACATCCGCTCCCACAACGACGAGAAGCTGCACCACCATGGCACCAGCACGGTGAAGTGGGGCCGCGGCGCGGTGCTCACCATTGACCTGACCAACCGCTGCAACATGATGTGCGATCCCTGCTTCATGGACGCCAACCAGGTCGGGTTCGTGCACGAACTCACCTGGGAAGAAATTAAGACCATGCTCGACAATGCCGTTTCGATCAAACCGAAGCGGCAGATGTCGGTGCAGTTTTCCGGCGGCGAGCCGACTTTGTCGCCCTATTTCCTGGACGCCGTTCGCTACGCGCGCAAGGTCGGGTATACCTCGGTGCAGGCGGCGACTAACGGCATCGAGTTTGCCAAGAGCAAGGAATTCTGCAAGCAGGCGGCGGAAGCGGGCCTGCGCTATGCCTATCTGCAGTTCGACGGCATCGGCAACGCCGCCAACGCGCACCGCAAGGTCGGCAACCTGTTCGACGTCAAGCTGAAGGCGATCGAGAACCTCTTCGAATCGGGCGTTGATGTCGTGCCCGTGGTCACCATCGTCAACGGCATTAACAACGAGCAAGTCGGGAACCTGGTGAAATTTGCGCTCGACAACCCGAGGGTAATCTCGTTCATCTCCTTCCAGCCCGTCTCGTTCACCGGACGCGATGAGGCCATTACCGACGAGCGTCGCGCCGCGCAACGCTACACCCTGGCGCACCTGGCGCACGACGTGAAAAACCGGACCGGATTGGGCGAACCGGCGCGCGATTGGTTTCCGCTTTCCTTCATGGGAACGTTCTCCGACTGGGCCGACTTGGTGCACGGGCCCACCGCCGAATGGGGGCAACTGAGCTGTGGCTGCCACCCCAATTGCGGCGTCGGCATGGGCATCATGGTGGACAAGATCACCAAGGAATCCGCGCCGATTACCGCCTTCATCAATGCCGACCAGTTTGCCAAGGATGTGGCCATGGTCACCGACGGCGGCCGCAGCAAGTTCTGGTCGTCGGTCGGCATGGCGCTGGCGCTGACGCGCAATTACAACCCGTTCAAGACCACCACCCACTTCACCATTTTCGAGTTCCTGAAGAAGCTCGACAAGAGCTTCGGCGTGAGCAAGAAAGCGCAAAGTGGCGGCTACGGCAAGACTACCGCCGACCGCACCCTGGAAGACGTGGAGAAGCGCCGCGACGATCGCTGGAACGTCCTGTTCGTCGCCGGCATGTGGTTCCAGGACCTCTACAACTACGATTTCCGCCGCACCGAGCAGTGCATCATTCCCTACGCCACGCAGGAGGGCGAGATCAGCTTCTGCGCCTATAACACGGGCGTCGGCTGGCGCAACATCATCGAGAAGATGCACATGACCGCCACCCTCACCAAGTGGTACGAGGAGCACGGGCGGCACGAAATCTTTGCCGGCGGCAAGAAGGTCTCGATCAGCGACGGCGTGCAACTGAAGGCGCTCAAGCTGAACCGCGACCTGGTCACCGAAGAAGAGCAACACGATCTCGACCACTTGGGCATCGCCAAGAATGCGCGCGAGGAAAAAATTCGCGCCCGCGACGCCAAGCAGAAGAACGATCCCGCGTACAACGAAAAGATGGCCAAGATGTACCGCGAAGTCGTGCTGAAAGAAAAGCAGCCGGAAGGATTTGTCCCGCTGACCACTCTTGCGCCCGCCAACGGCAACGGAAACGGCAATGGAAAGTCAAACGGGAATGGCAACGGTCACGCCAAGCACGAAGAGCACGAGGCAGTGCTGGGCGACTAAGTTCTGAGTGTGAGATGTTGGAGCGCGCTTGCCCTTGATCGCGAGAAGCGGCTGGAGCGCGTTCGTCCCCGAACGTGATCGTGTGGCACACGCGCGCCCCGCGTGTGCTCAGTCCCGCAGGGACGGCAGTTCATAGACCGGCACGTCAGTGCCGGGAATGGATGCATTAGAGCCCGAGTCCCGTAGGGACGGCACTCACTTGCGCTGAAGTTCTTGATCTAGTTTCTCCCGCAGCTCCTGCCACGCTTCCTGCGCCTGCTGAGTGGGTGCGGCGTCCGCGGTATCCACCACCTCCAGTAAGGTCGCAAGGTTGTTGAGCGTCCTGGCGAGCGGGTTAGCTTCTCCGGGCGTCTGAGGCTGCTTTGCGAGCTGTCCGCGTTGCTCCAGAGCTGTGTACGCCTGCTGCATTGCAGCGCTGATCTGCATTTCCAAGTCGAATTGCTTTTGCAGATCGGCGGCGCTGACTTTCAACCGCGGATCAAGCTTCACCATCAGCGGCTGGATGAGGGTCGCTCCGTCCGCGGTCATTCGAATTTGGTACTTGCCCGGCAGCACTAGCGGCCCGCGCGGCAGGCCGGCCGCGCCGACCGCGTACACCGCCGAGATGTCGTAGTTCTTACGCAGGCTGGGCGGGTCGGGATAGCGCAGGTCCCAGACGAAACGATGCTCGCCGGCTGTCGGCTGCAATTTTGGCGGCGGTGCGAACCAGTCACTTGAGAAAGCGACGTTGCTCTCCGGCGGGACGGGTTTGTCGGCGGACGAGAACCGTCGCACCAACTTGCCGCTGCTGTCCAGAATCTCCAGCGCGATTTCTTTCGCCGGCGCGCCGAGATAGTAGTCGAAGATTGCGCCCGCGGGCGGATTCTGGCCGGCGGGCTCATCGGCGGGAAGCGGCGTGTCGCGGCTGACATCGCTGCGGACCCGTATCGCGGTCTGCGGCGCAAACAGATACGCTGCGGATTTCGCCAGCTTGGGCGACATCTGCCGCAGCGGCGTGAGGTCATCCAGAATCCAGAAGGAGCGCCCGTGCGTGGCGATCACCAGATCGTCCTCATGCACAACCAGATCATGCACCGGCGCGACTGGCAGGTTGAGCCGCAAAGGAGACCATTCTTCGCCGTCGTTGAACGAGACGTACACGCCCATCTCGGTGCCGGCGTAGAGCAGGCCCTTGCGTTGGGGATCTTCGCGAACGGCGTGGACAAACGCTGGCGGCGGAGCGGGGTTTCGCGGCCCGCCGATGTGATCGATCGGAAAACGAATTCCCATCGCCACATGTGCCCAGGATTTTCCGAAGTCGTGCGTGCGCAAAATGTGCGGCCCGTAGTCGTCACGCCGGTGCCGGTCAACACCGACGTAGGCGGTGCCCGCGTCGAAGTGCGATGCTTCGATCATGCTGACCTTGCTCCAGTCGCGGCCGTCATCAGACGGATCCGTGCGATACATCATCGTTGGCGAGATGTTCTGCCAGGTCTTCCCGCCATCGCGCGTCAACCAGATTCGCCCCGTATCCGTGCCTGCCCAAATCACATTCGCATCCACCGGCGACGGAGCGATCGTGTACACCACGCCATAGCAGCGCGCGGCCGCATTCTCCGTTGTGACTGTATCCGCCGGAGGGGTGTAGCCCGGCGTGTAGCCCGGCCGCCCTCGGCCGGGTTCCTCATTGGTGGCGCATCCCGTCAGATCCGGGCTGATCACCAGCCAGGAATTGCCGCGATCGGTTGAGCGCAGCACGTACTGCGCGCCCATGTAGAGCGTCTTGGGATCGTGCGGCGAGAACACCACCGGGGAAGTCCAGGTAAAGCGCAGCTTCTTCGCCGTGATTGGCGTCGTCCATTCTTCCACCGCGGTCGGCGAAATGTCCTGCGACTGTCCGGTGATTTTGTCCCAGCGGTACAGCCGCCCATAGGTGTCGCCTGCATAGACGGTGTTGGGATCGGCCGGATCGGGCGCGATGTATCCCGCCTCGCCTCCTCCCACCGAATACCAGTCGCGATAGGTAATCGAGCCGTAATCGCTGCGGCTGGTCGTCGCCACCGTGCCGCTGTCCTGCTGCGCGCCGTAGACGTAATAAGGAAACTGGTTGTCGGTGGCGACGTGGTAGAACTGCGCCGTCGGCTGGTTGAACCACGACGTCCAAGTCTTGCCGCCGTCCACACTGACGATCGTTCCCTGATCGCTGGCCACAATCATGCGCGCCGCATCGTCAGGATCGAGCCACAGGAAGTGATAATCGTCGCCGCCGGGCGCGCCCTTGAGCGCAGCAAAAGTCTTGCCTCCGTCGCTGCTCTTGTACAGAGCCACGTTGGGCGCGTAAACAATGTTGGGATTGTTCGGATCGGCGGTGATCTCGCCGAAGTACCACTGCCGCCCGAAGATACGCTTATCATCGCTCACCCGCCGCCAGCTCGAGCCGCGGTCGTCGGAGCGGTACAGGCCACCCTCGGCGCCCTTCAGCACGTCGAGCAGCACGTACACCACCGCGCGTGATGTTGCAATCCCGGCGCGTCCCCAGTCGGCCTCTGGCAAGCCGTTGCCTTTGATCTGCGTCCAGGTGGTTCCGCCGTCAGTGGATTTGTACAAACCGCCGCCCGCGTTCTGGATGGGCGCGTAGGTGCTCCACGGCGGGCGATGCGCATTCCACAATGTGGCGTATATGATCTTCGAATTTTCTGGGTCGAACGCCAGGTCAATCGCGCCCGTGTTCTCGTCTTTGTAGAGGACCTTCTGCCACGAGCGACCGCCGTCGCTGCTGCGGAAGACGCCGCGCTCCGCATTCGGCCCGTAGGCATGGCCCAGCGCCGCGACGAAAACGATGTTCGGATCTTTCGGATCAATCAGCACGCGGCCGATATGGCGTGTGTCTTCCAGGCCGATGTGCGTCCACGTTTGTCCGGCATCGGCGGACTTGTAAACCCCGTTGCCGAACGATATGTCGGAGCGGATGGACGCCTCGCCCGTTCCGACATAAATAATGTCCGGGTCCGACGGCGCCACCGCCAGCGATCCGATCGAAGCGATCGGCTGCGCATCGAAAATCGGCTGCCAGGTCCGCCCGCCGTTGCTCGTCTTCCACACTCCGCCGCCCACCGCGCCAAAGTAGTAGACGTCGCGCTGCCCGCGGACGGGGTCCCCAGCAGGCCCGATTTTTGCCTGCTGGGGTGTTCGTACCCCGGCGGCAGTCAGGCTGCGCCCGCCGCGGAATGGTCCGATCATCCGCCAGCGCATGCCGGAATAAAGCGTAGGAGGGACGTTCTGGCTGGCAGCACTAACGGAGAAAACAAGGAGAGCGAGCAACTGCCATACGGTGCAACGAGCAGATCTTCGACGGAGCATAGGTCGGAGTACGAGTATAACAACTGCCCTACTCGCAACGGCTGAAAGCTGATAGCTGATAGATGACGGCTTCCTTTGTGATCCTCCTCACATCCATGCGTGACGAACCTTCGCTCCCGGTCGTTTTCCGGGCGTGAACGGCACGGTCCTGCAGCCAACGGCAGCTCCCCGCATTGGAGTGCTTTTGGGGATTTGTCCCTGGCCGGGTTCTAATCGGGCAGTCGCCGGTAGTGTGCCTTTGTCGGCACGCGCCCCAGGACTACTCAATCGAGGAGGACCCCGCTTTGAGCACACAGACCTTTCCCCCGTCGCCGAAACCGGCGTTTCTGCCTGGCCGCCGCCCGGATTTCAAGATCGTGCAGCCGCTGACCACCTACTCCGGCTCACCGATCACCCCGGTGCAAAAGGGCTTGCCGCGGCAGACCCAGTCGCTGTGCCCGGAGTGCAGCGAGCTGATTGAGGCGATGCTGCTCGAGGACAACGGCAGGGTGTACATGGAGAAGTCTTGTGCCGCGCATGGGCGCTTCCGCGACCTCATCTCTCCCGACGTGGAGCTTTATCTGAAGATGGAGAACTGGCACTTCGGCGACAACCGCGGCGTCAAGAATCCCGCCATTCCCAACGCCACGCGCTGTCCGGAGCAGTGCGGCCTGTGCTCGATGCACATCTCGCACACCGTGCTCGCCAACGTCGATCTCACCAACCGTTGCAACCTGACCTGCCCGGTCTGCTTCGCCAATGCCAACGTGCAGGGCTATCTCTACGAGCCCGACATCGACCACGTCCGCCGCATGTTGCAGGCGCTGCGCGATGAGCAGCCGGTCGCCGGGCGCGTCGTGCAATTTTCCGGCGGCGAGCCCACCATCCATCCGCAGTTCTTCGAAATTTGCGCCATGGCGCGCGATATGGGCTTCTCCCACGTGCAGGCGGCGACCAACGGCATCATGCTCGCCGACCTGGAATTCGCGCAGAAGGCGAAAGAGCACGGCCTGACCACGCTGTATCTGCAATTCGACGGCATCTGCGACGACATCTACCGGCGCACCCGCGGCGCATCGCTGATGGAGAAAAAAGTCGCATGCATCGAGAACTGCCGCCAGGCCGGCATCAAGATTGTCTTCGTGCCCACCATCGTGCGCGGCATCAACGATCACCAGATCGGCGACATCGTGCGCATGGCGATTGACAACATTGACTGCGTCTCCGGCATTAGCTTCCAGCCCGTGGCCTTCACCGGGCGCATCAACCGCAACGAGTTGGAGGCCAAGCGCTTCACCCTCGGTGACTGGGCGCACGCCATGGCGGATCAGACCGGCATCTTCGATCCGCTGCAGGATTTCTTCCCGCTATCCTGCGTTTCGCCTTTCTCGCGTCTGGCCTCGTCCTTGCGCGGCGAAGAAGTACCGACGCTTACCTGCAACCCCCACTGCTCGATGGGCACCTACCTTTTCATCGACGAAAAAACCAAGACCGCGGTGCCGGTGACGCGCTTCGTTGACGTCGGCGCCATGCTTCAGGACATGGAAGAATTCTCGCGCACCACGCGGCGCTCGATCCTGCAGGTCTTTACCAAGGTGAAGGCGTGGAGCTCGCTGCAACGCCACTTCAAGCCGCAGTTCGCGCCCCCGGGTCTGACCTTCACCAAGTTCCTCCAGACCTTGCAGGGCATGACCGACAAGAAGCTCGGCCGCGATGGCATGGACGGCAAGTTTACCTACCGCACCCTGCTGGTCGCCGGCATGCATTTCATGGACCTGTACAACTACGACGTCGAGCGCGTGAAACGCTGCATCATTCACTACGCCGCGCCCAACGGCCTCATCTACCCGTTCTGTGCCTACAACTCCGGCCCCACCTTCCGCGAGAGGATCGAGAAGAAGTATTCCGTGCCGCTGGACAAACCGCTGCACGCGATCACAGGGCAGAGCATTTCCTGCGGAGGGTGCGGTAGCGCGGACTGAATCAGGGAGTCAGGTGTCAGTAGTCGGGAGTCAGGAGTCAGCGGGCAAGCTTCCGGCTTGCCGCTTCTCGACCACAGCTTCGTGATGCACGCCCTGACTCCTGACTACTGACTCCTGTCTTTGCACTGCTACAATGTCGCGCCATGCATAAACGCCTCGCCCTCATCGTCCTCTTCCTTGCCCCCACACTTGCCTGCAACATGTGGAGTAAGCCGGCCTCGGGCTGGACCGGCGCCACTGGCGGCGAGCAGATCGAGAAGCTGTTCTGGCAGGACGTGCAGGCAAAGAACTGGGCCGAGGTGGACAGGCATGTCGCCGGCACCTTTGCCGGAGCCGGTCCCGGCGGAACCACCGACCGAACCGCGTTCCTGCGCGAGCTTCAGAAAGCGCCACTTGCGGACTTCTCCATCAGCGAGTGCAACTCCCATCTCAACGGCGCCGACATGATCGTTACCTGCACGGTGCACGCGCAGTGGGCGGGCCAAGCATCCGCCGTCTCCACCCTCAGCGTCTGGCAGCAGTTAAAGAAGGGATGGGTGATGGTGGCGCACTCCGAAAGTAAGCTGGCCGGCAGCTAGCTTCCAAGCCGATGGCCCGGGTCACCGCCCGCGTGACCAATGTGGTTGTTCTTCTGTCATCTAGTTGCGCTTGGTTCCCCGTGAAATCCTGTAAATGGCTCTAACGTACTTATAAGGTGCGTTTCAGCGCAGCCGGCTCGTCCGCGTTGGAGGGACCGCATGAAAGGACCGCATGAGAAGAGTGCGACGAAGCGGACAACTGTTTTGGTCTACGCGGCAGCTTCGCTGTTCTGCTGGTTAGCGGGAGCCATGATGTGGGCGCAGTCGGACCAGCCGTCCCTCGCCGACGTCGCCAGGCAAAAGTCGACCGCCAAGGCTAGGAGAGTGGTCACCAACGACGAGATCCCTCCCAACCAGGAGGCCAGCAATCCGTCCCTTTCTTCGTCTGCCGGGGAAAAGAGTGCGATGCTGGCGGAGAAACTGACCACGCAGCAGCAGCTCATGGCCGAGCGCGATAGCTTGGAAAAGATCATTAAGCAGATGCAGGAGAAGATTGACGCCAGCAATGACCCGAACCGCGTTGCCACTCTCAGCGAGGTTGTGAAGCACGCCAAGGAAGCCCTGGCTGAGAACCAGCAGGAAATTGACAAGCTGAAGGCCAGCGGCGCCGCCAGCGGCCAGTCCGATGGCGCTCAACCGGCGACAAATCCACCCGCTACCACCGAGCAAGGCCAGCCTAAATAGTCTCGGTTGCGAGCTTCAGTTTTCAAGCCCGGTGGCGCTTGCTCGCAGGCGTCGCCGCAGCGGCGTCACCCTCACGGCAAGCTGATCTGCAGGTAATCAATAGGACTCCGGACCAAAACGGTACCGCTCACCATGGGCCGTGCGTCACGAGGCAGGTTCATCCTGGTGGAACCGGCCGGCAATTTAATGCTAGTATCCTCCGTAACTCCCCCACATAATCTCAGCCCGCTCGCAAACATCGAGATTGGCAGCCCGATTCCTGGGCAGCGTGAGGTGTAAGACAACATGAAGTCTCGAAAGCGTCTTCGTCATGCCCGCGGCATTTCGCTACTGGAGTTGGTTATTGTCGTGGCGGTCTCCCTAATCTTGGCCGCCATCTTGCTGCCCAAAGTGCTGAATGGCATCTACAATATCCGGTTGCGCGCCGCCGCCAACGATGTCGCGGGACTGTTGCAGGACGCTCATTTCCGCGCCATCCGCGACAATACCTATCACCCCGTCCACGGCGCGACCGTCGGCAGTTCCACCGTCTTTTACATCGACACGACTCCCAACCATAGCGGCACCACCTGGCTCAATACCTACCCCACGGTTCAGCTTGGAGGTAACATCACCCACGCCACTTCGGGCTTTCCTTCCATTTCCACCATGGCGCTTGGCTTCACCCCGCTGGTGGCTACCAACCTGCCCTACTTCAGTTCCCGCGGAACGCCGTGCTCGGTGAGCGGGAACGTCTGCCTGAACACCTATACTTCTGGCCCCTTTACTGTCGTCGCGTCCTACCAGATCTTCCTCACGGATTCCCGCCCGACCGGGTCGAATGGGTGGGCCGCGATCACCGTTTCGCCGGCCGGTCGCATCAAGGTTTGGATGTGGGACGGCGCAAGGTGGCAGTAACCCGGGCGCGCTGTCGCCGCCGGCAGGGTCTCTGTTCTTCCCACGGAAGTGAAATGTCCTGCACATCGGAATGCGGTTTTTCCGGGCTGGCGCTACCCCCTACTTCGTCCCACCCCACTTAAGTAACATTGATTACAAAGGGTTACGAACAAAGGCTTTATACGTACCCGGCGCCGAGCAACGGAAGCTGAATTGCTCGCAGATGGCGTGGGGTTCTGTCCGCTCGCGTCTTCCAGGGGAGGCATCGTCATGACCGTCAATGCTCTTGGCTGCGCCGTTACGCAGCGCTGGTTCTCAACCCTTCGCAAGATTTCTATCGTCGGACGGTGGGCTGTCCTGCTGATGGCCCTTGCCGCAACCGCCGCTCTCCCGGCGCGTGCCGATTACCTCTTCGCGCACAGCGATCAAAACGGTTCCAGCGCACCCGTCTATTTGTTCTTGACGCTGTCCAACAATGGCACCGTGTACCTGACGACCGGTCTAGACGGCAGCAGCAGTCTCAATCAGGGTTGGTGGACCGGCGCGTGCTGCAATTTCGATACTTCACTCTTGAATGGTGGCTCCAACAACAACTACGAAGTCGGCATCGCTCCCGACAATTCCAACCAGGAACAACGCAACTTCTTCAGTTTCACCGACCTGTCGCTTGTCCCTGTGGGCGCCACGATTACAAGCGCCAGCTTGCAGATGCTGCTTTTCACTGGAAGCAACACCGCTGCAACCGCCAACTTCCTTTTGTCGGGGGTTTTTCTCTCCCCAGACCAGCTCAACACTGGCACCCATGGCTTGGACCCCGCTGATCCTGGCTACGTCTCGCCCAACTCTTACTTTGCCCAGTTGGGCGCCGGCCAGACAAATGCCACTTTGTTTTACGGCGGCGCCGCCGTCAACGCCACCACAATCGAGGTTTTTAACGGAGGCACACCTTGCGCGAATTGGGCCAACTCAGGCACGCCCGCGGGCACTGCCGCAGCGTGCTTCGGCTCGGTCGATCTCAACAGCACCGGGTTGGCGGCATTACAATCAGCGGTCTCCAGCAATGCCGCGTATTTCACTGTCGGCGGCTCCGTCGTGGCTGCCTTCCCGCCGCCTCCGCCTCCGCCTCCGCCTCCGCCTCCTCCACCTCCCGGCACGGTTCCTGAGCCTGCCTCCATCGTGATGGTCGCCAGTGGCCTGGCCGCGCTGGCGGGACGGCGTCTACGTCGCAATTAAGTCACCTGGTATCAGAGGGCGGAAGCACTAACCTGCCTTCGCCCTCAATCGTGTTTTTGTCTCCACGTTTCCCGTCGCATGCGTCTTTCCCGCGGTGACTCTTGAAACTACTTGAGTACTCAACCCGCCGTCTTCCATCTGGAACTCCGCCAAGCTCGGTGCTAAGATGTGCCCAAATTCCCCCCAAGAAGGTCCAGCAATGTTTCGTAGTACAGCGACTTTCAACCGGTTCTGAGAATGCTCCGCTGGCATCGTTCAGGTATTTGGAGTCGAGCGGGCGGATGAGGAGGGTCAATGCAAACCATGCTTCGGCGTGAGCGCCGGCGTAGTTCAGAAGCGGGGATGTCCCTCATCGAACTCATGATCGCCGGTGTTGTCTTGGTAGTCGGCTTCGCGGGCGTGATGGTGCTCATGATGCAGGCCGTGGCCTCCAATGGCCGTAACAATAAAGACACCACCGCGGCGTCGCTGGCGCAAATGGTGCTGGAGCGCATCCAGACTCTGCCGGAAGGATCGACTACCACCACCACGGTGACCGACTGCGCCTCCAACATCTGGACCATCGATTCCGCCAAGGGCGGCGCTTCGGCCCCCGGCCACGTCATCGACTTCTCGGCGGCCAAGGTTACGAATTACAACATGCAGTATGTGGTCTGCGATGCCACCGGCCAGCAGACCACCTACGACTTGCGCTGGAACATCGCCGCCGCCACCACCCACACGAACTACGTCGTCATTGGCGCCCGCCCGCTCGGCGCCGCTTCCGGCAATCTCAGGTTTTTCGCTTTGCCGGTCAATTTGCGGGTTGTGGTCGGCCAGTGAGAACGGCGGGGGGACTTTGAGGAACGACAGGCACAACCGTTACCGGACCGTGGCGGGCTTCACCTTGCTGGAACTCATGGTCGTGGTCCTGATTCTGACCGTCATGATGGGAGTGGTTTTCCAGCAGGTGGATTTGGTGCAAAAGCGCGCCCGCGCCGAGCAATCCAAGCTCGACGCCTTCCAGCAGGCGCGCGATTTCCTGGACCTGATGGTCCGCGACATCCATAACTCCGGCTATCCCAACGTGCGCGTCCAGGACGTCTCGCAGATCACCCATGGACTGAACGATCCCAAGAACGCGATCGGGCTGGTGATGGTGAACAACACGGAATTGCGCCTGGAGACCTTTGATGAACAGGGCAAGGTGATCGCCGTCGTTTACCAGTTGAACGCGGGCACGCTCAAGCGCAGCCAGGCCATCAAGAACGACGCCAGCCCGCTTACCGGCCAGACCCTCTCCTTGCAACCCGGCGTCGAGAATGTCCAGAATCAGGTACCTCCCAACAATACGGCCATTTTTACCGCCTACAAGACCGACGGCTCGACGGTCGGACCGGCCGACATCAATCTCAGTCCTTCCAGCATCGCCAGCATTAAGTCCATCGAGATCGTGTTGCAGGTGCGGGGCAACGTGCCGGATCTCCAAACCGGTCTTTACCCCGCCACCACCTTGCGCTCCGTGGTGCGCGTTATCAATTGTTCGCAAGCCGCCACCGGGCAATCGAACAGTTGCTCTTGAGAGGAAGCATGAAAGCTCCACCTCGCCATCGTCGCAGGCAACGCGGTGTGGCTCTCCTGATGGCGCTGTTTGCGCTGCTGATCCTCTCCGCCATCGGTCTGGGCATGATGTACTTGGCCAACACTGAAACTTCCATCAACGCCAACTACGGCGGTTCCATGCGCGCCTACTATGCCGCCCTCGGCGGCCGGGAGGAGGCACGCGATCGCCTCCGCAGCAGCACCGGCGCTCCCATCGCGCTGCCACTCAGTACCCCGACCTTGGGTCGCGACACTATCTATATCGTCAATCCCTTCGTCAATTCCGCGGGTACCACCGTCAATCCCCAGCCCTGGCTGGCCACCGACCCTTATTTTGACAATGAGTATTGTCGCGAGTTTGCCGCTACCAATCCCTTAGGGAGCGTCCTTTGCACCGACCCTCCCTTTGCCGGCTCCACCTGGTACGGCTACTACACCGGCGGCGCCACCACTTACATCGGAACCACGTGGCAAAGCAACGCTGGTGTTCCCAGCATCTCGCCCAGCACCAACTCCACCAATGCGTTGGATTTCCGCTGGGTGCGCATTCAGATGAAGTCCAATTACTCCACTAATCCCAACTGTGTGATTGGGACGACTTCCGCCACCTGCGCCGCTGCCGCCACGCCGACTACGGCGGTGTGCTGGAACGGGACCAACGAGTTCCTGGCGCCTTCCAATGGCGCCAATTGCAACGCCACCCCTTACCCGCCGGTGTACCTGGTGACATCCCTGGCCGTCTCGCCCAACGGTTCCCGCCGCATGCTACAGACCGAAATCAGCCAGAACATCGCACCGCCATTGTCGGCCGCGCTGGTATTGGATGGCGCCAACCCGACCTTCAATCCGCCGAGCTCCATCGGCATCAGCGGCATCAATAACAATTCCTGCCACATGACTCCGGCGCCTCCGAGCTTGCCCGCGATTGGCACGGTAAGTACGGCTGACGACACGTATGTTAGAAGCAGGTTGACCGGGCCGGGGGCGGCCAACTTTACCGGCGTCAACCCTGCGCCCGACGTCGAAGTGGCTACCGCCACCCAACTCGGCCTCTACGCCACCATTCCAGGCATTGTTTCCGTCGTCCAGACCATTACCGCCTCCGCCGATTACGTTGGCACTTCACCGCCGGATTTGGGCACCACCACCAATCCGAAAATTACGGTGGTTACCGCTAACGGCACCTTCTTTCCCACGAATTGTACTGGCGCCGGCATCCTGGTCGTGACCGGCAACCTGCATTGCCAAGGGGGATGGAGTTGGGATGGGACCATCATGGTTCTCGGGGGCACGTTCCTTGCCGATGGCGGCGCCGGCCCTGGCAATCACTTCTACGGCAACATGCTTATTGCCAGAGCCTACGATGCCACTGCTACACCTCCGGTGCCATACAGTGCGGGCAATCCGGCTGTGCCCACCTATCCCGCACCCGGCGCGCCCTCCTGGAGCTGGAACGGTGGCGGCGGCGACGTCTTCACCTACGACAGTTGCGCGACAATGAATGTGTACGGCAAGTATGAGTTCAAGATCCTCGCCACCCGCGAGCTGAACTATTGAGGTGCCGCATGTCATTTTGCCCACGATTCCCGTTGCAGCTCGCCGGTCTGGTTCTGCTGAGCTCCGCGCTTTTCGCGCAATCGCAATCGATTCCGCTCGGCGACGTCGTGCGCGCGCCCAAGCCCGAAAAGAAAGCCGCCAAGGTTTACACCAACGATGAGATCCCCTCCCGCCCTTCCGAGCCGCCCGCTTCCCCTCCGGCCGTGAAGGACTCGCCCGCATCGGACAACTCGACTGCGTCCTCCCAGCCGGGCAAACCACCGGCGACTGATTCCACCCTCAAAGGGCTGAAAGCAGACGAAGCTAAATTGATCCAGGACCGAGACAAATTGCGGCAAGAACTCGAATCCGAAACCGAGGATCTCCGCAAGCTGGCCCTCTCCGAGAGGCTGGACCTGGTCAACGCCGACTTGCAGGATGTGCAGCAGTTGATTGCTCAACGCTCGAAGGCAGGCGCCGCAAGCAAGCCCAGCGATGCTTCTGAGCCTGGGCCGCCTGCGCCAGCAGTAGCGCCGAAATAGATCCTGCGAGAGTCGGTCTCATTTCTTTGCGTCGAGGATTGAACCACGCCTGTACGCATGTACGTACAACCTGCAATATCGCGCCTGGTTGGTTTTTGTCGCGGGTAGGTAGAGGCTCCCCAAGGACATCATGACCCACTCCGCAGCCGGCCAATCCCAGAGGGGAGTTGCTCTCGGATGACTTTGCCGGGCCGCGACTTTACAATGCGCGCAACATCTTGCCAAGCAACCCACTCACGCTCGTCCCGGCCGACCTACGCCTTTTCCGCGCCGCCCTGCTGCGCTGGTTCGCGCGCCACCGCCGCCCTCTGCCTTGGCGCAGCACGCGCGACCCGTACCGCATTTGGGTTTCCGAGATCATGCTGCAGCAGACCAGGGTCGGCGCCGTTCGCGAGCACTACGCCGAATTCCTGCGCCGTTTTCCTGACGTAAAAACATTGGCTTCGGCCAAGCTTCAGCACGTCCTCGCCGCCTGGAGTGGCCTCGGCTATTACCGCCGCGCCCGGGCGCTGCACCATGCCGCGCGCCTTCTCATGCGCGACCACGCAGGCGAACTGCCGTCCAGCGCCGCATCGCTGCGTTCGCTGCCCGGCATCGGACGTTACACGGCGGCCGCCATCGCCAGCATTGCCTTCGGCGAACCCACCGCCGTAGTGGACGGCAACGTCGAACGCGTTCTGCGCCGTGTTCTCGGCTGGCCTCGCGAATCCCTGCCGCGCATCTGGGACGCCGCTGGGCAACTGCTCAGCCGGCGCGCTCCCGGCAATTTCAACCAGGCGATGATGGAACTCGGCGCCGTCGTCTGCCTTCCCCTGCGTCCACGTTGTGATGCGTGTCCCGTCCGCCGCCTGTGCGCTACGCGCGGGCCGTTGCCGCGGTTGCCCCACCCTTGTCTCGCCCGGGGTTGGCGAGACAGGGTGGGGGTTTTCCGACCGCCGAAGCCGCCGCGCAAATCCGCCGAGACCACCTACGCTCTCGCCTGCCGCGGCTCTCGCGTTTATCTTGTGCGCCGTCGCGCCGGCGAATCGCTGATGCCGGGCATGTGGGAACTTCCGCAGCTTCTGAATGGCGCCCCACATCGGCCTGAGGTTGGCAGATGTGCGAGCTCGAACAACGTCAACCCAACCGAGTTCACGCTTCACCACTCGATCACCGTCACCGACCATACCGCGCACGTCTGCCGCGTAAGCGCCAAGGGCCTGCGCGGCGGACGCTGGATTTCGATCCCCGATGTCGCCGCTCTTCCGCTCACCGGCTTGGCGCGCAGGATTCTCCGCCGCGCCGCCCTGATTTAGAATCATCAGTTCGACATTGGTGCCCCGCATCTGCCTGCTGTTGGCGGAACTGGGAAGTTTTGACCATTGTGGTTTCTGGTCGCCGAGCCCCGGTCTCTAGAAACTAGAAACCAGAAACTGTTTTTCGGAGGTCCAGGATGCCTGCACTCACCCCGGGAAAAGCGGCGCCCGATGTCTCGCTTCCCGACATGCACGGCCAACACTTTTCTTTGCGCGACGCCCTGCGGCACGGGCCCGTTGTGCTGGCGTTCTTCAAGGTCTCGTGCCCGGTATGCCAGTACACCATGCCCTTCGTCGAGCGCCTTCATCGGGCGCACAAGGGCAAGTCGCAGGTCGTCGCCATCTCCCAGCATCCGAAAAAAGAAACGCAGGCGTTTATGCGCGAGTACGGCATCACCATGCCCGTGCTGCTCGACGATCCGGAGCGCTACCCGGCCTCCAACGCTTATGGCCTGACCAACGTCCCCACCATTTTTCTGATCTCCTCCGGCGGCGAGATCGAGATTTCCAGCGTGGGCTGGAGCAAGAAGGATTTGGAGGCGATCAACCGCCATTTGTCCAAAGCGGGTGCGCTGGCGGCGCCCGCGGTCTTTCATCGCGGCGAGGACGTCATTGATTACAAGGCCGGTTGAGGCTCGCTGAACTGACCCGCAGGTTGCGGGCAACATGAAAGACAGTTGCAGTTTCGGTTTCAGCAAGGACCCGAAGCCGCGTGCGACCGAAAGCGAAACCGAAACCGAAACTGAAACTGAAACTGAAACTGAAACTGTAATTCTCGAGGACTTCATGCGAAAAACTGCTTTCTTGATCTTAATTCTCGCCCTGACCACCACCCCGTTGCTCGCGCAGAAACACTCCACTTCAAAACACAGGCGCGCCAGCCAAGCCTCCGCTGCCGCTCTTCCGCCTGCCGCCGTCGCGGCCATGTCGTCGATTGACCCGCAAAGAATCCGCGCCCACGTCAAGTTCCTCGCCAGCGACCTGCTCGAAGGACGCGGCACCGGCCAGCGCGGCGGTGACATTGCCGCCGAATATATCGCCACCCAATTTGAGTCCTACGGCCTGAAGCCCGCCGGCGACAACGGCGCCTTCATGCAGAAAGTGCCCATGGTCGGCATCACCACCGAGCCCTCCACCAACATCTATCTGCTGCAGGCCGGCAAAACCGAGAAGCTCAAGCTGGGCGACGAAATCGTTGCCATGGACGAAACCCAGAACGCCACCGACGATCTCGATGCCGACGTCGTCTTCGTCGGCTATGGTATCGAAGCCCCCGAGTACCAGTGGAACGACTTCAAGGACGCCGATGTACGCGGCAAGGTCTTGCTCATGTTCGTCAACGAACCCAACTCCGACGACCCCAATTTCTTCAAGGGCAAGGCCCTCACCTACTATGGCCGCTGGACCTATAAGTACGAGCAGGCGGCGCGCAAGGGCGCGATCGGTGTGATCCTCATTCACCAGACCGACATGGCCAGCTACGGCTGGGACGTGGTGCAGAATTCCTGGGGCGGCGAACGCTCCTATCTCCGCGCCGACGGCCAGCCCAAGCTCAAGCTCGCCTCCTGGATTCAACTGGAGGTCGCGCGCAAGCTCCTCACCAATTCCGGCCAGGACCTCGACGCCCTTTTCAAGCAGGCGGACTCGCGCGACTTCAAGCCTATTCCGCTGCCGGTCCGGGTGCAGGGTCACCTGGTCAGCAAGATCCGCCCCTTCGAATCGCAGAACGTCCTCGCCATGCTGCCCGGCTCCGATCCCCGCCTCAAGGATCAGGCCGTCATCTACAGCGCGCACTACGACCATCTCGGCATTCACTCCGACCAGCCGGGCGACAACATCTATAACGGCGCGGTGGACAACGCTACCGGATGCGCCGTCCTGCTCGAATTGGCGCGCGCCTACGCCGCTTCCGCGCAGCGTCCCAAGCGCTCCATCCTGTTCGCCTCCGTGACCGCCGAAGAGCAGGGACTGCGTGGCTCGGAGTTTCTCGGCAAGCACCCGCCGATTCCGGCCGGCAACATCAGCCTCGGCTTGAATTACGACGGCATCGCTCCCAACGGCATCCCGCAGGAGGTCAGCGTCTCCGGCGCGGAGCGCACCACCTTCTATCCCGCCGTCGAGGCGACCGCCAAGGAATTCAACCTCGCCATCAGGCCCGACTCCAATCCCTCCGCCGGCTACTACTACCGCTCCGACCACTTCAGCTTTGCCCGCGTCGGCATTCCCGCCTTTTCCGTGAATGAAGGGATGAAGTTCAAAGGACATCCGCTGGAGTGGGGCATCCGGCAGGAACGCGAGTACAACGCCAAGCACTACCACCAGCCCAGCGACGAATTCAAGCCGGACTGGGACTTCTCCGGACTCGTCGAACTGGCGCGCTTCGGCTTCCGCCTCGGCTGGAGGGCCGCCACCCAGCCTCAGGGCATTGGCTGGCAGTTGGGCGACGAATTCGAAGCCGCCCGCAAAGCCAGCTTGCAATCGCTCTCCCGAAACGGCGTCCAGTGAGGTTTCTCGGTCTATCGGTCTCTCAGTCGATCAGTTTCTCAGTGGTCAAGGGTAGTAGCTAGCAGACTGATTGACCGATAGACTGATAGACCGACAGACCCCGGCAAACCAACGTAATCTTCGCCTTCAGCCGCACTCCGTGTTAACCTCTGCACCGCAAGACGCTCCCTACATTCTTTGGTGCACGGAATGGCGCCATTCCCATTTCTCCAGCGCGGAAGCTTATCCGGCCTTGCCCGGCAAGTGTCGCTAACTGGCTATTCCCCCACCCTGGAACTCAGCGGGCTGCTTCCCGGCATTGACAACTTTCGCCACGATGTCTTCCTCAGCCCCACTTTCGCCGAAGTCGTCCGCCTGCATGTGCAGCGTCTGATCGCCATGTATGGCAGTGTCGAAGATCTGGTCGCAGCCGACGCGCCCCAGATCCCGCAGATCGCGCCACCGTCGTTTCTCTGGGGAAAAGGCGAGCCGCCCCAGCCCGTTGCCAAGCCCGGCGCCGATCCCGCCGATTTCAAGCGCATGCTCACCGACCTGATGATCCTGGCCCTCAACTGGGCCAAGGCCGACGGCAACCTTTCCCTCGACCTGCTCGCCCGCCTTGCCGTCATCAAGCTGCTGCGCACCGAGTTGACCGCGCAATACAACGGGATCCTCGAGCGTCTGCGCGCCAAGGTCGCCAAGTACGAAGGTCCGCGCCAGGCGAACATTCCTAAGGGGGTTGAATTCCGCGAGCGCTGCGCCGCCTTTCAGCTTGCCAAGGGACAATTGCTCCGCAAAGCCAGCCAGGAACTCTTTCAGACGCTGCGCGAGGTCGAGAAGGAAACCTTGGCGCGCATGCGCCGGGCGCTGTTCGGTGGCGCCGATCATCCCGCCTACCCGCTGCTGCTCAATCGCCTGATGTTCTCCGAGGGTGGCCGCGA
Source organism: Terriglobia bacterium (assembly GCA_020073285.1). Taxonomy (GTDB): domain Bacteria; phylum Acidobacteriota; class Terriglobia; order Terriglobales; family Acidobacteriaceae; genus JAIQGF01. Next base: position 3,910 of record JAIQFM010000009.1, on the reverse strand, counting down.
CGATTCCATCAACGCCGAGCACTACGTCATGCTCGGCAACTTCGAACGCGATCCCGACCGTTTCAGCACCCTGCAGGAAATCGCGCGCGTCTTCCTCGCGTCGCTGGAATTGCCGGTTCCGGAAGGTCAGGACCACCTCGATCTCGATTCTCTGCTCAGCGTGCCCGAAAACGCCCAGGAACTCATCGCCGCCGGCACCCCCGACGAATCCAGTCCCAAGGGTCGCGCCCAGAAGGCCCTGCTCGCCGCCTGGACCGGCACCCTCGAGCGCAACGGGGTCATGGACCACATCATCGCCGCCTACGAAGCCGCTCCCCTGCTGGCCGAGTATTCCCCGACCATCCACGCCCAGCAGCTCAAGAATGCGCTCATCAATCGCACCGAGCGCACTCGCGTCGAGCGCATGCTGCAAGAGCACACTCGCTTCTCGCCCGCCAATTTCGAGGCCGCCTTACGCCGCCTCGACAATTACCGCGCCGCCGATCGGGCCAAGTCCGCCGGCCGCTTCCTCCGCGATTTCATCCGCTACCACCGCGACCTGCGCTGCCTGGAAGTGCTCAACAAAGCGCTCGACACCGTCCATCTCATCTCCAACCAGCGCCTGCGCGACCTTTCCTCCATCAACAACACGCTCTACGAGTTCCTCCTGCCCCAGGAGCAGAAGCCGGCGGAAGAGAAGGTCGTCAACCACGTCATCCTCAAGGCCGACGTGCGCGATTCCACCACCCTGACCCGCACCCTCATGGAACGGGGACTCAACCCGGCGTCGTATTTCAGCCTGAATTTCTACGACCCCGTCAACAAGCTGCTCTCCACCTACCTGGCCACCAAGGTCTTCATCGAGGGCGACGCCGTTATCCTGGCGCTTTTCGGATACGAAGGCCGGCAGGAATTCCCGGTGGCGCGCACTTGCGTGATGGCGCGCGAGATTATCTCCATCGTCCATGCCTACAACGAGAAGTCGCGCGAGGGCGGCCTGCCCAACCTCGAGCTCGGCATTGGCATCTCCTTCCAGGACTCCGCCCCCATGTACCTGATGGACGGCAATGCCCGCATCATGATCTCCAAGGCGCTCAACGAGAGCGACCGCCTCTCCTCTTGTAACAAGGGGGCGCGCCGCTCCCTCGCCGATGCCGAGAGCCTCTTCAACGTGTACTCCTTCAAGACCGTCGAGGACGAAGACACCGGCGGCAATCCCGACGAATTCCTCATGCGCTACAACGTCGGTGGCATCAACATGAACGGCGAGGCTTTCCGTGAGTTGCAGCGGGAGATCTCGCTCCAATTGCACGAGGTCGAACTCCCCACCCTCTGGGGAAAAGGAACCATCCGCATTTACAGCGGACTGGTTCCCCTCGGCGGCGGCAGCTTCCACCGCATTGTGGTGCGCGAAGGCCGCATCCCCCGCATTGACGCCAGCGATTTTTCGGTCAAGAGCTGGACCGATCGCAAGTACTACGAGGTCTGCACCAACGAAGCCATCTACGAATACGTGGAACATCACTTCACCCAGGTCGCCCGCACCAACCCGTAAGCTGTCATCGGGCAAATACGGTTTCCTCAAGTCGTGTCATCCCGACGCCTGGTCCCGTTCCTGAACTGGTTTCCTTCCGGCACTTGCCATTCATCATTGCGGTTTTCGCGGCGTTCCCGGTTGGCTGATCCGGTGGATCATGGTGCTGTCACCGCATTGCGGCGAAACACCGGATGTTCACCGGCATCGCAATCATGCGCTCCGTGAGGCCGCTAAACCATGAAGCTCAGAAACAAGTTGCTCGCAGCGTTTCTTGCCGTCGCCGCGCTGGTTGGCGTGGTGGGCTTCCTCGGTTTTGACCAGCAGGTAAAAGGAGCAAAACGGGGGGCCATTCGCGAAGCCGAGAACGTGGCCAAGACGATTGCCGATTCGGTTGCATTCGAATTGGCTCAAAGCCACCGCTCTTTGCTCGACGACCGGCCTGAGCTGCAGCAATACGTTATCGGAATGCATCGCCAACAGCGGCGAGATATTGTCATCCTCGATCTGGCCGGGCTGACCATCGCCGATGCAGTGCCGGAAGAAGTGGGAGAACATTTTCCCGATCCCCACGGGATTGTCCGGCAAACCATGATGGATGGCATTCCGCGCTCCTTCGTCGAAGTCGTCAAGAGCCAGCAGATCCTTCAAATCGTGGTCCCGCTGCGCTCCTCCGGTCAGACTGTCGGCGCGGTCGTCCTGGAATACTCGCCGCTTCACCGGGAAATGCTGGCACAAACCGAGCATGGCAAGCGGTTGCTGATTGCCGGCAGCGCCGTGTGTCTGATTCTCGCGTTGATCATGGCATTCGGCATCTCAAGGCACATCGCCATTCCCATCGAGCGCCTGCGCCGGGCGGCCTCCCAGTTCGGAAGCGGCAATGGCAACTGGGACGATCTTCCCACGACCAAGGATGAGCTGGGAGAATTGGCGGCTGCCTTCAGGGAGATGGCCCAGCACAGGGGGGAAGCGGAAGAACTGAGGGCTCAAGCGATCCGCGCCGAAATCGAGCAGCGCCGGCTGGAGGAAGCGAATCAAGCCAAGAGCGAGTTCCTGGCCAACATGAGCCATGAAATTCGCACTCCCATGAACGGCGTCATCGGCATGACCGAGTTGGCTCTGGAGACCAATCTGACCGCCGAGCAGCGCGACTACTTGACCACCGTCAAGTCCTGCGCCGAGTCGCTGCTCAACGTCATCAATGACGTGCTCGATTTCTCCAAAATCGAGGCCGGCAAGCTCGACGTGCAACCTTCTGAGTTCTGCCTGGACGAAATGCTGGGAGATACCTTGAAGACCCTCGCCTTCAGCGCCGACGCCAAGGGCCTGGAACTGACCTACGCGCTCTCCGATGACGTGCCGGCAACCATTGTGGCCGATCCCTTTCGACTGCGACAGCTTCTCGTCAACCTGGTGGGCAACGCCATCAAGTTTACCGATCGCGGCGAGATCACCGTCGCTGTCTCGCGGCCAGCAGCCGCCGGCCCCAAACTGACGCTGCATTTCGAGGTCTCCGACACCGGTATTGGGATCCCCGAGGAATTTCAGCAGTACATCTTCGAGGCATTTCGGCAGGCGGATTCTTCCAGCACCCGCCGCTATGGCGGGACCGGCCTTGGGCTGGCCATTTCCTCTCGCATCGTCGAGATGATGGGCGGGCAAATCTGGGTCAAAAGCACGGTCGGAAGAGGCAGCACGTTTCACTTTACCGCCCAAGTCCTAGCCGGTACCGGGTTGGCGGCCGACCCCGGCGCGCAACCAGAAATCCTGGCCGGGTTACGGACCTTGATCGTGGACGACAACGCCACCAACCGCAAGGTTCTCGATCGCATTGTCCGAAGCTGGCAGATGCTGCCCACTCCGGCTTGTGGCGGACAGGAAGCGCTTCAGGAATTGCAAGCCGCCTGCAACCAGCAAGAGCCATATAAGGTTGTGCTCATCGATGGCCACATGCCCAGCATGGATGGCTTTGAACTGGCGGGTCGCATCCACTCCGACCCCCGCCTGGCGGGAGCGACGGTGATGATGCTGACTTCGGGCTCCCAGCGCGGTGACATTGACCGATGCAAAGCGCTGGGAATTGCCGCCTACTTGGTCAAACCGATTAGGCGCGCCGAACTTCTCGCGGCAATTTGTCATGCGCTGGGGACGCGCCCGCTGGCTGACGATGGCGATGCCGAGGCGTCTCGCAGGCCGCAACCGGCGGCGGCGCCGCTCCACGTCCTGCTCGCCGAGGACAACGCGGTCAACCGGCTCCTGGCGGCGCGCCTGCTCGAAAACGAAGGTCATCGCGTCCGTGCCGTCATCAGCGGCCGAGAGGCAGTCGCCGCATGCCTGGTAGAGCGCTTCGATCTCATCCTGATGGACGTCCAGATGCCGGATATGGACGGTTTCGAG
>JAIQFM010000191.1 GCA_020073285.1 Terriglobia bacterium | reverse complement strand
CTGATTCGCGAGCAGATCGAGAATTACGAATCGCGCATCGCGGTGGACGAGGTCGGGACGATCATCAGCCTGGGCGACGGCATCGCGCGCGTGCACGGACTGGACAAGGTCATGGCGGGCGAATTGCTTTCGTTTCCGCACGGCGTGGCCGGCATCGCCATGAACCTGGAAGAAGCGCAGGTGGGAGTCGTGGTGCTGGGCGAATACACCGAACTGAAGGAAGGCGACGAGGTCAAGCGCACCGGACGCATTGCCAGCGTGCCGGTGGGCGAGGCGTTGATCGGGCGCGTGGTCAACGCGCTGGGCGAGCCCATTGACGACAAGGGGCCGATCGCCACCACCACGTTTAACCCGGTGGAACGCATCGCCCCGGGCGTTATTGACCGTCAGCCGGTGCGCGAGCCGATGGCCACCGGTCTGAAGGCGATTGACGCCATGATCCCGATCGGTCGCGGACAGCGCGAACTGATCATCGGCGACCGGCAGACGGGCAAGACTGCGATCGTGCTGGACACCATCATCAACAACAAGGGCAGGGACCTGATTTGCATTTACTGCGCTATCGGTCAGAAGCGCTCCTCGATTGCGCAGGTGGTGAAGATCCTGGAAGACAATGGGGCGATGGACTACACCATTGTCGTGGCGGCATCAGCTTCCGAGCCAGCGCCGATGCAGTACATTGCTCCCTACGCGGCCTGCGCCATGGGCGAATATTTCCGCGATAAGGGCAAGCACGCGATCACGTTCTACGACGATTTGTCGAAGCACGCGGCGTCCTACCGTGAGATTTCACTGCTGTTGCGGCGCCCGCCGGGGCGCGAGGCTTATCCGGGCGACGTGTTTTATTTGCACTCCCGGCTGCTGGAGCGCGCCGCCAGGATGAGCGACAAGAACGGCGGCGGTTCGCTGACCTCGCTGCCGGTGATCGAGACCCAGGCAGGCGACGTTTCCGCCTATATTCCGACCAACGTGATTTCCATTACCGACGGCCAGATCTACTTGGAGACTGACCTGTTCAACTCCGGCATCCGTCCGGCGGTGAACGTGGGCTTGTCGGTGAGCCGCGTCGGCGGCAGCGCGCAGATCAAGGCCATGCGCCAGGTTGCCGGCACGCTCAAATTGGAGCTGGCGCAATTCCGCGAACTCGCGGCGTTCGCGCAGTTCGGCAGCGACCTGGACAAGGCAACGCAGTCGCAGCTCAATCGCGGCCAGCGCCTGGTGGAAATCCTGAAGCAGGACCAGTACACCCCACTGTCGTTCAGCAAGCAGATTCTCATGATCTTCGCCGGAACCGGCGGCTACCTTGACGACCTGCCGGTGGAGCAGTGCCGCGAGTTTGAAAGGGCGATGTACGCCTACGTCGATACCATGAATCCCGGGCTACTGAAGCAGATCGAGGAGAAGAAGGCGCTCGACGACGCGTTGAAGGCCGACATGGCGAAAATGGTGAAGGAAGCCAAGGAGCGCTTCGTCAGCGAACGGCAGATGGCGGCGGCAAAAGCGTAAGGCAATTTGTAATTGGGCAATTTGTAATTTGAAATTTCGCCGGTTGCACCAAAATTACAAATTGCAGATTACAAATCATGGAGGTCGCCATGACTTTGGAAGAGCTAGAAACTCTGATCGACGATACCAAGCGGCTGCCGCGTGCGGCGGACAAAGTCGCGCTGGCCACGGCGCTGGGCGTGCTGGAAGTGGCGCGGCAGTTGGCGATCATGAATGCCGCGGCGAAGCCGGCAAAGGCGGGGAAGTAGTTGTGAGTTGCGAGGAAAACGCAGGGCGGCGAAAATCGCGCCGCGCTTGCTCGGGATGACATCGGTTTTGGTTTGGCTGAAAGCTAACGCTAAGAGCTAAATGGCTAACATTCTCGACATTCGGCGGCGGATTCGCAGCGTGCGCAACACGCGGCAGATCACCAAGGCGATGAAAATGATCTCCGCGGCGCGGCTGCGGCGGGCGCAGGAACGCGCGCTCTCGGCTCGGCCGTACGCGCAGATGCTGACCAACGTGCTCAAGTCGCTGGTCTCGCGCGCGGAAATTTTCGATCCGGAAACGGGTGCGCCGCGGCATCCGCTGCTGGCGCAGCGTCCGGAGAAGAACATCCTGGTGATCGTGGTTACGGCCGACCGCGGGTTGGCGGGCGCCTTCAATGCCAACATCCTGAAGGCGGCGGCGCGCTTTCTGGCGGTGAATTCGGGCAAAAACACTGACCTCGAGGCCGTCGGACGCAAAGGTCGCGACTTCCTGCGCCGCCGCTTCCCGACCGCAACTACGGAGCGGGTGGAGCGCGCGGGCGCGGTGCGGATTGTCGGCGAGCACATCGGCGTACTCGGCAAACTGCAGTTCGAGTACGTGCGCGATTTCTCCGAAAGCGTGATCGACCGTTACACCAAGGGCGAAATCGATTCGGTGTACGTGCTGTACAACGAATTCAAGTCGGTGATCGCGCAGCGGCTGGTAGTGGAGAAGGTGCTGCCGATCGAGGAAATCGGCGAGAAGACCATCGCGCAAGCCGAGGAACTTACCAAAGAGGAGCGCGAGAAGCGCGCCGAAGCGGCCGCGTCGGCCGGCGTTTCGCTGGGCGAGGCGGACACCACGGAGATGGACCGGCGCGCGGCGGCCTTTGCCACGGCGCAGGTGGACTACATCTACGAGCAGCCGCCCGCCGAGTTGTTCCGCGACCTGCTGCCCAAGTACGTGGCGGTGCAGATTTACCGGTCGATGATGGAGTCCACGGCGGCCGAACATGCGGCGCGCATGACCGCCATGGATTCGGCCACCAGCAATGCCGACGAGATGATCGACAAGCTGACCCTGGCGATGAACCGCGCGCGCCAGGCCAAGATTACCAAGGAAATTATCGAGATCGTGAGTGGAGCAGCCGCGCAATAGCAGTTTTCAGCCATCAGCTTTCAGCTCTCAGCCAAGCCGGCGGTAGCACGAGCTGATAGCTGATAGCTGCGAGCTCTTATGGCGGAAAACTTCGGAAAAGTGATTCAAATTGCCGGGCCGGCGGTGGACGTGCAGTTCAGCGAAGCCAACCTGCCGCCCATCTACGAGGCGTTGCGCGTGGTCAGTGAAGGGTTCAACGTGCCCACGCCCATCAACGTCATCCTGGAAGTCGAGCAGCACCTGGGCGAAGGGCGAGTACGCTGCGTCGCCATGCTGCCCACCGACGGCATGGTGCGCGGCATGAAGGCGATCGACCAGGGCGGGCCGATCCGGGTGCCCGTGGGCCGCGGCACGCTGGGGCGCGTGATGAACGTGATCGGCGATTCGGTGGACAACCTGGGTCCAATCCAGTGCACCGAGAGGGCGCCGATTCACCGCCTCGCGCCTGCCTTCGACGAGCAGGCCACCTCGGCGGAAATGTTTGAAACCGGCGTCAAGGTGATTGACCTGATCCAGCCCTTCCTCAAGGGCGGCAAGATCGGGCTGTTCGGCGGCGCGGGCGTGGGCAAGACGGTCGTGATCATGGAACTGATCAACAACGTCGCCAAGCAGCACGGCGGATTTTCCGTGTTCGGCGGCGTGGGCGAGCGCACCCGCGAAGGCAACGACTTGTGGCTGGAAATGACGGAGTCGGGCGTGATTGTGCCCGGCGATCCATCCAAATCCAAGGCCGCGCTGGTCTATGGCCAGATGACGGAGCCACCTGGGGCGCGCCTGCGCGTCGCCCTGACCGCGCTCACCGTCGCCGAGTATTTCCGCGACGGGGAAGGCGCCGACACCCTGCTGTTCATTGACAACATATTCCGCTTTACGCAAGCGGGCTCGGAAGTATCCACGCTGCTGGGCCGCATGCCCTCCGCCGTCGGGTACCAGCCGAACCTGGCGACCGAGATGGGCGAGTTGCAGGAGCGCATCACCTCCACCAAGAAGGGCTCGGTGACGTCGGTGCAGGCGATTTACGTGCCCGCCGACGACCTTACCGACCCCGCTCCGGCGACCACCTTCGCTCACCTGGACGCGACCACCGTGCTCTCTCGCGCGCTGACCGAGTTGGGCATTTATCCGGCGGTGGATCCTCTGGCTTCCACCTCGCGCATTCTCGATCCGCACGTCGTAGGAGAGGAGCATTACGACGTGGCGCAGCGCGTGAAAAGAATTCTGCAAAGGTATAAGGACCTGCAGGACATCATCGCCATTCTCGGTATTGACGAGTTGAGCGAAGACGACAAGCTGACCGTCGGCCGCGCTCGTAAGGTGCAGCGCTTCCTGTCGCAGCCGTTCCACGTGGCCGAGCAGTTCACCGGCATGCAGGGCCGGTACGTGAAGGTTGCGGAGACGATCAAGGGCTTCAAGGAAATCGTCGAAGGCAAGCACGACGACATCCCCGAGCAGGCCTTCTACATGAAGGGCACCATCGAGGAAGTGGTCGAGCACGGCAACCGGCTGAAGGCGGCGGCGTAACGACAAACTGTTAGCTATTAGCTATCAGCCGTCAGCGGCTGATAGCTGTAGCTGAGAGCTGATAGCTGATGGCTGAAGTTCTACAACTCGAAATCGTCACTCCCGAGCGGCTGGTGGAGAAGGACACCATCGAGCAGATCCAGATTCCCGGCAAGAACGGGTACCTGGGAATCCTGCCCGGACACGCGCCGCTGATCACCGAACTCGGAGTCGGCGAGATCACCTACACGGCCGACGGCATGGCGTACTACGTCGCGGTGGCGTGGGGCTTTGCCGAGGTGCTGCCGGACAAGGTAACGATTCTGGCGGAGACGGCCGAGCGCGCCGAGAACATTGACGTGGAGCGGGCGCGCAAGGCGAAAGAACGGGCCGAAGAGCGTCTGCGCTCCGCCAGCGGCGAAGTAAATTACCAGCGCGCGTTGGTCGCGCTGGACCGCGCCAACGTGCGTCTGCAGGTCGCGGAGAAGAAGAGGTAGGCCTCAAACTTCAGGCTACAAGGACGGCCACATCATGCGGCCGTTTGTCTTTCGATTACCTCCTTGTCTCCGCCACCGTGGCATCGTACGGCCCAAAGTTGGCAAGCCATTCTGAAACTGGCGGGCCGATAAACCGGCAGAAACGCCATAAACTCCTTGCGTTTCCGGGAAATCCATAAGTACAATCCGCCCACCTCCCCCACGTAGCCCAGGGGCCGGACTTGTCCCTGGAAATCGCCGGACGGCATCACTGCCGGAACAGGTGCGAGTGGCTGATCCACCCCTGGTCACACGCTGAGAGCATGGGAACGGAGCGCGGAACTATGGCCAAGCCAAAGTTTCACTGGACGGATGTCGCGCTGGGTGCGGTAGTCAGCATCCTGGTACTGCTGGTCTTCTGGATGCAATGGGCGGAGGGGTTGGAAGGCAAGCTCTTCGACATGCGGGCCAAGCTCCGCGCCCGCCCCAAGACCGCCGAAAACGTGGTGTTGGTCGGCATCGATGACGACAGCATCCGTCAGATCGGCCGCTGGCCCTGGCCTCGCTCCTACATGGCCGAGATGGTGGATCAACTAGCCGAGGCGCAAGCCAAGGTCATCGGCTTGGATATTTTCTTTTCCGACGCCGAGTTGAACCCCGGCCTGCAGGAAGTGCGCAAGATCAAGGAAGAGTATGCCGCCAAGGTGGGAGGGGCGGGCGCCGGTGGCGGCAAGGCGGTGAAGGCAGGCGCTGAAATCACCGCCGCGGATCTGGCGCGGGAAGCTGCGCGCGCGACCGCGTCGGCCAAGTCCGGCGCTGCCAAGGAATTTGTCGAGATCCTGGATTCGGCGGACAAGCGCCTCGACAACGACGCCCACCTGGAGGATTCGCTCGCCCTGGCGCAAAACGCCGTGCTGCCCATGTACTTCGCGCTGGGCACGCCGATGGGCAAAGTGGACAAGCCGATTCCGGAAGAGATCGCAAAGAACTTCGTCGCCAATGTGAAGTCGGACGGTTCGGTAGTGGCGACACAGGATTTCACGCCGCCCTATGAGCGTTTCGCCAAGGTCGCCAAGGCCATCGGGCAGGCCAACCTCACGCCATCGCCGGACGGCGTGCAGCGTGAAGTGCCGCTGGTGGTGGATTTCAACGGCAAGCTGTTCCCGTCGTTCGCGCTGCAGTGCCTGCGCGCGTTCTACAACTTGGAGTCGGATGACTACCGCTTCACGCCCGGCAAGGAACTGGTGCTGGGGCGGGCGCACATTCCCGTCGACTCGCAGGGGCGCATGCTGGTGGATTACGCCAAGCTGGAGAACCTGACGGGCGTGAAATTCTCCGACGTGCGCAACAAGAAAATTCCCCCCGAGGTGTTCAACGGCAAGATCGTGCTTATCGGCATGATCGCCACCGGCGGCGGCGACCTGTACACCTCGCCCGTCGGCACCCAGTTTCCGGGCATGGCGATCCACGCCAACGTCATTCAGAACATCATCAACGGGCAGTACCTGATCCGGCCGGAGTGGGCGGGCAAAGCTGAACTGGCGCTGCTGATCCTGTTCGCGCTCTTCGTTTCCCTGGCCATCCCGCACATGAAGGCCGGTCACAGCGCCATCATCGCGGTGGTACTGCTCGCGCTAGTCATCGGCGGCGGCATTTACCTGTTCACCGCCTACGGCTACTGGCTCAAGATGGCCTATCCGGCGCTCATGCTGGTGGCCGGCTACACCGTCGTGGTCTCGAAACGCTACCTGGTCACCGAGAAGCGCACGGAAGTGCTGGAGGGCGAATCGGCCGAGACCAACAAGATGCTGGGCCTCTCCTTCCAGGGTCAGGGCATGCTGGATATGGCCTTCGAGAAGTTCCGCAAGTGCCCGGTAGACGATTCCATGAAGGACGTTCTCTACGGCCTGGCGCTGGACTTCGAACGCAAGCGCCAGTTCAACAAAGCGGTGCAGGTCTTCGAACACATTGCCACCGTGGACAAGAAGTTCAAGGACATCGCGGAACGCTCGCGGAAGCTGCGCATCGCGGGCGAGACGGTGATCCTGGGCGGGCGCGGCGGCATGCGAGCGGGCGGCGATTCCACCGTGCTGGTGCAGGGCGGCGGCGTCTCCGATCTGGCCAAGCCCACGCTCGGCCGCTACGAGGTGTTGAAGGAACTGGGCAAGGGCGCCATGGGCGTGGTCTATCTCGGCAAGGACCCGAAGATCAACCGCGAGGTAGCGATCAAGACCCTGCGCTTCCAGGACGAGTTCGAGCCTTCCGACATGAAGGCGATGAAGGAGCGCTTCTTCCGTGAGGCGGAGTCGGCCGGGCGGCTGGTGCACCCCAACATCGTCACCATCTACGACGCGGGCGACGACGGCGACATCAGCTACATCGCCATGGAACTGCTCAGCGGCACCGACCTGAAGGACTACACCGGCAAGGACAAACTGCTGCCGGTGGCGGAGACGCTGGAGACCATGGCCAAGGTGGCCGACGCGCTCGATTACGCGCACTCGCAAAACGTGGTGCACCGCGACATCAAGCCGGCCAACATCATGCGGTTGAAGGACGGCAAGATCAAGGTGACCGACTTCGGCATTGCGCGCATCACGTCGCAATCAAAGACCGCGACCGGAACGGTGATGGGCACGCCCTCCTACATGTCGCCGGAGCAATTGGCCGGCGCCAAGGTGGATGGCCGCGCCGACCTGTTCTCCCTGGGCGTGACGATGTACGAACTGCTCACCGGCGAGAAGCCGTTTACCGGCGACACGGTGGCCACGCTGATGTACCGCATCGCCAACGCGCCGCATCCGCCGATCGAGCAGGCGCGCGCCGATTTGCCGCTGGGCTGCCGCGCCGTCATCGACAGGGCTTTGGAGAAGGACCCGAACAAACGCTATCAGCGGGGCAGCGAGATGGCGGCCGACTTGCGCGCGCTGCTCACCATGGCGGCGCGGGCGGGAGTGTAAGAGCGAGTTTCTGGTTTCGAGTTTCCAGTTTCCAGTGCCGGGCAC
>JAIQFM010000190.1 GCA_020073285.1 Terriglobia bacterium | reverse complement strand
ATGTCGGAGGCGACTCCGACGCTGGGCGCTTTATTGGGATCCTGCGCAGCCGCACGGTCGCCAACCACGTGATCGATCGGTTCGGCTTAATGAAGGTGTACGGAGCGAGTAAGCGCGAAACTGCCCGCATCGCTTTGCAGCAGCACACGACCATCACCGAGGAACGTAGGACGGGCCAAATCGTGCTGCGCTTCACCGACCACGACGCCAAGCGCGCCGCCGCCGTGGCGCAAGCATACATTGACGAACTCAATGCACTGAATGCACAACTGAACACCACTGCGGCTCACCGGGAACGTGAGTTCCTGGAACAGCGCATCAAGGAGGTCGGCGCGGAACTGAACACCGCCGCCGAGCAGCTCAGCAAGTTCTCCAAGAAGAACACCATGATCGGGCTAGGCGATCAGCAGAAAGCAATGCTGGAATCGGCCGCCAAGCTGCAAGGCGAATTGATTGGCGCGCGCGTCCAACTCAGCGGGCTGGAGCAGACCTACGGGGACCAGAATTACCGTGTGCGCGAGGCGCAGGCGCGCGTAAGCCGGCTGGCGCGGGAACTGCAGACTATGCGCGGCAACGACTCGGGCGACGCTAAGGGCGCCATGTTCCCGCCGATACGGGAGTTGCCGGAGCTGGGCGTGACTTACGCGGAGCTATACAAGCAAACGAAGACGCTGGGAGTTACATCCGAAATGCTGGGCCGGCAACTGGAGCTGGTAAAAACGGAAGAAGCGAAGGAGTTGCCGATCATCCGCGTTCTGGATCCGCCGGAGGTGCCGCAATCCAAGATGTGGCCTCCGCGGAAACTGATCGTCGCTTGTGCCCTGCTGCTGAGCTTCTTGTTCGCTGTCGGATGGGTCATCGCCCGGCAGGCCTGGGTGGAGCTGAGTCCGGATCATGACCTTAAGGTTGCCGTTGCCGCCGTCGGCGCGTGGTGGCGCGAAAGGCGCTGGCGTGCTCCACGGATGCCCCCCGCGGGAGCGGTGCACGAACAGGAATGAAAGCGGTCGTCGAAATGGAGCGGGAGAACTTGCCTGTCGCGTCGCAAGCGCCGGCTGGAATGCGGCATTCCGTCGTGTTCGGAACGACCGCGGCAGCCGTCTACTCGCTCGTGCTGGTGAAGGCGATCGTGATGACCGGCGCGTTCGGCACCGGCCCGGAAATGGACGCCTTCACCATGGCGTTATTGATACCGAACCTGCTGGCCACGATCGCCGCCGGCAACTGTGGGCCGGCCATGGTGCCCGTGCTGGCTTCCGCCGCACGGGAGGGCCAGTCAGCACGTGCCGCCGCTTTTCGCGCCACTCTGTGGCTGTCCTTGGCGGCATCAGTCGCTGCGGCCGCGGGTTTGTACGCCCTTGCGGGTCCATTGGTCAGTGCCATCGCACCCAGGTTCGATGCCGTGCGGCACGCCCGCGCGATCGAGTTGTTGAGGTTGCTTTCCCTGGTCCCACCGGCTAGCGTTGTTTCCGGGTACTGCTCCGCGGAACTGCTGTCGCGGCGTAAATACGTCCTGGTAGCGGCGGCACCGGCGATCTCAACCGCGATTACCATTGCCGTGATACTCGGTTTCCCCCGCAGCATCACAGCCCTTGCATACGGAGTGGTGGCCGGCACCGTCGCGCAGGCGGCGATCATCATGATGCTTTCCCTGCGCTCAAATCCTGCCGCCGGACGCTTGCGGCTGTGGACTCCGCACACCCGCGGCATCGTGATGGCACAACTGCCGCTGACGGGCGCTGCGGTTTTCGGCGTCGCCAACGCCAGCATCGACCAGACCTTCGCGTCCCTGCTTCCAACCGGCAATGTAAGTGCCCTGAACTATGCGACCGGACTACACTCCCTGCTGCTGCAGTCCGTGGTCATGGGTGCAACCTGGGTGGCGCTGCCTGAATTCTCGGAGCTCGCCTCATCGGGGGATCTGCAGAAAATGCGCGAGCGTGCGCGGCAGTACATGATCGCGCTTACCGCCGTCGCGGCTCCGCTCACGGCCGCTGTGCTGCTGTTCGGCAGCACCGGCGTACATGCGGTTTTCGAGCGACACGCTTTCACCGCCCATTCCACGGCGCTCGTTGGAGGCGCGTGGTCGGGATACGCGCTCGGACTGGTGCCAATGGCGATCGGCATGGTGTGCGTGCGAATCCTGAACGCGACCGGCGCCAATCGTGCCCTGATCGTCGTTGGCGCCACCATGCTGCCGCTGAACGCCGTGCTCGACTACATCCTGATGCGCGTGTTCGGGATTTACGGTATCGGGTTGAGCACGTCCCTGGTGGTCTGCTGTTCGGCTGCGCTCCTGCTTTATATGGTCAGCAGGCGCATCGGAAAGCTGATCGACGCCGCCACCGCACGCGCCCTGCTGTGCGCAGTGTTGGCAGCAGCCGTAGGCGGCATAACCTGTGTCGGCGTTCGCCGATTGATCGGGAACGGCGGCGCGGGGCTGGTCATTTCGGCTGCGTTCTTGGTGCTGAGCATCGGTGTGCTGTACGCAATGGCCGGCCTGCTGGAACCTGTCTCAACGCGTTGGTTGCGCTTCATTGGTGCGCAGCCGCCGCTGGAGGAGAAGCCGGGAGTGCCAGTTTAGACACGCCGACCGTCTCCGCGGTGCGGGCACCAAACGGTGGGAGCAACATCCACACATGACACTACTTCCATGAGCGTAACTGACGTTCATTACTGGGATGACTGGTGGTCGCAGTCTCGCGTCGATCCGTTTCCGCCCGACACGGACCAACAGTTCGGCCCCCACGGGTACTTTCTCCGCATGATCGATAGGCACAACCTATCAGTCGGCGACAGCGCTATCGAACTCGGAGGCGTGCGCTCCTTTCGCCTGCTTGCTCTCGCCAAATGGCGAGGCTTGCGGGTTACAGCCGCCGACTACTCTCGTTGCGGAATGGAGGCGACCCGTGAATGGTTCGCAGCCAACGGGTGCTCCGTGGAGACGATCGAGGGGGACTTCTTCTCTTTGCCGCACGATCGCAAATTCGATCTAGTAACCCATTGGGGCGTGATGGAGCACGAGTCTGACCCGAGACCGTTGTTGCAACTGTGCGCTCGGCTCGTCAAGCCGACAGGGACTATTGTGTTTTCCATGCCGAACATGCGTGGTCCGGGAGCTTGGGCGTGGAAACACTGGTCGCCAAACAACTGGGCCAAACACATCTATCATTCCGACCGAGAAATTGTGGAAGCGGCCACCAGCACCGGTTTGACCTGCAGTACGTTCGGTCACGGTGCTCCGTTCATTTACATGGGATCCTGCGAGGCGAAGGGGGCGCTCCCTCGCGCAGTGTATCTGCTGCAACGTCTCCTTGACCGTCTCGGGAGAGAGAGCGGTTGGCGATATATTTCACAAAGTCGGGTATTCGTGTGCCATCCACGCGAACAGCGCGCGTGATCCCGAATCCGACGCGCTCAACATCGCCAAAGCCGGGCTTAGTCGCATCTGGGAAATAAGGCAGGATGCGACACGCAGTGTGTTAGCTCGGTATCCAGTTACACATTACTTGTGCATCACGTACCAATTCAGCCCATGAGCAGCACAGCCAAAATTTCTTACGTCATCGGTTCCCTTGCCACCGGCGGCGCCGAACGCCAACTGCTGGAATTGTTGTCGCGCCTGGATCGGTCTCGTTTTGACGCTTCTCTGGTGTTGTTCGACTCCAAAACTGCATCGCGCGCCGATGGATTGGTGTCGCAAGTATTCTCGTTGGGCATTCCCGCCACCGAAAACGCCCGGCCGACGGTGCATCGCGCCGCGGTGATCGCCGCTGCATTCGGGCGGTTGGTTCGCCACTTCAGCCGGCTGCGGCCCGACATCGTGCATGCAATCCTCCCGACGGCCTGTGCCCTGGCCGGTCCGGCCGCGAAGGCAGCGCGTGTCCCAATCGTCATCGGTAGCCGCCGCTCATTGCCGGCGCAGTATCGTACCGACGACCGGTTACCGGCAACCGTCGAAAAGTTCTCCATGCGGTTTTTGGATCGAATGCTGGGGAATTCCGCGGCCGTCACACGCACGATCGTGGCCGATGACGGCTACCCCGCCGGGCGCGCCGATACCATTTATAACGGCGTAGATACCGAACGTTTCAAGCCGTCGAATTCGCGCCGCTGGCGCGACACCATGGGCTGGCGTCCCGAGCATGTCGTGTTCGGGACGGTGGCAAACTTCTTTCACTACAAGCGCCAGATTGATCTGGTCGTGGCGGCCGCCCAACTACGGACTCCGTTCCCGCAGGCGCGGTTTGTGCTAGTTGGACAGGATCGCGGCACGATGCCGGAAGTTCGCAAGCGCATTTCGGAACTGAAGCTAGAGGACGTCATCACATGCGTACCCGGCACAGCTACACCGGAGGACGTGTTTGCTGCAATTGATGTGTACGTCTGTCCCTCGGAAACGGAAGGCTTTTCCAATGTGCTGCTGGAGGCGATGGCTTCCGGTAAGCCGCTGATCGCGACGGATGTTGGCGGAAACACGGAACTGGTTCGCGACGGCTCGAATGGATTCATCGTCCCGGTCAGATCACCCGGCAGCATCGCCGATGCAGCCGCCAGGTTCCTGAATGATGCTGCCCTGGTCGCGGCTGCCGGTGCCCGGTCGCGTGCGCGCGTCGAACAGGATTTCTCCGTAGCACGCATGGTTGAGCGCTATCACCAACTTTATTCCGATTTGCTGAACGACCGCAGGAATTGAAGCGCGTCGTGCCGGCAACAATGGTTTTCTAGATATGTGTGGCATTACCGGATTCTGGTCGACTCCCGCGAGCGCGGACGAGCTTGTTAGCAGGCTCGATCCCATGGCGCAGGCAATATTGCATCGCGGACCCGACGATGGTGGCGCGTGGGTCGATGCGCGGTGCGGAATTGCCTTGGGGCACCGGCGGCTCTCGATCCTCGATCTGTCGCCGGAAGGACATCAGCCGATGTTCTCGGCATCGGGCAGGTACATCATCGTGTTCAACGGTGAGGTGTACAACTTCGAAGAACTGCGGAAGGAACTGCCCGGAGTGATGTGGCGCGGGCACTCGGATACCGAGGTGATGCTGGCGGCGGTGGAGGCCTGGGGCTTGAGCGCCGCTGTCCGGCGGTTCGTGGGCATGTTCGCATTCGCCCTGTGGGACCGGCAGGAGCGCCGCCTCTACCTGGTCCGCGATCGCATAGGGATCAAACCGCTGTATTACGGATGGAACGGTAGGTCGCTGCTGTTTGGCTCCGAACTGAAGTCGATGCGGCGATATCCGAATTTCGCCGGCGACATCGACCGCACCGCCATTGTGGCGTACTTGCGGCACAACTACATCCCCGCTCCGCACACCATCTACCGAGAGATTTATAAGCTCGCACCGGGCGCCATCGTCTGCTTTACGGACCCGCAGAAGCGCGAGGTGGCAACGGAAAAGTACTGGTCAGCCACCGAGGTTGCACTGGCCGGACAGCGGCAGCTTTACGACGGCACTGCCACAGAGTCCATCGAGGAGCTGCATCAATTACTTCGCACAGCAGTCGGGCTACGGATGATTTCCGACGTGCCGATAGGCGCGTTCCTTTCCGGCGGAATCGATTCCTCGCTGGTGGTCGCGCTGATGCAGGCGCAGAGCGCTCGTCCGGTAAGGACCTTTTCTATCGGTTTCGCTGAACAGGACTACAACGAAGCCGTCTATGCAGCCCAAGTCGCCAGGCACCTGGGGACGGATCACACGGAACTCTACGTAACTCCGCGGGAGGCGCAAGAGGCGGTTCCTGCGATCGCCGGCCTATACGACGAACCCTTCGCGGACTCATCCCAGTTGCCGACCTTCCTGGTCTCGCACTTGACGCGCAAGCACGTCACCGTGAGCCTTTCAGGCGACGGCGGCGACGAATTGTTTGCCGGGTACACTCGTTATCACTGGGTTGACAAGGTCTGGCGCAACCTGCAGCTTGTCCCCCGGCCGATCCGTGCGGTCGTGGGCAAGGGCCTCGGGATGTTTCCTCCAGCCACCTGGGATGCTGCGGTCCGTCCGCTTGCGCGAGCGCTACCAGCTCACAACAACTACAGCACGTTCGGAAACAATCTAGGCAAACTGTCGCGACTGATGATGATTCGCGACGCGACCGCCTTCTATCGCGACTTCATCTCACATTTCGTCGATCCGCAGTCCATGGTTCAAGGGGCAACGGAGGCCGCCAGCGTCTTCCAGACGGCAAATGGGTGGGGCGCCCTGCCCGATTACATCTCGCAGATGCAGGTCCTCGACATCATGACGTATCTGCCCGACGACATCCTGGTAAAAGTCGACCGTGCCAGCATGGCGGTGAGCCTGGAAGCCCGCGTACCGCTGCTGGACCACCGCGTCGTGGAGTTTGCCTGGCGGTTGCCGTTGTCGCTGAAGATCCGCGCAGGGCAGAGCAAATGGATCCTTCGGCAGGTACTCGCAAAGTACGTTCCACCCGCACTCTTCGATCGACCCAAGATGGGCTTCGGCATCCCGGTTGGCCAGTGGCTCCGCGGCCCCTTGCGCGATTGGGCCGAAGACCTGCTTGAGCCGTCGCGGCTCAACGCCGACGGCATCCTGAACGTGGAAGCGGTGCGCCGCCTCTGGAGCGAACACCTCGCCGGCACGCACGATTGGCAATACCAGCTTTGGAACTTCCTCATGTTGCAGGCGTGGCACAAGTCGGTTCGCTCTGAATCCATGCTCACTGCGCCGCTGTCGCATGTCCTCTCAGACCATATGTCCGTTGACAACGGCTTCGCACATAACTAATCGGTTGCGCGCGTCCGGCAAGCGCGTCTGAACGTGTGGCCACTCTAATTTCGCCGAAAGAACAACAATGATACGGCTTCTGAGATATCGCGGTTTCGCGCTTCGGGCTGTAATCCTGTCGCTGCCTCTGGTTTCCTTCATCCTCGCAGAGCTCGTCCGATTCAGCATCCTGCGCAAGAACCTGAAAGACGGCAAAGACTTCCATTACCTTTTTCTGCTGCTTCTGACCTTAGTCGTCTGGAGCATTGTGATTGAACATTACCGCGTCGGCTCAATGCAACACCTGTTGGAACGCACGTATGTCCGCTTTGCCGGAATCCGCGCTTGCGCAACGACGTTCATCATAGTATTGGCCGTCATGTTTTTCGTGCGGTCGCTACTGTTATCGCGCGTGTTCATCGTCTTGAATTGCACCTTCCACGTGTTGCTGACGATTTCCACACTGGCCTTCGCGCGCATGGTGAATGAACGGAGAATCCATTCCGGGGAACGCGTGCGTGTTCTGATCATCGGTGCCGACAAGTTTGCCAGGCGGATAGCGAAGCGGCTCCGTTATGGCCGCATCCTGCGTTGCTCCATCTTCGGCTACGTCCGCCTGCCAGGGCAGCCAGTCGCCGTCAGCGACGCGCAAGTGCTCGAATTCGACCAGGTCAAAACAGTTACTATCGGCGGGGAGATTGACGACATTGTCGTCGCCCTCCCGCCCGACCGACTGACCGAACTTGCCTCCATCCGCGAGTCGCTGAGTTCGCTGCCCATTCCGGTGCGGGCGGTGCTCGACCTCGGGCGTGGCGTGCAACTGGAACACAAGATGTTCCTCATCGGCAACCTGCAAATGCTGGACCTGCACTCGGGCCCATCAGAATCGCTGATCTATCTGCTGCTCAAGCGCGTGTTCGACATCGTGTTCGCCAGTACTTGCATTGCAGTTACTGCGCCCATCATGGGGATTGTCGCCGCGATCATTCGCTTCACCTCGCCGGGAACGGTGCTGTTCGTCCAGGAACGCGTCGGTTTGAACGGCCACATTTTCCGCATGTACAAGTTCAGGACGATGAGAGTCGGCACGGCGACCGAATCCGATGTACGGTGGACCGTGAAGAACGATCCGCGGTGCACTGCTTTCGGCAAGTTCTTGCGCGCCACGAGCCTCGACGAACTGCCGCAGTTCTTCAATGT
>JAIQFM010000189.1 GCA_020073285.1 Terriglobia bacterium | reverse complement strand
CCTTCTCGCTCGATCGCGGTCACGCTGCCGAGCTCGGCGCATTCTTTTCGGCCATTCGCACCGGAGTTCAGCCGGTAGCGATACAGGACTACGCCGCCACCACTCTGGCAACCTTCCGCATCCAGCAGGCGCTCCGCGAGAAAGTCCACGTGTGGGTCGAGCCTGTCTCGGAATTCCTGGCGCGGGCGGATCGTTCGGACTGAAGGGCACGGCCGCCACCAGTAAATAGACATGCATATTCTGTTCCTCACGAATTACTGGCCGCCCGAAATCGGCGCGTCTTCGCACTTGACGTTTGAGATGGGAGAGAGCCTGGTGCAGTTCGGGCACAGAGTCACGGTGGTGACGGGTTTCCCTTCGTACAATGTCCTGGCGCTGCCATCGCAATACCGCGGGCAATGGCTGTCTGAGGAAGAGTCGGCCGGGATGCGCGTATTACGTGTTTCGGTGCCGAATACGAGTCGCGGTTCAAAGCTGAAACGTGGAGTCGGCCACCTGACGGGGGCCCCATTCTACGCGCTCCGCGCACTCTCGGCTCGGGACGTTGACCTGGTCTACACGATCTCCCCTCCACTGCCGATGGCGCTCGCGGCCTGGGCCACTGCCAGACGCTTCCGTGTGCCGTACTGCCTGGGGGTGCAGGACCTCTTTCCCCAGAGCGCGATCGATCTTGGCTTCATGAGTAACCGCGCGGTGATCCGATCTTTCGAGATCATGGAGCGGTTCGCCTACCGGACTGCCGGCGCGGTGACAGTCCATTCCATTGGCAATCGGGAGCACGTCATATCGAAGGGTGGCAACCCTGAGCGCGTTCACGTCGTGCCGAATTGGGTGGACACGGAGTTCATCCAGCCGGGCAACCCGATGAACGCGTTTCGACAAACTGCCGGCCTAAACGGAGAATTCGTTGTCCTGTTCGCCGGGACCATGGGATGGTCGCAAGGGCTCGGCGTAGCAGTAGAAGCAGCTCGCCGACTTGCAGCCGAACCCGGACTGGCATTCCTGCTGGTGGGCGACGGGGCGGACCGGGCCAACGTTGAATCGATGTCGTCCGGTCTGCCGAATGTCCGCTTTCTGCCGATGCAGCCCAAAGAGCGGTATCCATCGGTCCTGGCAGCGGCCGACGCTTGTCTGGTAACTCTCCGGCCCGAAGTTGCTACTCCGGTGGTGCCTTCGAAGCTGCTGACGATCATGGCGGCCGGGCGACCCGTGCTGGCGAGCATGCCGCTCGCGGGCGATGCGCCACGACTTATCGAGGAGTCGGGGGCCGGCATCGCCTGCCAGGCCGGCGACGCGCGCAGTTTGGCCGACGCTGTTCTGTACCTGAAGAAGAACCGTGATGCCGGAGCGGCTATGGCGAAGAACGGCAGACGCTTTGCCGAACAACACTTTTCGAGAGAGGCGTGTGTTCGGGGATTTGAACGAGTCTTTCGAGAGAACGCAGCGAGGCAACAGCGAGGCAACCATGATACGTAACTATCTCGACGAATACGAAAACAAGACCGTGCTGGTGACCGGCGGCGCCGGAGCCATCGGCAGCAATCTGACTCGGCACTTGGCCGAACGTGGCGCGAGAGTGATCGTGATCGACGACTTGTCTTCTGCCGAGCGCTGGAACGTGCCTTCCTTGCCCAATGTCCTCTTCGTGGAAGGTGACATCCTGGATGAAATCATGCTCAAGCGGGTGTTCTTCGAGCGACCCAGGGTTGTGTACCACTTGGCAGCGTTCTTTGCCAACCAGAACAGCGTCGATCACCCCGAGAAAGATCTGGCGGTGAATGGAATGGGAACGCTCCGACTGCTCGAATACTCGGTCTTCACCGGGGTCGAGCGGTTCGTGTACGCCTCCTCCGGCTGCGCCATCTACGGGAGCGGCGCTCCTCTGCCCCTGCGCGAAGAGTTCATGTCGCTGCACCTGAGCAGCCCCTACCAAATCACTAAGATGCTGGGCGAACTCTACTGCAATTTCTTCCAGCACCATTATGCGCTCAAGATCGCCAAGCCACGGTTCTTCAATTCCTACGGCCCTGGCGAGGTTCCGGGCCAGTACCGCAATGTCATCCCGAACTTCATTTACTGGGCGTTGAAGGGGCAACCGCTGCCGATCACCGGCGACGGTGAAGCGACCAGAGACTTCACGTACGTGGGTGACCTGGTAGATGGCCTGCTACGCGCAGGCACGATGGAAGGCGCGGTGGGCCAAGAGTTCAACCTGGCATCGGCGGTGGAGACGCGCATCATCGATCTTGCCAACATGATCAACCGCATCACGGAAAACCCCGCGGGGATTCGCTTCGTGGACCGGCGCAAATGGGATACCAAGTCGAGGCTGCTGGCCTGCGTGGATCGGGCCAATGAACTGATCGGCTACCGACCCACTGTTCCATTCGAAACCGGCCTGAACAACACGATTCGGTGGTTTCAACAGAATTGGGAGAAGATCGAAGCCGCTGCGCGATTCGGCCCAGGAGCGTCGGCGGCGGTGCCGGAGACGGCGGTTGTATTGAAATGATGAACGTGCTGGTCGTATTCGGCACCCGGCCGGAGGCAATCAAGATCGCGCCGGTCATCGCGGAACTGCGAGCGCGGAAGTCGGAGATTCGAACCCACGTCTGTGTGACCGCACAGCACCGTCACATGCTCGATCAGGTGCTCGACTGGTTCGGAATCGTGCCGGATTTTGACCTGGATTTGATGGAGGCAAACCAGAGCCTCGGCCATCTGGCGGGGAGGGTCTTGTCGCGCGTCGGCGAAGTGCTCGATCAGGTGCGCGCCGATGTGGTTCTGGTTCAGGGCGACACGACGACCACGATGGCGGCCACCCTGGCTGCGGCCTATCGAAGGGCGCCGGTGGGGCACGTGGAAGCGGGGCTGCGCACCTATGACATGCGGAACCCCTTTCCCGAAGAGTTGAACCGGCGCGTCACCAGCGTGGCCGCCACTTATCATTTCGCGCCCACGGAAGGGGCGGCAAGAGCGCTACTCCAGGAAAGAACGCCGTCCGGGAAGATCTACGTTACGGGCAATACCGTGATCGACGCCCTCGCGATGACGCTTTCACGCCCGGTTCACGTGGAGGCGCCTTGGGATGGAAACGGCCGGATCGTGCTCGTCACCGCGCACCGGCGTGAGAGCTTCGGCGGACCATTCGAGTCCATGTGTCGTGCGCTGCGCCGGCTGGCCGACCGCAATCCTGACGTTCAGATCGTTTACCCGGTCCACCTCAACCCGAATGTGCGGGAGCCGGTCAACCGAATCCTGGCGGGGCATCCCCGGATTCGTCTGATCGAGCCCTTGTGCTACCAGCAGTTCGTGCATCTCATGGCGCGGGCGTATCTCATTCTGACGGATTCCGGCGGAATCCAGGAGGAGGCGCCTTTTCTGCGCAAGCCCACGCTGGTCATGCGGGAAACAACCGAGAGACCGGAGGCGATCGAGGCGGGCACGGCCCGGCTGGTGGGAACCGGCGAAACCAGCATCGTCGAATGTTGCGAGCGACTGCTCGGGGACCGCTCCGACTACGAAAGGATGGCCCAGGCGGGCAGTCCGTTCGGAGACGGAAAAGCCTCCCGCAGGATCGTCGATATCTTGCTGGGGAAAGCCGGCGGAATCGAGCCCTTCCGGCCCCGGGAAATGTCATGGCCCGCGTCCGCGACCTGCTGATCGTTTCCGGATTGCTGTTGATTCTCTCACCGCTGCTGCTGCTGTGCGCGCTGGCCGTGAGATGGTCTTCCGCGGGGCCGGTGCTCTTCCGGCAACGCCGATTAGGGCGTTGCGGACAACCGTTTCGCCTGCTGAAATTCCGCAGCATGACCCATAACGCCCCCGATCTTCGGAACCCGGATGGTTCCGCCTACACGGGTGGCGATGACCCGCGAGTTACGCGAGTAGGTCGTGTCTTGAGAAAAACCAGCCTCGACGAACTACCTCAGCTCTGGAACGTTCTCCGCGGTGACATGAGCCTCGTCGGCCCACGCCCTGACCAGGTGGACCAGATCCGGTTTTACACCGAAACGGAGAAGCGGAAGCTCAACGTCAAGCCGGGCATCACAGGGCTCGCCCAGATTAACGGGCGCAACAACATGTCCTGGGAGTGCCGGAAAGCACTCGACGTCGTATACGTGGACCGCCAGTCCTTCTGGCTCGACCTGTCCATCTTGGCAAAGACGATTCCCTACGTGCTCCTGAGAAGAGATATCAACAGCGATGGCTACAACTCAAACTCCCACCCAACCGTTTCGCATTGAAACTCCAGCCGGAGTCGCCGAGTGGCGCGCTCTGGAATGGGACACGGAACAGTTCGGTGTCGCGGCGGCGCGGCTGGATCTGCTCGAAGCTTTCGGCTCCTACGATGAAGCCCGTATCCGGAAGCGAGGATTGCTGAGGTCGGTGCTCGACAAATGCCGCGAAGCCGGCATCCGCCACTTATCCGCGCGTGTGGATACCGGAGACTTCAGCACGATCCACGCGCTCGAGGAAGCCGGTTTCGAACTGATCGACGGCATTCAGACGTTCCTGCTTGCGCTGAATGGAAATCACGCCTCGGCGCCGTCCGGCACCCGCTTGTTCGAGGCAGAGGATTTGCCGGAGGTCCTCGAAATCGGTAGAACAGCCTTCATCTTCGACCGCTTTCATGCTGATTCGGCCCTGTCACCTGCGGTTGCCGACCGGGTCAACGAAAGCTGGACGCGGAACTGCTGCCTCGGAGTGGCAGCCGATGCGGTGGTCGTGGCAGAAGAGGAAGATCGCGTCGCTAGTTACGTGACCTGCCGGGCTGATCGCCAAGAGAGACGCGGAATCATCATCCTGGTTGCGACCGCCGAATGGGCGCGCGGCAGAGGCGCTGCTCGCCGAGCAAGCACGGCCGCTCTCCGCTGGTTCGCCGAGCAGGGAATGGCAGCCGTCGAAGTCGGGACGCAGCTCCGCAACATCCCCGCGGCCCGCCTGTATGAAAGCCTTGGGTTCCGGCTGACTCGCACAAGTCTCACGTTCCGAAAGGTCCTTTGATGCGCAACTCGTTTCTTCCGTACTGCCTCCCGCTCATCGGGGAGGAGGAGATCGCGGAGGTCGCAGATAGCCTCCGTTCCGGCTGGGTGACCACCGGCCCGAAGGTCAAACGGTTCGAACAGGAGTTCGCCGCGTACGTCGGCGCCAAGCACGCGATCGCCGTGAGTTCTTGCACGGCCGCCCTGCACACGTCGCTGGCTGCGCTGGGCATCGGCCCGGGTGATGAGGTTATCGTGCCCACGCTGACCTTTTGCGCAACTGCCAATGTCGTAGTCCATTTGGGCGCCACACCGGTGATCGTGGACGTTGATCAGAACTTCCAAGTATCCGCCGAAGCAGTGTGTCGCGCGATAACCCCACGCACGAAAGCAATTGTGCCCGTACATTACGCCGGCCAGTCTTGCTCCCTCCGGGAAATTCTCGCAATCGCTGCAACCCATCGACTCCCGGTAGTTGAAGACGCGGCGCACGCAGCCGGGGCGGAGTACGAGCTAGCCAGGATCGGGTCGCACGGCAATGCGGTGTGCTTCAGCTTTTACGCCATCAAGAACATGACCACCGGCGAGGGCGGGATGATCACAACTAACGACGACGCTCTCGCCCAGCGGCTTCGCCTGCTGTCATTACACGGAATGAGCCGTGATGCCTGGAAGCGGTACACGGAGGCCGGCTCCTGGTACTACGAGGTCCTCGAACCCGGCTACAAGTACAACATGACGGACATTCAAGCTGCGCTCGGCATCCACCAGTTGCGGCGCTTGGAGGGCTTCATCCGGCGCCGGCGGGAGATCGCCGCGATGTACGATAGCGCATTTTCCAATCTGCCCGAGATCCTCTTGCCGCCCCGATTGCCTGGCCGGAATCACACCTTTCACCTTTATCCGATTCGGTTGCAGGCGGACCTCTTGGAGTTGAACCGAGCTGAATTCATCGAAGAGCTGCGCGCCCGTAACATCGGCTCCAGCGTCCATTTCATCCCGCTACACCGGCACCCCTTTTACCGTGAGCGCTACGGTTGCCGGCCGGAGCAGTTCCCGGTCTGTGAAGAGATCTACCAAGGACTGTTGTCGCTTCCGCTCTATCCCAAGATGACGGACCGGGATGCTGCGGACGTGATCGAGGCTGTACGGGACATCGTTGCCGGGCACCGCACGCCGGCTGGCGAGAAAGGAGCCTTACGTGCTGCGATCCCTGCGGAACTTTAGGTGGAGGGAAGCCATTCCCCGCATGATTGCGGACTTCCTGATCGTGCATTTCAGCATGATCGCCGCCCTAGCCATATCTGTGGTCTCTCAGACACAGGCCGGTAACGCCGCCGCGGCCCACGCCATCGTCTCTGGTTTTCTGCAATACTACACGGCTTTCTTCTGGGTCCTCTCGCCGATTTTCCCGCTCGTCTTTCTCCTCAACGGATTTTACACGCACTCGCGCGCCTACGTCGGCCGGTACAAGGCATTGATCATTCTCCGCGGCGTGGCGCTAGCCGCGATGGTCTTCTTTGCCGCCAACTTCCTGTTCTTTGGGAGCGAAAAGGTGGGCCGCAGCGTCGCGCTACCGTTCATGGTTCTCGCTGCGGCTGGTGCTGCCTCGGTACGAATACTCAAGGACTTCCTGGAGAAGCGCTACTTCATCAAGTCCAAGACTACCCCTTCACTTGCCCCTCGCCGGGACTGGGTCTTGGTGGTAGGGGGCGCCGGGTACATCGGCTCGCTTCTTGTCGAGCATCTTCTCGAAAAGGGCTGCCGCGTGCGTGTTCTGGACAGCCTGCTGTATGGCGACGAACCGCTGCGGCCGGTCAGAAACCATCCTAATTTCGAGCTGATTGTGGGCGACTGCAGGAACATCCAGGACGTCGTTCGAGCGGTGCGGGGCGTGGAATCCATCGTCCACTTGGCCGCCATAGTCGGCGACCCGGCGTGCGAACAGGACCACGGACCGGCCCTCGAAACCAACTACGCCGCCACCCGGATGCTCATTGAAATCGCAAAGGGGCACGGCGTTAGCCGCTTGCTGTTCGCATCAAGTTGTAGCGTCTATGGGGCTACCGACGTCGAAATGGATGAGAACGCTGCGGTGCAGCCCGTCTCGCTGTATGGTCAGACCAAAGTCGACTCCGAGCGCGCTCTCCTTGATGCGAAAAACGATACCTTCCACCCAACCATCCTCCGTTTTGCTACGGTTTTTGGGCTGGGATACCGGCCTCGCTTCGATCTGGTGGTCAATCTGCTCACGGCAAAGGCCCGCCAGGAAGGTGTGATTACGATTTACAACGGCCAGCAATGGCGCCCGTTCATTCATGTTCGCGATCTGGTAGAGGCAACCGTTCGAGTGCTGGAATCGCCGGTCCGGCTAGTGAGCGGCGAAGTCTTCAATGTGGGCGACACGCGTCTGAATCACACCCTCACTGAGGTCGCGGACGTCATTCGGGCTGCGTTTCCCAACGTCCGGGTCGAACACATCGACAATGCAGATCGCCGGAACTACCGCGTCAATTTCGACAAGCTGGTGAGTCGAACCGGCTTCCGGGCCCGTTACACCCTGCGCGATGGCGTCGAGGAGATCAGGAACGCTTTTGATGAACGGCTGATTACGGATTACACCGACCTCCGCTACCACAATCAGCGCTATCTGAAAGCTGTCGGGAGCCCGGTCAATAAGGACGAGGTCGATGGGCTGGTCATGGCGGCTTTCTCGAATCACCGCCAGAACCCGAAAGTAGCCGCTGCTCATGCGCCTTCCGCTTAGCCCTCCGATTCTCGGACCCTTCCGATGTCCTCAACGAAGTACTTGGTAGTGTTAGTCGCTGGCACCGGACCAAACTAGGAGCCTGTCCGAGTATTCGATTGTGAACGACTGATTTTGCTTGAAACCCACAGGATGAGTATGCCAGTTTTCGGCATGGCGAAGACCTTCCGACCCTACACTCCTGAACAAGAGTTGTTGCTCCCACCCAGTCT
>JAIQFM010000188.1 GCA_020073285.1 Terriglobia bacterium | reverse complement strand
GCGCAGATTCACAAGGTCCAGTCCTCCGGACTTGACCCCGCCACCACCGCCGCGCAGGTCGCTGCCATACAGCGCTCTCAGCAGCTCTACCAGAACCCCTTCGTCAACATGGCCTACACCTTCATGGAGCCCCTGCCCGTCGGCCTTATCATTACTCTCATCTCCGCTGCCATCCTCCGCCGCAAAGCCCCTGTCGAACCCACCGCCGCTCCCGCAGTCATGTCCACATAAATCAAAAGGGAAAATGCGCTTGGGAGGGCGGCGAAGAAGAAGATCTCCGTCCAGACATCCTCAAGGGTCTTATCGTGAAATCGAGGCGAAGACTTGAGGGAATCGTAGGACGAGTCGCAACTCTAGGCTTCAAGTTCCAAGTACGCTCGGAACAGCCACATGCGCTCGGGTACCCGCGCCCCGCCCTGCTATTCTTTCCTGAGATCGAATTTGGAGATGACATTTCCCGTTGCCTCCCATCCTCAATGCCCGGGGCGTGTCGAAGGCGTTCGGAGCCGCGCCTCTGTTTCAGAATGTCGGGTTCACCGTTGGCGAAGGCGATTGCATCGGATTGATCGGGCCGAATGGCTCCGGCAAATCGACGCTGCTGCAAATCCTGATGGGGCGCGTTGCGCCGGACGGCGGTGAGGTTGCCGTCCGCAGGCTTGCCCGTCTCAGCTACGTTGCGCAGGAGTCGCAATTTGCCCCGGGCGAGACCGTCCGCTCGATCATCGAACGCGCAGTGGCGGCGGCCGGCGTACCGCAAGCCGAACGCGAAGGCCGCGCCGCCGAGACGCTGGGCCGCGTGGGATTCGCCGACTTCAACCTGGACACCGCGTCATTGTCCGGCGGCTGGCGCAAGCGTTTGTCCATCGCCGAAGCTCTGGTGCAACAACCCGACGTTCTGCTGCTGGACGAGCCGACGAACCATCTCGATCTGGCCGGCATCGAGTGGCTCGAAGCCTTGCTGCAGAGCGCGTCGTTCGCCTGCGTGGTGGTCAGTCATGACCGCTACTTTCTGGAAAACGCCGCCACCTCGATGGTCGAACTGAACCGCCTATATCCGGAAGGCGTTTTTCGCGTCGCGGGAAACTACAGCGCCTTTTTGGAAAAGAAAGAGGAATTTCTGGAAGCGCAGGCGAAGCGGCAGGAGGCGCTGGAAAACCGCGTTCGTAATGAGATCGAGTGGCTACGGCGCGGTCCCAAGGCTCGCGCCACGAAGGCCAAGGCGCGCATCGACAAGGCACGGGAACTCATTCGCGAACTGGCGGACATGGATGCTCGGGCGCGCAGCGCGTCCGCGAAAATCGATTTTTCCGCCAGCGGCCGCAAGACCAAGCGCCTGATCGAAATTCAACAGGTGAGTTTTCGCGTTGGCGAACGCTGGCTGTTCGAGGACCTCGACTTCATTGTCACAGCCGGCATGCGGGTTGGATTGGTCGGGCCCAACGGCAGTGGGAAAACCACCTTGCTGCGTCTGTTGCGCGGCGACCTGCTGCCGTCAACGGGTGAGATTCGCCGCGCCGGCTCGCTGCGCATCGTGCACTTCGATCAGAACCGCGAAATCGATCCGACGCTGACGCTGGCACGTGCGTTGGCGCCCGACAGCGACTCCGTTGTGTATGGAGATCGTGTGATTCACGTTGCCTCATGGGCGTCGCGATTCTTGTTCACCGCCGAACAACTCAATCAGTCGGTGTCGCGGCTTTCCGGCGGCGAGCGTGCCCGGATTCTGATTGCGAACCTCATGCTTGAGCCCGCTGACGTGCTCCTGCTGGATGAGCCCACCAACGACCTCGACATTCAGACGCTGGAAATTCTCGAGGAAAGCCTGCTTGAGTATCGCGGCGCCTTGGTGATGGTAACGCACGACCGCTACCTGCTGGATCGCGTCTCCACCGTGGTGCTCGGACTCGACGGCATGGGCGCGGCCGGGCGCTTCGCCGACTACGCGCAGTGGGATGCGTGGCAGAAGGCTCGCAAGCAGTCCATGGCGGCTGAGTCCCGGCGAGATCGCACTCCAATCCCGCGCGCCGCAACCTCGTCGGGAAGGAAGAAACTTTCCTATCTGGAGGCGCGTGAGTTTGCCACCATAGAGCAACGCCTGGCCGAGGCGGAGCAGGTCTTGGCATTCAAACGCGCCGCCTTTCAGGACCCGGCAATCGCCTCCGATGCGTCGCGCCTGGTGGACGCCGAGGCCGAGATGATCGCCGCGCAGAAGGCGGTGGACGAACTCTATGCTCGCTGGGCAGAGTTGGAACAAAAGAGCGGCCAGAGCGCTCGACGAGGAATTCCAGAAAAGGATTGACTGGCCGTCTTTCCAGCCCTGCCCGGCGGTTGGCGAACGCCGCGCATCGAATTTGGTATTCGGTTCATCATTTGCCCAACACCGCCTGCCGTACCTTCTCAACCAACTCCGCCGGAAGGCTTTCGATCGCGATCATCGTGTCGCCTGAGGAGACCAATTCCACCGGGCCGTCGGCGGTCTTCCAACGCGTCAATTCGACACTCGGGCTCGCACTGATCCTTTCAACTCCGCCGCCGGGCGCGCCTGCGTCCACCGTGTAACGCTTCGGAACCGCCGTCGCGTACACGTTACGGAACTCGCCCGCCGACGCCGCATTCGCCCACTTGGTCACCATCACCAGTGCGAGTTCCCCGCCATTCTTGCGCTTCACCGCGTAATACCAGCCGCCGCGCCACTGTGGAAAAGTCTTTTTCGCTACGTCGGCGCCGGAATAAATTTCCGCCATCGCCGCCACGTCGAACTCGCCGATCGAGCCCACGTCGTACTTCTCCCATTCCTTTCCCAGCAGCTTGGCAACGTCGGGCACCGGCATATCGGGAAGGGTTTCGCCCGCCAGATAGGTCGCCGGCTCCATCACCTGGCGCGTATTCCGCGGCGGCGATTTGAACACCCCGGCGAAGGCCTTGTCCTTGCCTCCCTTCGCCAGGAGCTCGCGCTCGAAGTTCAGCCCGTCGCGATAAGGAAACAGCAGCACGCGCTTGAGGAACAGCGGGGCGCGGTTAAACACCGGCGAGTCGGCGCCCTCCATCATGCCCTGCTGGATCGCCTCCGTGACCGTCGGCATGGAGACCACCGATCCCCCCGTGGGCGCCAGCAGGTAATCGATCATCACCGCCATCGCCTGCCCTTCCACAATGGCGTGCCGCGCCGCGATCTCCTCGTCGCCGCGCGCCTCCTCCGTTGGCGTCTTCTCCGATGTCCCCTTCCCCACCCACTTTTCCAGCCCGTAGTTCTGGTCCTGCAGCGCGTGCGTCAGCTCATGCGCCAGCACCGGCAGTTGCGACGCCGGTTGCAGCCAGTCCAGCAGGTAGACGGTCTTGGTCTTGCTGTCGTAGTAGCCGGCCACCTGTTCGCGCAGCAGCTCGACCAGGAATGTCTGCAAATCGAACGCGCGCGGCAGCAGGCCGATTTTCTTCAACACCACCTCGGCCCGCCGCAGCCGTTGCGTGTCTTCGTCCTCGTTCAATCGCTTCTCGATGTACTTCTGCACCTGGTCGCGGCTGGCGAGTTGGCGCTTTACCTCGTGCTTGATCTTCAGCCCGCTGTCGTCGCTGTCGAAGCGAAGCACCTCGTCCACCGCGCCCAGCAGTTCCTTGGCTTCCTCGGGTGTGATGCGATGCTCGGTGGTGGCCTGCGCCGGGGCCGGCGGCTGCGCGGGTTGCCGCGGCTGCCGGGGAACGTTGGGGGTTGGGGGAGCGGGTGGGGATGGCGGGGGCGCCTGCGCCCATGCCACCGATACCAGCATCAGCAGCATGATTGGCGCAGCCATGCGGCGACCAAGTGCTTGCGTCCGGCTCTTCACTTTCGGCTTGCACTGAGATTGCGTCACTCAGTCCTTTTGAATATTGCAAGACTCAGAACCGCGGGGCTTTCCTCGCTATCCAGCAGGAAACACTTTTCGCGAAACAGCAGAGAGGTGCAATGCGGCCGCAGCACGGCGGGCGCGTGGCCGTAAAAATCCACCCGGCTGAAACCGAGCTCGCGGAATGGGTCGACGATTGATTTTCTTCCTCCGCTGCCATAGCCCTCCGAGTTGTCGATCAGGATCGCGCCGGCGGGCGCGAGCAAGTCCGGCGCAACCTCAGCGCACTTCTCGCGCTTTTGCCCGTCAATCACGATCACGTCGAAGCGCCGGTCGCGCAGCACCTCCTCAAACCCCGACATGTCTCCCTTGGGATCGAAGTACAGCTCGACATTCTTCGGCAGCACCGATTTCAGGCGCTCGTACCAGCCCTGGTTGCGTTCGAACGCCACCACCTTGTCCGCTCGCTGCGCCCACCACGAGGTGGATTGCCCCGCGCCAAACTCCAGCACCGTCTTGCCGGAAAACTTCTTCTGCTGCAGAAACCAGATGGAAGAATAGGTATACCAGGGTATCGGCACGCCATAGCGGTCTACTGCCGCGCCCTTCAGCGAACTGCGAAAATGCCCGCTGTAGTAACTGAATGCCGCCGGCGTCAGCACTGCTCTGCCGATCATCTTCAGCCATTGCATGCGAAGGTCCCTCCGAATGTACTCAGCTCACCTGCTTCGCCACCCAGTCGCCGACTTCCTTAGTTCCGATGCTTCCCCCCAAGTCCTGGGTCAACTGTCTTGCTCGCACTGTCGCCAGCACCGCCGCGTCAATGCGGTCGGCGTGCTGCTGCAATCCCAGGTGCGCCAGCATCATGGCCGCGCTCTGGATGGCGCCCAGCGGATTGGCCACGTTCTTGCCCGCCAGCGGCGGCGCCGAGCCGTGCACCGGCTCGAACATCGAAGTCCGTCCCGGATGGATGTTTCCACTCGCCGCCATTCCCAGCCCGCCCTGCAGAGCGGCGGCGAGGTCGGTAATGATATCGCCGAACATGTTGTTGGTGACGATCACGTCGAACTGCCGCGGCTCCCGCACCATCGCCAGGCAGAGTGCGTCCACGAAGATGTGCTGCGCCGCGATGTCGGGAAATTCCCCGGCCGCTTCCTTGAACACGCGCTGCCACAGCCCGCCGGCGTAGGTCATCACGTTTGACTTGTCCGACATCAGCACCTTCTTGCGCCCGTGCCGCCGCGCGTATTCGAACGCGTAGCGGATCACGCGCTCGACGCCCTTGCGCGTGTTGATGTCCTCCTGGGTTGCAACCTCATCGGGCGTTCCCTGCTTGAACGCGCCGCCCATGTCCATGTACACGCCTTCGGTGTTCTCGCGGACAATGGTGAAATTCACGTCCTCGGGCTTCACGTTCTTCAGCGGGCACAGGCTTTCGTCAAGCAGGCGCACCGGGCGGACGTTGGCGTACAGGTCCATTTTGAAGCGCATGCCGAGCAGGATTTCCTTGGCATGAATGTTGCTGGGCACGCGCGGATCGCCCAGCGCGCCTACCAGGATGGCATCGAAATCGCGCGCCAGCATTTGGAATCCGTCGTCCGGGATGGTGGTGCCGTCGCGCAAGTAGCGGTCGGCGCTCCAGTCGAACTCGGTGAAATCCACCGGCGCGCCGCTGGCTCGCACCACCTTCAGCGCCTCGGCAATGACTTCTTTGCCGATCCCGTCGCCGGGCACCACGGCAATCTTCTTTCGGTCGCTCACCGGGGACAAGATACAGCAGTCGATGGGCGATGGTCGATGGTTCTCAACCGCCCCGCCATTAGTCGTTGGTCGTTGGCCGGGTTGACCCCGCCATTCGTATACCGGCACAAATCGCGAACGACTAACGTACTAACGACTTCTTGCCGTCGACTATAATCATTTGTTCGACCATGCCCACGACTCCTCTCCATGACCAGATCGTCGCCGCGGGCGCGCGTCTAAGCGACTACCTCGGCGCGGAGACCGCGGCCACTTTTGGCGATCCTCGCCGCGAGTACGTGGAACTCCGCTCTGGCTGCGGCATCTACGACCTGGGCTGGCGGGCCAAAATCGTGGGCACCGGCGCCGACCGCGTCCGCTGGATGAACGGCATGGTCACCAACAACATCCGGGACCTCCCTCCGGGCCATGGGAATTACAATTTCCTGCTCAATGCGCAGGGGCGAATCCTCGGCGACATGTACATCTACAACCGCGGCGACTACCTGCTCCTGGACACCGCGCGCTGGCAGGCGCTCACGCTACTCGAGGTGATGAACAAGTACATCATCATGGACGATGTGGAACTAACCGACATCACCGAAAAGCTGACCGCGCTCGCCGTGCAGGGGCCGCGCGCGCCCGAGGTGCTGCGCGACGCCGGCTTCAACTTTGCCGACGTGGAGCCGCTGCAGGTGCAGGACATCGCGTGGAACGACTTGGGGCTCTCCATCACGCGCATGGCCGGCGACATTTCGCACAGCTACGAAATCTGGCTCGCACCCGCCGGCGCCGCCGCTGTCTGGGATGCGCTCGCGCGCAGTGGCGCAAAACCAGTCGGCACCGATGCGCTGGAGATGTTCCGCCTCGCCGCTGGCATCCCGCGCTACGGATTGGACATCACCGAGCGCTACCTGCCGCAGGAAGCCGGCCAGGACCAGGCGCTCAATTTCAAGAAGGGCTGCTACCTCGGCCAGGAAATCGTGGAGCGCATCCACTCGCGCGCGCTACTGCATCGCATGCTGACCGGCTTCGTGGTGGATGGCCCGCCGCCTGCGCCGGGTGCCAAGATTCAACGGGGGGGCAAGGACGTGGGCGAGATCACCAGTGCGCTCACCGTCCCCGGCGGCAACGGCGACCGCACGCTCGCCCTCGGCTACCTGCGCATGGAAGCGCGAAGCCCAGGCGCCGAGTTGAGCATCAACGGCGCTCGGGCCGTCGTGCGCCTGCTTCCCTACAAGGAGCTGGCCGCATGACAAGAACAGTCGATGGTCGTTGGTCGTTGGTCGATGGCAAAAGCAGGATTGTCGTCGGATTGGCAGCTCACCGAATGATTAACGCCGCGACATTTTTGAATAATGTCATCCCGAGGAAGGGCGCGCCGGGGGAGCCTACCCAGGGCGAGGACGAAAAGCGCGTCCGAGTCGAGGGGAACTGCGTTTTGCTATTGACCATGGACCAACGGCCATCGACCAACGACCAACGACCAACGACTGCTTATGCCTGATAACAAAAAAGAACCCGAGTTCACCGTCACCGACCGCCGCCGCTTCACCTCCGAAGGCGAAGCCACGCCCGAACCGCCGCCCGAGCAGGAAGTGCGTCCTCCGGAGCCGCCCAAGTTCGCCACGCCCGAGGCGCCGAAACCAGAACCGCCGCAGCCGGAGGAGCGCAACGTCCCGCCTCCGCCGAGCGCCGCCGAGCGCCAGGCGCAGCACGACGCCTTCAAGCAATCGTCGAAGCAGCTCGATGCGCAAATCCAGTCCGAGCTCGGTGGCCGGCGTGCGCAGGAATTCGAGATCAATTTCGAACGCTTCATCGCCTCCCTCTACATGACCGCGCTGGTGCAACTCGGGCTGATGCACGAGCAGGGCGGCCAGCCGGGTGTCGATTTGCTCGGCGCGCGCCAGACCGTCGACACGCTCGGCCTGCTCGCCGACAAGACCAGGGGCAATCTGACCATGACCGAAGACAACCTGCTGCAGAATTGCCTCTACGAGCTGCGCATGGCCTACGTCGAGGTCACCAACGCGATCGCGCGCGGGCCGCAGGCGCCCGGTACGCCGCCTCCGCCCGGCGGCTTGAACATCAAATGAAAGCCACGCTCACCGTGCTCGGCAGCGGAACCTCGATGGGCGTGCCCACCATCGGCTGCCCCTGCGCGGTGTGCACCTCGGCGGACCCGCGCGACCGCCGCACCCGTCCGTCCATCATGGTGGAGTACGGCAATCACCGCATTCTGATCGATTCCAGCCCCGACTTCCGCGAGCAGGCGATCCGTGAAGGCATCCACCACCTCGATGCCGTGCTCTACACCCACGCCCACGCCGACCATATCCTCGGTCTCGACGACCTGCGCCCGCTCACCTTCCACACCGCCGGCAAAATTCCGCTGTACGCGCAGCCCTCGGCGA